>JAQTOI010000093.1:6042-7299 GCA_028713415.1 Candidatus Omnitrophota bacterium
CGTTCTTGAATTCGTGGTAACCTTGAGCCCAATGAGCTTGTGTTTGTCCATTAATTTCTGCAAATAACGCCTTCCTCAACCAGTTTCCCTCTTCATCGTCAAGTTGCGCTTGAGCCCAGGCATCATAGCTATTATAGAAAATCGCGGCCAGCTCTTTGCTTTGTAAATTAATTGCCAAGCGATAGAAAAGTTTGGCGATATATTCTGAATCAGGAAATTCTTTATTAAATTCGTTAGCAATCAAATCGGCGGCATGATGTTTAATCTCAGGCCAAATTTCAAAAGCTCTCTTAAGCCCCTGCAAAGTTTCTTTCTTGTAGTGTTTTTTTCCTATAAGAGCGGCTACTGCTTTTTCAACCTCATCTTTGTTTGCTTGCATATAGCTAATAATAGCAGAAAGTATTGAACTCAATGAATCCGCTGGTATATCGACTCCCAAAGAAATATCAACGTGTTCTCCAAAAATGGCTGCAAGAGTGTTAATGTCTGGAGAGCTACGTACATTGTGAGCTAGTTCTTCGAGCCTACCGACATTATTTACAATATTAAGAACTAGTTGCGTTCTGGTCAGCAAGTTTTCGCTGCCAAAGATTTTCTTATTGTATTCCCGAATGAGCCTGCTGTCCTTGATAGGGTTAAGAGACTTCTGTAAAATTTCTTCCACTTTTCCTGTTTTGGCTAGTTTTTTCCATGTTCTATAATGGTTAAGAAATTTTCTTGAGTGCCCGGCCTCACCTATTTCAGAGTAACCTAAAATAAGTTTATCTATGTCGCCGTTAGAGAATACAGCCAACATTACCACTCGGCCTCTGCGCCCTATTTCTGCATGAAACGCGGCAACTTTATTTCCCCTATAATTACCATACTCAACGGGCTTTTTGTCTTTTCCTTTTCCTCCGGTTGGCCTGGCTATCCCCATGATGTCTCCGGTATCTTTCATTCTTTCGATTGCGCCTCTTAACTCTGAAAACATCTCAGGATGCAGAGTGAAAGATTTATCATAGAGTATGACTGGATAAAACTTCGTAAAGATGCCTTCAGATGGACTTGAGGCTGTCCTGCCACGCCTGCCCTCCGACTTGTCCTCCGACCTGTCCTTCGAAGCCTTGGCGAAGAAGGAAGCTTCAGCATAGGAGGAAGCTCCAGCGTAGGAGGGGGCCCCCATAATAGCTAACGAATCGTTGCTGATGGCTGAAGGAGAGAATCGCGCTGCGAATCGATTATTTCCGCGCGTAAGTCTGCCCAATAAAGCTCTTT
>JAQTOI010000094.1 GCA_028713415.1 Candidatus Omnitrophota bacterium
AAAATTAATCTTGGGGATATAAAACCCGATAATATTTATCTATCGGATGACGAAACAATGGTGTTCGAACATAGTTATCGGATGTTCGAAGTTTATTCCAGGGTCGACGGAAGGCATCTTTATACGCTGGAGGGAGCAACCGGATTTTTTAGAAATTATGATAAGTGGGGCATAGCCTTTGAAGCTTATCTTGACCGTCTTATTCCTGAAAAAATCCGTAATAGTGACTATTGCCTTGGCGTAAAGTCTCTAGGATGCTCGAGTGGGGAAGAGCTTTATACTATTGCTGCGGTGATTAAACGGAAACTGAAGCAATATGGTGAGGATGTAGATATACCAGAAGTATACGCTCGGTGGAGAATTTTAATCCAAGGATATGATATTAACCCTGCGGTTTCTCAAGTCGTCCGCAATGCCACGTACAGGTTGCTTTTTGCCTATACAGATTTTTCAAGAGTTAGCTATGATGCTAGCGATATTATGGAAAATGCTTCCATGGAAGACGCTGTTGCTGATATTATGGAGGGAAGAATTTCCCGTGAGCGCATAAAGGAGCCTATTCGCAAGTGGGTTAACGCACATGTTATGGATTTATCACTGGTTAGCAACTTAGAAAAGCTGTCTGATGGCGCAGCAAACATTATTATTTGTAGAGTTGCTAGAAGCTATATTACATTCAAGGGCATGTTAAGTGATGTTTCCGTACAATTTGACAGTTTTTTAAATAATGGGGAGTGGAATGATCCAAGGTATGAGAGTGCCATAATTGTAGATGATACTGTCAAATTTAGGCCACCATTTTGTGCATGTGGAGTGTCTCTATTTGACGTAACAGGCTATGAAAAAGAACAAATGATATCAGAAAAAGCCTGGCGGGAATTCGTGAACACGAGCAGACTTTCTGTGGAAACCATTAATGCTCTGCAAAATTTAGGGTTCGCTGTTTTAATCGGTAGCCGCTATGATTTGGAGGCATCCGCCCAAAATAAACTTCAAGAGTTCTTTGGGCCATATTCTTCTCAAGTTTATGGGAATATTGTGATAGGTGGCCTCCCCGCGGCATTAGAAAATTTAGGACAACATGGTGGTAATAACGGCGTCTTAATGTTACGAAGGCCAATGCTCATAAGTGGTGACCAGCATTATTCATTCGAATATATATTATTTGACAGAGGACCAGGAATGGTTGGGCTTAATCAAGCAATATCAGGAGATAGTGTTGCTATTTTAGGGAGAAAACATCAAGCTATGGGTTACATGGTCAAAGACGCTGACAGAATTTTAATCAAAGAATTTCACGCGGTAAGTGGAATAAGCTACGAAGGGCAATTCTGGGCGAAAGACGAAGATGGCAAAGTAACTGTTGGAGTTGTTCCAGCAAATTTAATAAGCGGCAGCGGAATTTTGATAAGATTTAAAAAAGAGCTTCCTTATTTCCAACCACCCGTTCGAACCTCCACGACGGATGGTAAAAAAGAAGACAGCGACCAGTTTACTGAAAGCAACGAGATGATTTGCGCTTGGGGGATGGATTGGCTCATGGTTTTATTCCTGCCGGTCTTGGCTTGCGCGGTGTTTGGTAATGACGGTTGGAGAAAAGGAAAGGGTATGAGTGGGGAAGCTGAAAAAGATAATAAAGATTCTGCCGCCAGCTCGCCGGTAGAGCCTGTGGGGTCCCGGATTTCTTCACAAGCAATCAGTCAACGGCTTATAGGGGAGGCGTTGCAATGGATTGATACGCGTTTTACCGATGAGCTTTTCGGGCACGGTGAATGGGTTAAGACCGGCATGGTAGAAATTTTTCAGGCGCCGCAAGAGGAAAATCCTCAAAACAAGGGATTTGCAGCTTATCTTGTTCCTCAAGGTGAGCCGGGCTTTCGCTATGAATGTTTCATAGCCGCAAATGAAATCAAAGCCTGGTTTACTGCGCGAGGCATAGAGCCAAGCCTTGTGCGAATACAAACGCCACTTTGGGATGATCATTTCTGCGTTGAGCTGCCGAGTGGATTAGTTTTAAGCGGCACCCCGGAGTTGAGAATCGTTACACCGGCTACGGTGATTAGTAAAAGTTTATGCAATGCTGCCCAGGCACAAGAGAAGTACGAGAAGTTTCTTAGCGGGAATGCTTATTATCCTTTAACGTCGTATAGGCCTTATGGTTGGGTGAGACTTACTAAAGATTCAGGGATATTGCTTAAGATAGGTGTCGATATAAGAGATAAAGAACGCATTTCATTTGACATGAGAGCAGCGTACGTTGAAGGTGCGCTTGTTGCCGAGGAAATGGATATTCATCTCATAGTGCCTTCTCGCAGCTTATTTGACCTAAAAGAGGATGTCTTGCAAGAAGGTTTAGATAATTTTTCTGTTTTTTTAAGAACACGTTTAGTGTTCAGCGATAGCCCAGAGCATCACATATCACCTGATGTGTTAGCGAAGCGTCAGGCACTTAACCGCCAGCTTCAGGCGCAATGTAATGCTTTGTATTATATCATCGCCAATTTTAATCTCATCAGCCCGTATATGACGATGAATAACTTTGTTACTGCCAGTGATATTGGACTGAAAGTAAAGCAATGGCTTAAAGCGCAGCCATACGGCGGTACTCGCCTTGAGGCACTCGTCGATGAACTGAAAGCGAGAATGACGCGCCTTCTTTTACCCCAATCTATTCAGGATGCTTCGCTTATTGTCCAAACGCAAAAGGTCATTGCCAACTGCGTGGTCGCGGCAGTACATGACTATTATCAAAATTATCGAGAAGGTACTCCTGGAGGCTTTGCCAGCTCACCGGCGGGAACAGAAGCGGATTTATTTGAACAGAAGTTAATCCAACGCTACGTTATTCCTGAAAGCGTTTTGCTTCGAGAGAAACTGCCTGTATGGGGGCAGGATATAAGCTTAACCCGTATGCAGCCGACACTTGGCGAGAAGATGATAGAAGAAATATTTTATCGCGCAGGTAGTCTTTTTGTGGTTCATTCCGGTTTGCCCCTGGACATGGAGGAGCGAAATTGGGATACAATAAAGGTTATTTGGACAGACTTTAGCGAAGAACGCAGACAAACATTTTTAGTTTCAGGTTTATCAATCGCCGACCTGATGAACTTTGGTGCAGCGATGAGTATTTTCCCGCAAGCGTACAGGCCGTGGTCATTAGGCTGCCTTGCTGCTTTGCAAATTTTAGATTTAAAAGAAAAACGGGTGTTTGTGGCAGGCTCGGGAAGCGGAGTGTTAGGTATGGCAGCAGTTGCTTATGGCGCAGCCAAAGCCTACTTAATAGAGAAAGAAAAAATATTTAAGTCTTTAGTGATTGGAAATATTTTCCGTAGTGGTCTTTTAGGCTGGAGGAAATATGGTTCAACTTTTTGCAATCTGCCTGGGCATGATTTTACCCACTTAGGATGCAGGGTGCCGGCAGAGGTCTTTGTTAGTAATCTTCCTTATTTCGGGCTTAACGTCCCCGGCACAAAGAATAAAACTGACATGTTAAAAGCGGGGATAAAAGCGGTTGACGGCCTGGAATATTTAATCGTATCAGGAGGCTATCTTAAGTATTTCGCGTCCCTTTATGGATTGCCTAAAGGGCAGGCTCAAGAAGCCGCGCGAAGATACTTTGAAAAGCTTGGATTTGAGATAGCGGATATCATCCAAATAGGCTTATTTTCCGATTGGGAATTGGCAAAAGCCATTGAGCCGAAACTTACAGGCGAAGTGCAAAGAGACGATTTTCTGCATACTACTTTAATCTGCCGTCGCGCAGGCCTTGTGCCTTGCGCAAACTTATCTACCTACCAAAAAAGCGTTTCTTCTCCTGCTAACAAAAAGCAAGAGCCAGCCCAAGAAAATCAGGAGATTCAAGGAGCTGAATGGAGTGCATTTGCTAAATTTTCTTTAGCGCCAGGCAGGGACATTGTTGTTATAGCACCCGGCACTCCGGATTATTCGCGTATTTTTGCTGCCGGTCTCGATCCGATAGACATTTTTGAAAAATTAAAAGCCATCAAAGAGTATCTTTTTTTTATCGTAATCCCCCAAAGTCCAGATGAGCACCAAGATTATATTTCTTTGGGCTTAAAGCCTCTTGTTAAGCCGGCCGACATATTTGCTTGGCTTGGCACGGATATGTTTTATCAATTACAATTATCGCCTAACGAAAAAGCCTTTACAAGTTTTAGGATAAAGTTCAGGAAGCCTTTTGAAATTACAAATGTGCCGTTTGTTCCTAAAATTCATGTTGAAACCGTTGAATTCGTAAGAAAAGGCCTAACTGTCACGCAAACAGTTTACGATACTTACAGGGGTAATGAGGGAGTTGATCCTATTTCAGCGAGATTTAAAGAATTAGCCTCCCGCATAGCGACTAGCCGGAATACCAGCGGTTTAAATTTTGCACAGCAGCAGCGGGAATTCATCGCTGAGTTAATAAACCATGAAAGATATTTTGATATTGTCGGTTTACCTTTAGGACTACCGGATATGCAGACAAAGAACGAGGCACGCAGGATTTCAGGGCTACCTGATACAGCCCTCTCCGTAACTGACGTAAGACAAGAGTTAGCTGCTCCGCGTAAGCCTACAGCGCAAAAAGCCTTAATAAACGACGACAAAGAAACCAAGCTATACAGGGGCGCTTTATTTGCTGAAGTCGAAAAAATGGCTCCTAAAATCGAAGCTGCGGTGAGAACAATGAAGGCCAGGTTTAAAACTGTAGAGAAGTATTTACCGGCTCAAGGCGCTTCTGTTCTATGCGGTAATATTGACAAGCTAACAGTTGCGCAGGTTCATGAAGAGCTTGCATTGCGCAGGGTGGACTTAGGGCACGTTGCAGTACGAATATCCAAAATGATTGAAATTTATCTTAGAGAAACTATCGAAAAAATAGATGAGGAAATTTGCGTTCCTTTAAGCGATGAAGAAATGCACAGGGGCGTAACAGAGCTGGTTAGAGAATTTCCTGAGCTAGGGTTACCAGACAAGTTACAAGGTGTCTTGCGCAGCCCTGATGCTGGCAGGTCCTGGTCTTTAGCTAGGGTTGCCCAAACTTTGAGCGAAATCAGGCAAGCCGCTGGAATCGCTCGAAAAGAGTTTTCCGGTTTTCCTTGGTTTTCTAGGGTTGTATTCTTTGCCGATAAAGATGTTAATGTTTCTTGCCTCCCCTTAGTCTCGATGAAATCTAAAGAAGCTGCCCTCTGTTTAAATATAGAGTCTATAACGTTTAGCACGGCTGACGTGGGCGATGTTGAGCGGTTTACGATTCTAAACGTATATGGTGAGATGCTGACTATTTTTGATGATGTGCTGCAGCAGCGCGCCCGCGAAGCAACCGGTTCCGTAGCCTATGAAAAAACCTTAGATGAGCTAATAAACCTCATTTTTGGCCAAGATGATTTATATTGTCAGAGCTTTTTTGAAATTATTTGCAGCAAGGTAACAGTTCACGCTGCAGAAGGATTGAAGAATCACCGATGGTTAGGGGAGATTCATTTGTATAATCAACTTACGACGATAGAGCTTTTATCCGGATGGGAACTCTATGTAACAAGCATCCTGGGCCACTCAATTATGATTATGGTTGGTGCGCGGCTGTCTTACGTTGCCAGCCGCCGCCTTTGGCCTAAGGCGTATAAGTATTTGTCGGTTTTAGCTGACGACTTGTCGCAAAAAATAGAAGAAAATTTACGAAACCAGCTGCCGGCTACTGAAATGTATCGGCGTGCGCAAAAGATTTACGCGACACCTCAAGAGAGGATTCGCGCCGGAGAACTGGTCAACTTAGAGCCTTATGTCCAGCGTTTCAAACAAGAGCTTGGCGGACAAACTTTATGGGATATGTTTGCCCATTTAATTGCTTTAGCGTGCGTTTATGTGATCGTTGATGTGAATAAGGATAGCGGGCGGATTATGAAGGCGCAAAATATAAAAACCAGGTTATTTAAAGAAATAGCAGAAAAAAGACAAATGTTTCGCCCGATGGAATTTTCTGTATTTCAACCGGAAATTTTTAAAATTGACTGGGAACTTTTGTTCGAAGAATTAGTGGAAGAATACCGCGATATTCTTGATATCCTCGAAATAAGGGATAATCCGCCAGCTGTCCAAAGTGATCTGCCGCAAGACGATGCCGCTACCTCCTCACCGGCAGATTTTCAAGACTTAAGGCCTGGCCATAGGGATAGAGATGCTTTAGCTTCTCTCTTTTTCGAGTTATGGCGGATGAATATGATGTTTACAGCTTATCAGGAAATACTTATTCCTTATGGGCAAAAAACAAGGGAGAGAGTGCGAAGGGTGGTTGTACAGCTTAAGCAGGAAACCACAAATCAAGCTTTGTTCAAAGAAGCAATGGATTTAGTTTCTCTCATGCCTAATCCACACCACATTGATATAGAGAAAGGCGGTAAGGATAATTGGATTAATTGGTTTAAGGTTGGTTTTGATTGTGAGACGAGGGTTTCTTGGTTCGGTGGCCTCGGTTTTGTTGTACCATCGCATAGAGGTATTGGCAGGGGATGCGCTGATCCCTGTCTGCACTGTGGGCGTAATAATAGGCTTTTCTTAAGCAGGAATGATCCTTTACCGGTTGTTTTAAGCGAAAAAGGTACCTCTGCACTATGGGATCGCAATGAACCTTTTAATTGGTGTGATCCATTCTTCGGGGTTTATTTGGATGGCATTGTTGAGTATGGTATGCAGCATTTTCCGGAGCATTTAAATCGCATACAAATCAGAGGTTGGTACCGAGAAGATATTCGCGCCCAAACCGCAGGAGAGTTTATTGGCCAAATCGCTTTCCCTGCCGGCGGAAGATTTGATTTGTCTTTTCACCTGGCCTGGCGAGCACCCAACATCATTAAAGCTATCCGGAAAGCAAGAGGCAGGGATGTTGATGATGAGGTTATAGAAGACTATGCCCAGCGGTATGCGAATGTAATTCAGACCTTAGGGCCTGCCTTAAAAGACCTCAGAGTATTTTTTACCCGAAAATACCCTTCGTATGATAATGCTACTCGTCGTGCCTTTGAAAGGACATTAGAAATATGCAATTTTCCGCATCAAGGAGTTATAGAGTTGTTACCGGAATCTATATATGGCGTGCCTCCTTATAGGATACGTTCTGGAAAATTTGATTTTGGAGTAGCCTGGGAGCTTATTTCAAGAAACGGCAAGGGAGGGGAATTTTTAGACCGTTTAGAAGATGCTTGTTTAGGAAGCTCAATAAGGAAATGGTTAACCAAGGCAT
>JAQTOI010000095.1 GCA_028713415.1 Candidatus Omnitrophota bacterium
CTAAAATCTGCCGGGCGGCGGCCATGAAAGTTGTAGCCTAATTCTGACAAAAACTTTTGGGCGCCGCGTATTTGATCGAAACCCACCAATAAGTCTAAATCGCAAGAAGCCTGGCGAAGAGCGGTATCGCCATAAAAAAGACGGCCGAATATCGGCCCTTTCAGGGTAATTACTTTGATATTTTTCGCGCGCAGGTGATTAAGCACAACCATTAGCTCCCGCTCTAAAATAATATTGCGTTGTACATTTAAAAAATAGGTATCTCTGAACTTTGAAATAACACTACTGGGCAGGCTTGTAAAGCCTAATCTCAATAATTTATCATAGAAGGCGGGAAAAACCTCGACGGCAATCGCAAAATCATATAACTCTTGCCAATCTTCCTCTTTAAATTTGAGCAATGCCGCTTCAACCTCATCGCGCTGGGCATTCCCCTGTAAAATCCTGAAAAATAGTTGTTGGATATTATTGGAAAACATAATTGCATGAGATCCTTCGCCCCCCTCTCGCTTCGCTCAAGGGTCAGGGGCTCAGGATGAAGGGTCGAAAGATATTAAAAAACTTCACGACCCCTCAATTATATCATTATTTAAAAACAGGGCAAATAGCCTTGACAATGAATAACCCCTAAGCTAAGCTAATTAATATTATGGAAAATAAAATATCAATAAAAATTGACGTAGCGATATTTTGCGTTTTGGCTGTAGCCTTGATTATTGTTTTTTTCTCGCTGCCGCGCCTTGGGTTATATGTGGATGACTCCGGCAGAAAATATATTCAGATGAAAGCTTTTTATCTCAATGGTTATAAAGATTATGATATACATTATCCGGGAAAAGCAATGGGTTTTGGCGTGGCAGCGTTAAACCCTCAATACTTCACCCAGAAAAACGGTAAAATATTTGTAAATTATTACCTGCCCTTTACTTTTCTTTCCAGCCTTTTTTACCCTTTATTCGGAGATAGAGCCATCAATTTCCTTCCCCTTCTTGCTTTTTTCTTGTCCGCCATTATTTTTTCCGGAATACTGCATCTTATAGGCGCAGCGAGGCGCGTCTATTATCTTCTGCTTTTTGGTTTTATCTGCGCGAGCCCTCTTTATGTTTATAGCATCACTTTCTGGGAACACGTACCTTTGATTTTTTTAACAACCGCTTCCCTGTATTTCCTTACAAAATTCTTTATTTTGCGCGCCAATTCTTCGAATTTAAGCCTGGCATCTGTATTTTTAGCGCTGGGAGTTTTCTTGAGGCCCGAATCGGTTATTTTACTGGGCGCATTTTATATTTCTATATTCTTATATCTTCATTCTAATAACCAAATAAAAAAAATAATTCCTGTCACCGCGTGTTTAGCGCTGGTTTTGCTTTGCTACTGTCTTTTTAACCATTATTTTTATGGATACGTTTTACTTCCGGGGAAACTGCCCTGGATATTTCCCTTTAAAAAATATTTTATTTACGCGGGGGTGGCGGGCGCAATTACCTTATTGGCTTCATCTATATATAAATCTTTGAAGGATGAGAGAGCGCGCGAATTTATAATATTGCTTGTGCTTGCCGTATTCTTCTTTTACTTAGGGGCAAGCCGCCAAACCAGTTTTATTAGAATTTTTTTCTGCCTATTCCCCTCGCTTGCCATTATTTTATTTGATCTTCGGGCTAACGTAAAAAACGTTGCCTCCCTGAAATTGGATGCCAAAGCTGCGCTTTTTCTCTATGCCGCTTTATTTTTGTTAGGTATCTTACCGTGTTTAGGCCATAATCCTAACGTAAATGTCAGATTTCTCCTGCCCCTTGTACCCATTATTTTCGTATTCTTATGCCTTAACAAAAGCTTCATGGAAAAGACAAAAGGCGCAATATTGTTAGTATCGCTTTTGCTTATTGTGGGATTTATCTTTAATTTAAATTTTTTAAAAAATGAGATTCTGAAATATGAGTTTTACAATGCCGCGCGTATATCGTTTATTAAAGAAAATACGAAAACCAACGACGTCATTATCTTTCTCAACCTTTCTCCCCTCTCGGCCGCCGGGCCTTTATTTAGTGAAAGGACTTATGTTTTATGCGATAGAAAATGGGAAATAGGTAAGGTTTTAGGCAAGCTGAAGAAAGCGGGGGTAACTCGGTTTTACTTATGGGGCATGGCCCAGATATCCAAAGATTATTTTTTAAAAGAGCGTAAAGGTTACCAGGTTGTGGATACCCGTGTATTTAGTTCAAAATATGTAAAATTAAAACAGTATCTTTTTGAAATTAAGGAAGTTAAATAAGCGGTATTTCGGTTAATTTGCTAAACACCGCCGAAAGCATCAAGCTAAAATTTTTACTGTAAACCGAGACTATAGCTAATCGACTTATGCAGCCGCCAGGAGGCATAAATTATTTTTGTATGCTTGTGGGGAAGGCTTTAAAATGCTCGGGGTAATTATAATAAAGTAAGCTGCCAAGATCCGGGTATTCTTTTCTGTCCTTCTGCGCCATGCGGCTTAATTCATTCCATAAACGTTCATAACGGGAAATTACAGTTTTTATCGAGTATTCCCGTTGCGCCTTTTGACGGCCGGCTTGCGACATCTTTTTTCTAAAACCCTCGTTATCAATAAGCTCAAGGGTTCTTTTTATCAATAAGCCGGTATCCATATTCAACTCCCTGCTTATCCTATGAATAACGGTATGATCATAAGGGTGGCGGAAAAGTGCTAATATGTCGGTTGGGTCGGTCCTCGCTTTCCAGGCCAGCGGTATTTTAAAACCAGTCACGCCGTCTTCAATTATATCCTTATAGCCATCCCAATCTGTGCATATTACGGGAAGGCCGCAGGCCATTGCTTCTACCAGGGATATCCCGAATGACTCCTGCAGATTATCGCTTAAAGAAATAAATATGTCCGCGGCGCTGAAAATATAAGGCTTTAAGCTGTCGCTAAAATTGACGATGAATTTTACCTTATCCGAAAGGCCTGCCTCTTCTACTTCTTTCATAATGCCTTGCGCTTGATTATTAATGTCCGCCCCCGCAAAAAGGAAAAAAACTTTTCTATTGGTTTTTTTTATTAATTGAGAAAAAAATAAAATGAACCGCGTATAATTCATTTTGCTGACATTGCTAAAGCGGGCAGTAGAAAGTAAGATTAAGGCATCGGCGGGTAATCCTAACTTTTCCCTGGATTCGGGTTTTTCTTTAGGTTGCAAGCATTCCAAATCGATTCCGTAAGGTATGACATCAATTCTGCCGTTATAGTGAACCTTGCCTTTCGTAGTTTCGCAAACGTCCGAAAAATAATTATGTATAGCCTCTTTTGCCGGCTTTGAAGGGGTAATTATTGAATCGTAAGGACGAGCGCCGAAACCTAAGAGGCAAATATCCAGTAATTGCCTCAAGTGGGCGTTGGTAGCTATGGTATAGGTTTGCCTGGTAAGGGGAATGTTTCTTTGGGGCAATAAATTCCTGAACAAAATTTCCCTATCCGGTATTATAGTTTCATTATGAATTATTTTACAGTGGCTTTTCTGTCCTTTGGCTTCAAGGAGAGAGCTTAGTCGCTTGAACTTTACTTTTTCGTTATCAAAAAAAGTTTTTTTTAACTCTTCTTTTGTCAGCGTATTAAAAAAATTATCCTCAAAATAACAGTGATATTCGTCAAAGCTTCCGTATTTTAATAAGCCTTGAGAAAAATTTTCCATCGCTACATACGCGCCCAGATACGGCTTCGCCTTAACATAATACTTAAACCCCTCTAAAGACGCGTAGATATTTTTTTGTTTCATAGCAGGTTAGCTTGTCGCAATTTGGCTCGCAAATAACTCCCTGTATTTTTGGCTAAACTTTACAAGTTCTTGGTGGCTGCCTTTTTCAAGTTGAGATGAGCCGTTTAAGTGATAAATGACATCCATCTTTTTTACCGTGGCCAGCCTGTGCGAAACCACAATAATAGTAGAATTTTTGAATTCTTCCATGATATTATCGATTATTCTATCTTCAGTCTGGGAATCCAGAGATGACATTGCTTCATCTAAAATGAGGATTTTAGGTTTCTTGAGGAGCGCGCGGGCAATGGCTATCCGCTGCTTCTGGCCTTCGGAGAGCTTACAAGCGTTTTCTCCGATTACTGAATCATAGCCGCCAGGCAAATTCATGATAAACTCATGCGCACAGGCTAATTCAGCGGCTTTCCTAACTTCCTCAAGCGTAGCATTCTCGTCGCCGCATAAAATATTATAGGCTATGGTATCATTTAATAGAAATGGCTGCTGTAAAGCTATGGCAATCTGCGATTTTATTGAGTCTATTTTTATTTTTCGGCTGTCTTTTCCGTCAAACAGAATGCTGCCCTGCGCCTGCTCATACAGCCTTAGGATTAAAAAAAGTACCGTGGTTTTACCGCGGCCGGATGCGCCCACAAGCGCTGCTTTTGAAGCAGGCGGTATCATAAAATTCAAACCTTCAAGAATCGTTTTGCCCTCTCTATACCAAAACCTGACATCTTTAAATTCTACGCTGCCTTGCAGTTTATGGTCAAGGGCGTCCGGGGTATCAGCTATAGAAGGTTTTAAATCTAAGATTTCAGCGAGCCTTTTCTGCGTAATTTTATTAATGGCCGCGCTCTGATAAAACGCTGTTATCGCCCTTAAAGACCCTGCGGGGCGGCTGACATAGGCGGTTATGGCGGTAATTTCCCCCAAAGTCGCTTTTCCCTTTACTATCTGATAACCGCCGTACAAAAAAATGACAATTGAAGGCAATTTTTCCGTAAAGGAAAGAAAAAAGTTGAATGTCTTGGAGAGCCGGGAATTTTTGAGGTCAAATTCTATCAGGTCGCGGTTAATCGCCTCAAAGTTTTCCGTCGTCTGTTTTTCCTTGCCTAAGGATTTTGCCAGATAAATATGGCTGAAATATTCCTGTAACTTCTTGTTTATTTCCTGGGACTTGCCTATTCTCATCCAGGTAATTTTTTTCTGCCATTTGGTAAGCAATAGCGGCGGAAGGCAGCTTAAAGGCGAAAGCGCGAGGGCGAGGAAGGTGAGTTTAGGGTTCAGGTGAAAGCTTATCCAGAGAGTAATCCCAAGCGTTAAGGGATAGGTTACGATAAAATTCAGGCTTGAAAGAAGAAAACCGCAAACAGAGCCCGTATCGCTGAAAACCCTGTACATGTATTCACCGGTAGAACGTTCGGAATGAAACGTTAAGGGCAGGTTTTGCAGGGATTTAAAAAGGTCTCTGGAAAGGTCAAAGTTAAGTTTCTTACTGATAGCTTCGGAAAAATAAGAGTTAAGGGCCCCGGTTATATTTCTAACCACAAAGATTGCGCCGGCAAGAGCAACGAGGCCGATAAAAAGTTTAAGATTATGCTTAGCGTAGGCTTCATCTATGAGGAGTTTAGCCAGATAAGGATTCAACAAGCCAACGAGAGACATGGCGCCGCTTAAAAGTAGGGTTAAGGCGATCAGCTTCTTGTAGGGTAATAAATAGCGATAAAAGCCGAGGCGTTTTATATTCATTTTAGAATATATTAAAATTCCAAACCCTAAACTCTAAATCCTAAATAAATCAAAAATTAAAAACTCAAAATATTATTTTGTTTTCTCGACTATTGAGCCAAAAATTTTTGTTAATTCTGTTGCTTCTTTAACTAAATTTTCTCTTTCGACATTTTCATTTTCTGCCGGTTCTATTAGTTCAAGCCAATACCTGCTTTCTTTTGCTTCTTTTCGACATATCTTTATTCTCATTGCAAAATCTTTTTTGCTTAAAGCTTCTTCTGCTTCGATATAGTTAGCACCCACAGAACCTGATGCTTTAACAAGTTGCCTTGAGTCTTCAATGTTAGCTAAAGTCTTAGGTAATGTTTTTACAAACTCTCTAACTCTTTTTGCAAACTTCTGGGTTCTATCTCCTAAATTATAAGGCTTTGGGCTTTGATTTTCTAACATTAAAGTTTTTGTTTAAAATTTTGTGTTTTGAGTTTATTTAGGATTTAGGGTTTTGTGTTTAGGGTTTAACTTCAGTGTTAAACACCCTCATATCTATCAGCGGCCTAAATGGCCGGCGTATCCAAAAGACGCCTTTTTCCGGAGAGCTGCGAGCGATAATAAATGAGCCTATCATAACTTGCACTTCTTTCCCATCTTTTCTATTAAAAATAACTTTTTTTGTGCCTAGAGCGTGCAGCAGTGCAGCTTTAAAAACGGAAGGTAGGGAAATTCTGCGATAAAGCGGCCCGAATATAACTGATAGCGCGCGGCGTAAAAAGTTTTTTATTTTGATAGAGATTGAAAAGAGGCGGCCGGGAAAGCCGCTATAAACTTTAAATTGCTTATTATGTCTTTTTGCGGAGATGACTCGACCGATGATATCGCTTTTCTCAAGGACCCAGGGGTCGGGTTTGCTGCTATTATCCCCCTGTGTCTTAAATCCTTTACTTACGGATACTATTCTATGCGCAGTTTTAACGCCTGTGGGCGAAAAAAATACAACAATGTCTCCTTGCTTTATTTTCTTACCTTGATAAGGTAATATACCCAGGGTATCTCCGGGCCTAAATGTGGGATACATGCTGTTGCCGGAGTAAATATAGTCGCCTAATGGTATGTTTGGCATTATTATAATTTACTAATATTCGTAATGTTACTATGGAGTCACATCGCAACAACATTATTTCAATGTCCAATGCCCAATTCCGAATGACGAATGAATGACTCAAATTTCCAATGATCTATAGATGTTGTATAATTATGCCGTCATTTGTCATTGAATCATTTGACATCATATTTTTAATTTGGTCATTGTCGCTTCATTTGGAATTGTTTCATTGGACATTGGTCATTTACTATGTAACCTTCCCTCCATAGCCTCTTCTATCTTCTCCCAGAATTTACCTTTCAAGGCGGCGTTAAGAGTAAAACAGGGTAATGAGGTAGTAATCTTACAGGCATTGGCAAAAAACTTATTTTTGAGTTCTCTCCTGGACTCGCGGCTTGTGCCACGTGGAAAAAAAATCTGCTGGTTGTGAAGATAGGTAAAAGCTGCGGCTTGCGCCTTATCTAAAGCAAGCGCTCGGTCTTTCTTTCCCCTTTTTAGAAAAAATATCGCGCAGAGCTTTACGGGCTTCTCTACTGCCCAGCTGCGCCTTTTGCCGTTTAAAATTTGGCTCCAGG
>JAQTOI010000096.1 GCA_028713415.1 Candidatus Omnitrophota bacterium
GAAGAATTATCCACCCAGGCATCGCTGAAAAAAACCACCCATGGTAAGTTAAGTACTTTTTTCAATATCAGCCCGCTAACATGATCTGCCACTGGAGTAGAAACTGTAAAAATTAAATCAAATTTATTCTTACGGGAAAATAAAATTTTAAGACACGTATTTATATTCCAAGACAAAAATGACCACCTTCCATTCGAAAATAAGTCAGGTACCCTTAAAATTTTACATCTTTGTAAGATTACTCTAACTATCATAGATCGCCACAAACCATAACTGGAATGGATGTCATATTTACAATCCTTCTCTTTATCAATAATTGAATAGTCGAGCCTTTGTGAATAATTATAGGGCTTTTGAGTGTAAATCACGGGGTAAAAACCATTTTCATAAATCTTAGATAAGAGACGGTATATCTGGATGGCGCGCGTCTCCGGATAAGGAGGAAATAATTGCGTTATGCACAGCACTCTCTTAGCCATATCCACGGAAGGACTATCTTTTAAAACTCTTAATTGAAAGGCCATTTTTAATTTTTTTAAACTCAATTTCCTCAACTGCTAGCGAAATTAATTTTCCATCACATTCTGTCCCCGCGTACAGATTACCCGCATGCACCGCCAACCTGCTAAAATCTCCCGAACATAGATTTGAAAATTCAAAAAAATAGTTATCACGCATATCTGTAGCAAAAAGATAGGCTTTGCGCCCCTCTTTTGTCCCAACGCCTCCAAAAATTACATATTTCTTTGTTTTTATCGGATATCTTAAAACAGCTTTTATTTCAAACGAATGCGTTTTCCACTCCTTTAAATTATATGAATAAATAAAAGAATTATCGCTTGAAATAATCAATGCCTCATCTATAACGTTTGCGCTTCGAGTGGGGGCATTTAAGAAAATTTCTCTGCAACGGTCCGGCTTTAATACCAATAAAGATTTTTGCTCTCTCGTGGAAATTACTATGTTATCTTGAAATTTAACTATTGAATATAACGCTGCCGGCTTATCATAATCTATCATTTTATTCCAAGTTAATCCTTTATCTTGAGAGCGAAGTACGAATCCTCTTTCCGGAGTAGTGCCAAATTTATCTTTATCTTTTTTACCTACGCCCGCGCCTATATAGATACCGCCCGTTTCTTCTTGATAAAAATGATTTAGGTACGTTGCGCTCTCGTCCTCGTAAGCTTTTTCCCAAGAATTTCCTTTATCTTTACTTAAATATATTGCGCCATAGGAGGCGCCGAAATTATAATAATCAACGTCCCATACCGCCACGAAGTAATAACCTTCTTTAGAAATGAAAGGCTGGCCGGTCGTTGTTGCTGATTTATTCTCTGTGTAAAAATTTTTGAGAAGCCTGAATTTCTTATTAGATTCAATATAAAGTTCGGTTTTTTTTAAATAGTCACCGCTTTTCGCTGTAGATAAAGTCATAATCAATTCATTACCGTCGGAATACGGCCATAGCCTATAGGGGCTACCGGCATCAAAAAGAATATTAAAATCCATATTTTTTAAACGCGTTTCTATCCAGCTTTATATTTTAAATATATTTGCTATCCCCTAAGCACCGCTTAATGTGTTCTTTTTTTATATTATTTATTTAGATACGAAAAAGTCACCGCAAATAAAAGATTGAAGATTTACCTTTTGTATTCGAATAAACTTAAATTTTTCTTTCTTGCTATACGCGTGCCTTTCCTATCTTCCATTATCTGCGCGATATTTTCCTTATCCTTATTGGTAAGAATTACGATAATCCTGCCACGACGGTTGGCGTTCCCGGCCTTCTGGAGAATGGGTAGTATACGGTTCCTTTTAAATTCATCGTCAAAGCAAATCATATTTGTAGGATTATTAATATGAAGGATGTTAAAGCCGGTGCTGCGCGGATAAACTACTACGTCGTCATAGGTTAATTTTTCCAAAATGCCGTTGATATTGTCTTCGTGGAAGCGCCTGTCAACTTCTTTTAAAACTATGATTGAACCTACCGAGAAATATGTAACCATAAGAAGCGTAAGCAGGATATTTAATGTCTTTTTCCTGAATGCAGCCAAGGTGTATATAACGGCTTCGCACAATATGCACAAAGATAGCATGAGCAGCAAATATGAGAAATCGTGAAAATATATATAGTGTTTCAATATCAAAAGGGGTAAAACGGCGGCAATCACAAGATATAAAACAACATATAAATACTGGCCGTATATTTTTTTGATAGCTGGAAAAACCGAAAATATCAAAACTGAAACTGCCGCTATATTCGGATATAACTTTAAAATATGTTTTGTTACGCGCGTTATAAGCTGTTTATAGGAAATGCTAAAAACGGTAAACGAGCGATAGCAGAAGGCATCCCATACTTTATAAAGCGGTTGCGTTGAAGAACTCATAATGACATTGTAAAACACAGAAACGGCAAGAGACAATACGCACGCCGTCAAAACAATCTTTGCTTTTTTATAAAAGATATCGCCCCTGAATATACCTTCCTGCCTTCGAGCGTGATTTGCCAACAGGATTAATAAAATTAAAAAGACAGCCAGCATATGATAACTAGTAAATACAGCCAGAAAAGAAAAAATACCCAGGTAAACAAGCGATGCTTTAGAATTGTAGCCAGGCAGTAATAACGCAGCTGCTATTAAGGCAAAA
The DNA here is from genome assembly GCA_028713415.1 of Candidatus Omnitrophota bacterium. Classification (GTDB taxonomy): domain Bacteria; phylum Omnitrophota; class Gorgyraeia; order Duberdicusellales; family 4484-171; genus JAQTOI01. The sequence goes on from JAQTOI010000096.1 coordinate 2,662, forward strand.
CCGTTACCTGCGATAAACCATTCAGGGAGTGACCCATAGAAAACAAATGGGGACATCCCCAAAGCAATCCAGCAGGCGTATCGCCCCCTGGAAGGTAAATTTCTTGTAAAAAGATACAGCCCTATAAATGAAAACAGGGAGAGAACGCAAGCGCCCATCCTTATGCTCGATATGCTTAAACCAAAAATATAGCAAAAAAGCATAAAAAACCAGCTAATGAACAACGGGAAAGAGTAATAGAACGGCCGAGGCATAGTGTTAACAGACTCACGCAAATTCAATCCATGGCTTATATTAGGAAAATGCAGATTATTGTAAGTCAAGCGGTAGGCCTGTCCAGTGATGTAGCCGTCGTGGCCAGCGACAACGGGAGTCTTTAAGAAATAAACCTGTACCAGAGTAAATATAATCATCGGCAGCAAAAGATACCAAAAATAATCTGGCATTTGTTTTTTCATCTTAAAACACCGTTTAATTCAGCTATGATATTTTAATATCGCGCTACAGAAGAAAGTCTTTTGATTCACTTAAGCTATAATGAACCTCCACGGGCTACCCACCAGGGTGTCCTGTTGGACTAAAGCCCGTGGATTTCTGCGCGTCGATTAAAATTTAGCTCACATTTTACTGCGCGTATAAACTATCCAACAATGACGTATATTTATTGATAATTATATTTAAATCATGGTTCTCCTCAACGTATCTTCTGCCGTTTAGGCCCATCTCTCTTCTTAATTCATTGTTCGCCAATAAAAGTTTAACCTGAGAAACCATGTTGTCAAACGTCCGGGAATGGAACCCTAATTTTTTCCTGCATATGCATTCATCTGGATCAAAATGCAAAGAAACTACCGGTGTGCCGCTTGACCAGGCTTCAAGAAAAACATTAGGAAATCCTTCAAACAGAGATGTATGGACCAAAAGAGATGCTTTTTCAAAATAATGTAATTGTTTAGGATAAGGGACAAAACCAAGGCATACGATATTGGGGCAATCTTTTAGGCTATTGAGCGGGGCGCCGGCTATTTCTTTGGCTAAAGGGGAAATACCTAAAATTAAAATTTTTGTTTCCGGTAACTTTTTCGCTAATTCTATTACCAGCCCCGGTTGCTTCCAAAATGTATTTTTCCCCGCCCAGATAATATATTCTCTATTACCTGAAGCAATCGACTGATTTTCTAAGGGTATCGGGTTGGGGATTTTAATGGATTTGAGCCGAAAATTATTTTCTAACTGTGTCTTTTGATCTTCTATCTGCGTTATTATCGCATCGGCGTTCTTTATGCCGTAAAAATATGGGTAGCGTTCGCATAACTTTGTGCTTTTATAGAAAAAATGTCCCGGATCAACATCGTAAGCGCTTGCAACAGCAAAAACAAATTTTCTTTTTTTAACTTTACAAAAAATGGAAACTATGAATGCGAGCGGATTATATCCCTGTATGTAGTATATATCAGCGTCAGCCGCCTCAAGCGCCTTCCAGAGCAAAAATATCTTTTTAAGGGAATGCGGGGTTAAATAGTTTATATTTTTTTCTTCTCGATAAATTTTTAAACATAAAAAACCGTCTATCATTTCACTTTTCGGCTGCCCATAATCAAAAACAACAAATTCTACCGGATAGCCTAATCCTTTTAATTTCTTTGCAGTAATAGATAGTTGGACGTCTAACCCACCAAAGGGAATATTTACAACATCGGGCTTTAAAATTTTGTAGATTGTCCGGGCTATAAAGCAGATCTTTGGCTTAGGGATTTGGCTCATTTGCTCTTAATGCTTCATATTCGGTTAATAAGCGTTTTACATAATCACCGGAATCAAATACCGCAGGAATTTCTGATGGAACGACTCCGCTTCTGCGGATAAAAACCTCTTTAATTGCGCTAACTAAATCCTGGATATTATTCTTTTCGTAATTGAAACAATCCCCGGTAAACTCATTTAGTGAACCCTGGCTCGAGGTGATGACGGGCGTACCAAGAGATAGGCTTTCTAAAATAATTCGCGGGCTCACTTCATCCCACATGGAAGGGAACACCAAGCAGGCGGCTCCTTTTAGAAGAAACAACAAGTCTTCTCTCGCAACCCAGCCGAGCAACATTACATTATGCAGATGGTCACGAGCGATTGTACTTTTGCAATAATTATACAACGGGCCGTCGGCGCATAACACAAAAGAAATATCTTTTAGGATGTTAGCAGCAGCTAATACATCACAGACCCCTTTCTCCTTAACTAACCTGCCCGCGAAGAGTATAAAATCCTTTTGCGCGCTTTTTTGCATCTTCGCATTTTCAGGAATTTCTATATAGAAGGGTAATGAACAAATTCTGCTCCCGGGTAACTTATCGCGATATAAGTTAAAAATATATTTAGAAGGTGAGATAAGAAGATATAGATTCTTCAACAGTAATCCGCATAAAAAATGACGATATGCGTATAGGACAGAATAGAAAATGTTTCCTAAGCAGTTATGTAATACGCACCACGCAGGCCCCTGGTGAAAACATTTAAAACACGTTTTCCCATTTAAAAATGCCGTACCGCGGGGGCAGAAAAACCGATAGTTATGTATGAAGTAAGTGACCGGGATAGCCCGCTTCTTCAGCTCTTTAAGTATCCAAATATTGATTAAAGGAATAGTATTATGCAGCTCTACTACATCCGGTTTTTCCCTATCGAGCAAATTTTTAAAATCAGAGGGGACACAAAAAGGGCAATTAGCCTTGATTAATTTCTTTATCTTATTGCCTAGCGATAAACAGCCAAAATCCTTGGAGTAGGCATAGTATTCGCTTAAATTTATTTGTTTATTATTTAAGAATGCCCTGGCGCGTTCCTGTACGGTTAAATCCTCCCCTGTGGGGTCCTTATAAAAGTTATGAACAATTAGCAACCGCATGTCTTAAATGCCTTCTGCGCCAATGCTGTTTCGTATACGTCCATGGTTTTATCTACCATATTGCCAACGGAAAAATTTTGCGCCCTTTTTAACGATAACTCGCAAAAATATTTTCTTTTTTCTTCATTCATCATCGTTGTAATGGCCTCTTTTAGTTCAAAAGAATTTCGAGGTTCTACCAAAATTCCGGAATTGCCTAAAGATTCACTTATGCCGGAAGTTTTTGTTGAAATAATGGGCTTAGCGAAATTTAAACTTTCATGAATTACCAACCCAAATCCTTCACGCAATGAAGGTAAAACAACCATATCTGCCTGCGCGATATAGTCATATATATTTCTTGTAAAACCGATGAATTTTGTTTTATCGGCGATATCATTCTTAATAACAAAATTTTCAAACTCTTTTCGCAGGGAACCTTCGCCTGCGAATAAAAATACCCAATCTCTAGCCTCATTTTTTAGGGCCAGTATCGCCCTTAAAAGGTAAATGATGCCTTTTGGTTCCTCTAAACTCGCGGGCACCAAGGCGTATTTTAAATTCTCCATATTAAACAGCTTCCTGACGTTAAGGCCGCTTAGTTTAGAATACATATAATCTTTATCAACGGCCGGATATATGACATGGCATTTCTTTTCAGATGCGGCCCTAAAAGATAAAATGAACTTTTTTACTGCTTCGGAAACACAAATAATCGCAGTAGTTTTCTTAAGTATTAAAAAATTAACAATTCTCCAATGCGTTTTATGCAGAAAAAAGTCTAAGCTATGCCTTGTGACAATTAATTTCTTGTTAAAGGCTACGCTTAGAATAAATCCTAAAAATTCAGCGTAAATCAGGTTCCCGTGAATTATCTGAGCTTTCATAGCCTCTTTTAAGATGTCAGGTAGCGATGAAAACCGCCATTTTATAATTTTACACCCTTTTTCCTGCATCTCATTTATGGTATCTTGCGCGCTAATCGGCTCCTTAAAAAATATTATGGCTACTTCATGGCCTAATTTTACCTGATTAAAACACAGCATTTTCAAATAGGTTTCCGCTCCCCCGCCGATTAATTTTTCAGTTACGTGCAGTATCCTCATCCAAAATTCTCCTTGGAAGGTATTCTTCGCGCTAAACTTTGGAATAACGATTCATACCTGGCTGCCATTATTTCGGACGTAAAATTCTGCTCCAAATTAATGCGTCCGGCCAATCCTATTTCTTGAGCCAAAGAAGGGTTGTTTAAAAAAACCAGCATGGCTTCACTTAACTGCCGGCTATTCCCTGCTTCAAAAAAAACTCCATCTTTTTTGTCAGTTATAATTTCTTTATTGGGTGGTATTCCTGAAGCGATATTAGGCACTTTTCTTGCCATTGCTTCCAGCAAGACCATGGGGCATCCTTCATTAAAAGAGGGCAAAACATGTAAAAATAAAGAGCTTAATATTGAGGGGCCATCCAGCCGCTCTCCAATGAAAAAAACTCTATCATGTATGCCTATATTTTTTGCGTAATTTTCGCAATATTCTCTGAAGGTAAACCCCGGCTCAATGTTTG
>JAQTOI010000097.1 GCA_028713415.1 Candidatus Omnitrophota bacterium
AAGATACAGATGATCGCAGATAGTAAAAAGTAGCAGGTAACAATTTTAGGTTACGAAAGTTACGAAGGTTAAGTAGGCCAACAGGACATCCTGCTGGGTAGGTTACAAAGGTTGCATAATTTAATACAATTTTAAAAGCAACTTCCGTAACTTCTCGTAACGTCCGTAACCTTTGTAACCTTAAGGAGACGGGGAGGCGCAAAATGCTTAAGAATTTAAGACAATACTACTTCACCTGCCACAAGAGCCAGACTTCCATATTTTTCCTTTCGATTATCGCCCTGCTTATTATAATTACTTTCGTTACGGTTAATATCGGAAAAATCGCCCGCGATAAAACTAATGCTTCTAACGCCGCTGATGCCGGAGCTTTAGCTGCTTGCTCGGTAATGGCTACCGGATTTAATTTTATTTCTGACAGAAACCAAGGTTCTGGAAAAGGTCAGGATGGAGACCTTCAACACGATGCTCAAAAATACCAGAAGGATCCGAGATTTCCAAACGCCACCGAGCCAAAGAATGGCCGGGTTTCAGATGATAATAACCTTAAGGATCAGCAACACCAGACTAAAAATTCAGAAAACCTCTCGCCAGGGGCACTTCCAGAAGCACAGGCTGGCAATGCCGATTCTAACATACAGAGACAAAATGACCAAACACTTCAAGAAGCCAGAGAGGTGTCCGATCAGCAAGCGCAAGAAAATGCAGCTAAAATGCAAGATGCCATGAGCGGGACAGATGGCACCCCGAATAATTACGAAGATAATGCTATCGCCATGGGCTATAAATATAATTTCTACAATAGCGGAGTGCAATTAAAGGTTGCTGGCACAAAGATAAATAGCAAACGCTGGGAAGAGTTTTTAAAGGGCCTGGAGCCGGGCATGGTGAGAAGTGGAGAACCAAAAACATTCTTTTGGGTTGACGGAGCCGGCCGCGCGCATGTGGTTACCGCTATTATTGAAGTTGAACCGACGGACAACGTAGAAGAAGAAGCATCGCAAGATGGCCGGTCTCAGACGCGAGCAAAGAACTCCGAGGCTCAAAGTGATTATAGTAGCGCAGAAACCTCCGCGGGAATGTCTATAGGTAATCATATTCTTGGCATAGCCCAGCCTTCTTTGGACCCCTCGGTTCATGCACCGGCTGGCCACGCAAATATGAAAACATCGCAAGGAAGCCATGCCGCCGGTAACGCACAGGATAAAAGCGCAGAGAAGGGTAGAGAAGGGCAGAAAGTAGTCATGAGAAATAATATACGTGCGCAATCAACGGATGACAGCATTAATGGTTTTAAGGATATTGTTAATTCCCAGACAATATATTCGGTTAATTTCCAGTTTCATATGGGAGGCCCGGTTAAAGGGATGCGCGGAGATGTGGATGTGCCCACCTTTTATCCGCCGGTGCAGTCAAGCGCGCAGGCAAGTTTTAACTATAACCAGCGTGGCCATATCCGTAATCCTAGCGGCCAGGAGTCTGACCCTAATTTTGAATGTGGACTCATTTCCGCATTCTAATAAAAATGGAATTTAGAAAATCAATTTTGATATTCTTTTTTTTTGTTTTCCCCTGTTTATCATTGCAGGCTCAAATTGACTTTGTTGAACAGCCTTCTGAACCGCCTTCCCCCTACAGTACGGAATTGATAAAAAAGGACGTAGCCGGCGACGATACTTGTGCGATTACACGCTATAAGTATAGCTCAAAACTCTCTAAAGAGGAGATTGTTGCTTTTTATCGTGATTTCTTTTCCTCCCAGGGCCTTAAAGAACAAAAAATAGTAGACTTAGCACCCAAGAGAAATGAAGGTTTTCCTGGCAAGTTAGATATTACTCTTGTTTTTGCTAAAGGAAGCCTTGAAACTTATATTATCGGTATTTATTATTATGACGAAAAAGAAGATACGACGTTTTATTCTCTTAATGAAACGCGGATGAAGTATGCATTGACCTTAAGCGAACGCTTTATTGCCAAACCGCAGAAGTTAGCTTTTATGCCGGTGTATAAAGAAGCAACGCAATCGTCACCCCATCAGAAGGCAGTTGCTAAACGTCAGAGTATCTCATATTTAATTAAAGGGGATGTCAGCGATGTGATTAATTTTTATCTTAACGAAATGCCTGCATATAAGTGGCAGTTGACGGCTTCGTATCCGCGTCAGGGAAGGCAAAACGTATATAAAGCTTTATCTACCGGAATAGATCTTCGCGAAAGCCTGGCAAGGACGCCAAAGGAAATATTTGGGAATACAAAGGTTAGAGTAGAAGGTAATAGCTTAGTCTATGAAGCCAGCGGGAAAAAATATAGTATCGATACCGAAAATATCATGCCTGGTGTGGAAGCGACTATAGAAGGAGCAACGTTAATTTTTGAAAAGGACAACAATAAGAAATGTATAATAAATATTAACCAGTTTCAGGATTCCCCTGAAGAGTTGCAAGAAGAAAAAATTATAAATCCAATAGTTTTAGAAAAGTACGGAAATATTCTACTCAGCGTTGAATATTTTGAATAATTATACCTTAAGAAGCCGCTCCCCCCTAAGGAGGGGGGTAAACCGTTATGAAGTATAAGATGGGGTTTGTGAGGATAAGCAAGCATTGTTTCTTCATTATATCCTTTATTGTTTTATTCTTTTCTCGCTGGTTTGCAAGCGCGGTAGAGCTTGATTTTTCATTGCCTCAAGGCACCGAAATAATTGAACAGGGAAAAAAGACAGCCACCGCTACGGAATCTATCACGATTTCACGATATCGCTCAGAGCTTTCCAAGGGGCAGATTATGAACTTTTATGAGCGAGAGTTGTCCACAAGAGGCTGGAAAAAATTTCAACCTATCACTGGTGATGAAAAACGTTACCAAGATACGCTTCTCTATGTTAAAGATGGAATTAACACTTTTACGGTAGTTATTTCACCTTATTTGGAAAATGAAAAAATACTCTATAATATCATAATTGCGGAACCTACAAAGATAGTAGCTTTACGTGAGACTTTTAATCCCCCCCGCCAGCTCGATTTTATGCCGGTGCCGGATGCGGCAACAGAATTTGTTTATAATACCTATTATACACCTATGATTGGATTGGGGTACCTTACCCATGATTCGGTAGAATCGGTGGGGAATTTTTATCTCTCGAATATGTCTAAATTTGGATGGATCCTGCAGAACAACGAGACAAAAGAAGGCATGTACAGTTTATCAGAGTGGATAAAAATAGTTGACCCTTTTACAAAAGCAGTACCAAATTTAGAAGCCATAGGGTTTGCCTCTTTAGTGCCGCCGCTTTCCGTAAAAGGCAGAACCTTAACCTTTGCGCAAGGTAAAAAAAGTTGTACAATAACTATATATAAATTTGACGATATACTTGCCAAGGCAGTAGGAACGATGTTTGATATGAGTTTTATGGAAGAGCACGGGACCACGTTGATTTGTGTATATTATTTCTATGATGAAAAGAAGTAAAGCACAAACCGCACTTGTTTACGCAGCGCTAATCGCTTTTGTCGCGATAGTGCTTGTCGCCATGTTTGGCTATATCCAGCAAAAGGTGCAAGGCGTGTATAAACAGGCAGGGGATTCTATCGGCGAAGGAGAGGTATCCAATTAAATTATGATTACAGAGATTATGAAAAGATTACAGAGATTTAAGCTAATTGTTTTGGTTTTCTTGATAATTAGCGCATCAGATGCAGGAGTCTTTGCCCATACCTTGCCCATGAACCTTACGCCTAGCCAGACTGAACTGATCGAGCAGAAGCAGGAATTGCAGGAAGGCTTTGTGATTGATAAATACAAATTTCGTTCTCTAAGTTCTAAGGAAACTATTATAAGCTTTTACCGTCAGATGTTTAACAATCAGGGTTTTGGCGAAGTTGAGCCTACCCCGCCGCTCAAAAACGCTCAAAGATTAACGTATTTTTTTACCAAAGAAAATCAAATGATACTGGTGAGTTTCTTGTCTCATCTGGATGAGGGCGTAACGAACTATCATGTACACGTGCACGAAGCCGGGCCGACATCAAAATAGTTCTTTGTTTTTAGGTTACGAAAGCTACGAAGGTTAAGTAGGTTACGAAGGTTACATAATTTAAGATTTTTAAAGCAATTCTCGTAACCCCCGTAACATTTGTAACCTTATATTCGCAATCTTTATCAAATGAGAAAGTAGAGAGTAGCATCTCCTGCTGTAGGCAATAGACAATTATTGCCTTTCGTTGCCCCCTACTCTCTGCTTTTTCTTTTTTATAACGCAAAAGCGCAAAACACCGCATCGGCGCAAAAAAGAAAGAATACACCGCAAAACCGCAAAATCCCGCAAAAGTTAGAATTATCTTAATAGGGTGAACGGTTACGTAGCTGGAAACGTTGACCGTCAATAGTCTTTAAAATATTGACGCAAAACAATCGCCGACAGGCGATTCGAGCTATGCGGCTTTTCAACGTTCAACTAATTCTTATTTTGTATCTTCTTTACGCCTTTGCGCCGTAAATTTTTAATACCTTATTCGTTTAGCCAATTTTAAAAAATACAAACCAATAGTTTTTTTAAAAAAGCTAGTAGCTTGAAGCCGGCGGCCCGCAGCTTATACCTATTTCTTCCTTTACAAAAGAAGCTAGGTAGTTTAAAATATTATAAAATATGGATACTTCCGTAATTCAAATAAGTCATGGCCCCACTATATTCGCATATTTTCTTTTGGTCGCTGCTTTTGGCTTTATAGCTTTTTACGGAGCTGGCACCCTGCTTAAAAAATGGGACGAAGCCCAGCAGAAAAAAGCCCAGAGAACTGCCGCTCAATTCGAGGAAATGTTTATCTTCGTTAGGCGCAAGGTTCTCATTTACCTATATATTATAGTCCCCATGACCGTAGGCTCCCTGGCTTTTATCCTCTCAAAGCATCTCTGGGTAACGCTTACTGCGCTTGTTATCGGAGCGATTATCCCCCTTTGGGTAGTAAACATTATGGACCGCCGCCGCCGCAAGAAGTTTATTGTGCAGCTTGTTGACGGCCTTATGATAATGAACAGTTGCCTTAAAGGGGGCTTAACCCTGGTGCAATCATTTGAAGTATTGGCAGAAGAAACCTCAGCCCCAATGGGCCAAGAGGTTTCGCTCCTAAACCGCGAAATTAAAGTCGGCGTACCCTTAGAGGAAGCGCTTATGAGGCTTGATAAGAGAATGCCTTCAGAAGAAATGACGCTTGTCTCAAGCGCTATACTGGTCGCGCGGGAAACCGGCGGTGATTTAACTAAAGTATTTTCGCGCTTAGTTGAGACTATACGCGACAGAATAAAATTAAAAGAGCTGGTAACCACGCTTACACTCCAGGCGCGCTTACAATCCATAATTATATCCATGCTTGGGCCTGTATTTTTTGTAGTAGTGCGCAAGCTGCGGCCAGACCATTTTGATATCATGTGGAGCAGCGAATTAGGCAGGTTGCTTTTATTAATCGCCTTAATTTTGCAGATAATCGGTATTATTTTAATAATCATATTCGGAAGGGTGGAAATCTGATGACGGCGCTATTTTTTATCGCTATTGTCCTCTTGGGCGGGGGGTTTGTCCTGTTTTTTATCGGCCTCTTCCCCAAGGCATCGGATACGGTTTCGGTGTTTGCTAAAGAAGTTAAACAAGAAACTTCAGCGTTTTCCTCGCTCTTTAAGCCTTTTCTCCCTTTTAATAAAAGAGTGGTAAAAGCTTTCCGGGCCGAAAAGACTTTAAAGAACAAAATATATCTAGCGAAATGGAAGGTTTCCCCCGAAGAATTTGTTAGCGGGAAGATGCTTATGGCAGTGTTATTTTTCGCGATTTTATTTTTCATTTTTGGTGTTAGGCAAATAGTATGGCTGATAGTCGTCCCTATATTTGGTTTTGTGCTGCCGGATATTATGCTTAATTCGCGCGTTAATAAAAGAAAATACTCAATAGTGAGAATTTTGCCTGAAACTATTGATTTGTTGGGCTTATGCGTAGGTGCCGGCCTTGACTTTATGGCTGCAGTGCGCTGGGTCGTAGATAAAGTGAAAATCAATCCTATGATAGAAGAGCTGACCGTGGTGTTAAAGGAAATCAACGTGGGTAAACCCCGCATCGAAGCGCTGCGCGATATGTCAAGGCGCTTAAATATACCTGATGTTACTTCTTTTGTAAGGACGTTGGTGCAGGCAGATAGAATGGGTACGCCGGTTGAAGAAGCTTTCAGGATTCTTTCCGAAGATACCAGAATGCGAAGGTTTCATAGAGGAGAGCGCCAGGCCATGAAGGCGCCGCTTAAGATGCTTATCCCGCTTATTTTCTGCATATTACCGGTTATTCTCATTATCGTAGCCGGGCCAATTATCATCCGCTTTACCCAGGAAGGCGTTTTTACAACCTTGAAGTAAGCTTTCTGCGGCAAAAATAAATTTCTCCGCAAGTAGAAATCCATCCAAAAAATGCAGGTTTTAAGCTAAAAGGCATTGACTTCTGCAAACAAAACGTGTTATATTTAAAGAGCAACATAAAGGAGGCATAGTGAGGTATTGCGTAAGCATACTTTTTGTTTTCTCCTTATTTTTAGCGCATCAAGGCGTACTTTGCGCTGCCTCTTTTGATACGTCAAAAACCAGCCTTAGTTCAGATTTGAGCAGTTCAACTAACTCCGGAAGTCTAAGCAGCCAAAATAGCAATTCCAATACTTATAGCAGCAGTTCCACCCCGCAGAATTACCAGCAAAAAACAACCAGCCCTTCAACAAATTACAATGTCTACACTAAAGGTGCTGGAGCGAATACAAACTATGTTCCGGCTATAACTGATAATTACCATCCTAAGAGGAATCAGGCAGCTTCTGCTCTTAGCCCGCAAGAGGGGAACGTAGCTAACGCATATCCGGCTGATTTTGAGGAAATGTCAATACCCAATCAAGCCAGCGGCGCTAAGGCGG
>JAQTOI010000098.1 GCA_028713415.1 Candidatus Omnitrophota bacterium
TGAAATATTTAAAATGGCCCTGGTTTAGAGCGGCTAACAGCCTTGGAAAAGAAAAGCCTTCATGCCCCTGCTGCTTTACGGTTATCTCGCCAAAGGTTCTAGCGGTATTGTTTTCGTTTATCTTCTTTAGCTCAATTGTTTCTCTTGCAAGCGATGGCCTTGAATTGATACAAGCAGCAAAAGAAGGTGATGCCGCAAAAGTTACAACTTTGCTGGCTCAGGGAACGGATATTAATGCCAAAGATAAAGATGGAGTAACCGCCTTGATAGCTGCATCTAACAGGGGCCGCAGCCTGATAGTAAAGACTTTACTTGATAAGGGAGCAGACGTAAACGCTAAAACCATCGATAACGCAACAGCTTTGATGGGGGCAGCTTGGGATGGCTATAAAGAGGCAGCAACAATCTTACTAGATAAAGGGGCAGATGTTAACGCCAAAGATAAAAACGGAGCAACAGCCTTGATGATTGCCTCCCAGGAAGGCCACGGAGAACTGGTCAAAACTTTATTAGAACGCAGAGCAGATGTAAACGGCAGAGATAATGATGGTTTGACTCCGTTGATTGCAGCGTATCAGAATAGGCACAATGAGATTGTGAATATTTTGATTGATAAAGGAGCGGATGTAAATACCAAAATCACTCAAGGCGCAACAATCTTGGTGGGCGCATCCCTCGATGGAGATATCGATCTAGTGCGGTCCCTCCTTGATAAAGGTGCCAACCCTAACATTAAAGCTGACAATGGTTTAACAGCGTTGATGGGGGCAGCTACCGATGGCCATGAGCAGATAGTAACGGCACTACTTGATAAAGGAGCTGACGTCAACGCCAAAGACAAGAATGGCTCAACACCTTTAATGAAAGCGTCTTTAAAAGGCCATACCCAGATAGTACAGGTGTTGCTTGATAAAGGGGCAGCCGTGAACGCGAAAAGCGCAAGTGGTATAACAGCGTTAATAGGGGCTTCTATAGAAGGGCATGGCCAAACAGTGAAAGTCTTGCTTGATAAAGGAGCGGACGTGAATGTTAGAATGAATGACGGCGGAACAGCCTTAATAAGTGCAGCTGAGGGTGGCTATAGTGAGGTAGTGGAAATGCTGAAAAAAGCAGGAGCCACAGAATAATCGAAATTACAGATTTTCTGGAAAAACTGAAAGCTTGTATCGCTGTTTTAATAAGGGAGGTAGACATGGCACAGGTAAAAGAAATCACCGCAAACCAACTCGACACAGCAAAATTTATCAAAGACAAGGCTGCAGAAATTTCGCAGGTAGTGGGTGAAGGGGTTGCTATTAATGCCCTTTCCGGAGGAGTGGATTCTTCCGCGGTAACCATGCTTGGACATAAGGCGCTGGGAGAGAGGCTTAAGACTTACTTTATTGACAACGGGATTATGCGCGAAGGCGAACCGCAATGGATAGTTTCCGTGTTTAAAAAGCTGGGGGTGAAGGTAGAAATAGTTGACGCGCAGGATGCCTTCTTTGACGCACTTAGCGGCATTACTGACCCCGAACAAAAACGCGAAGCGATTACCCAGACATTCTATAAAAAAGTTTTCGGCAAGCTGGTTAAAGACAGCGGAGCAAAGTATTTATTACAGGGGACAATTCTTACCGATATCGATGAGACCGTTGCCGGCATCAAGCGCCAGCATAATGTTTTTGAGCAGTTGGGCATTGACCCGCAGGAAGCATTCGGATACAAAATCATTGAACCGCTGGTGCAGTTAAGAAAAGACGGCGTGCGCAAGGTTGCCGAAGCGTTAGGGCTGCCGGCCTCTATATATAACCGCATGCCGTTCCCCGGGCCAGCGCTTTCTGCGCGCGTCATAGGAGAGGCGACGCGTGAGCGTATTAGCCTGGTGCGTAAGGCAACAGCAATCGTAGAGCAGGAGTTGCTTCCGGTTAAGGCATTCCAATATATGGCAATACTGCACAATGACCGCGTTACCGGCATGCGCGATAATAAGCGGGAATTCGGCCAGCAGATTGAGATACGCTGCTGGGACAGCATTGACGCGCGCAAGGCTCAACCAACCCAGCTCCCCTTTAGCACCCTTGAGAAATTAGCAAACCGCTTAGTCTCGGAAGTTCCGGGCGTTGTCAGTGTTACCTATAATATAGCTACCAAGCCGCCTTCAACCATGGAGGCGGTGTAGAGCCGACAGCTAAATAATATTTAACTTACTTTGTTTAGGTTAGAGATTAGAGTTTTAGCCTATAACCATACCGTGAGTTGATAGCTGGACACTGATAAAAAATAAGGGGGATAGTATGATAAGGCATAAAAGAAAAATAGTTTTATTTTTAATTGGTGTATTCCTTGTAGCATTTGCGGGATGCCGGCAAGAGTCATTTTCGCGTTACCCGTCAGTTATGGTGCCGCAACTCTCTAACGAAGATTATTACAATCTCCTCTACGACAAAAATACGCAGGTAGTCTATAACGCCGTTGTTAACCTTGGTGCTCAGGCTGAAGATTTTGCAGGAATACTTTCCGATAAAAAGGCCGACAAAAATTCCCCTAAATATATTTCGGCAGAAAAAATTTATAAAAGAGTGGGCGAGCTCTTAGCCGCGCGCGACGCTAACACGGTTGCCGTATCTTTGCATTTCCTGCAGTCTTTTGGCAAAAAATCCGGCGAGAAAGCCAATCTGCTTGAGCCAATACTTAAAATTAAAAGCAATAACCCTAATGTTCTCTATGAGCAGATAAAATTGTTAAACATTATTGCCGATAAAAATAGCGGCGTCACTGATTCAGGCGTACGCAAATTCTTAAATAATCCTTCATGGATTGTTTCACGCAGCGCTTATCTCCTGGTTGACAACCTGGAGAATGACAACTTAAGGAATGAGCTCATCGCGCGATATAATAACGTCAGTGATGAAACGGAAAAATTACTTATTCTTACGGCTTTCCAGAATCACCCGGGCGATGCGGCCGCTGATTTCTTTTTCAGCCAACTCCTATCAACGAAAAACAGCAAAATCAGGCGCGCTATTTATGATATTTTAGGCAATTGCAAAAATCAGGAAAAAGTATTAGCCTGGGTATCTGAAAATTACGAAAAAATTATCGCCAGCGACGGAAAATACTTTTTTGCTAAACACGCAAGCACTTTAGAAAATAATTTTTCCGCTAAGTTGCTGGTAATTTTTCTTAATAAAGGTTTCGTAGCGGATAAGGCTTTTCTTAAGTCGCTTGATGAGAAATTAGAAAAATATGCCGCCGAAGAACCCATGGAACAAGACGATAAAGAAAACCTTAGTAATGTAAAAATGGTAGAAGAAGCATTAATCGCGCAAGGCCCGATGGCTGCTGCCTGGAAGAGCATGCGTGATGAAAAAGCGCAGCTTAAGGCGAAACTGGACGCGTTGCAAACAGAATATGACGCCATAACTGGAGAATTCAGCGCTAAGGCAGGCGAACTTCTAAGGAAATATGGCGTTTCAGAAGAAAAGATAAAAGAATATCTGACAGACGCCACCAATTCACGCGAAATTCTCTCGGAGCTCCTGATGCCCGGCGCAGAAGGCGAAAGCCCCAAAGATAACGCAAATTGAGAACCAAATCTCAACTTCCAGATGAGATTTAGTTAATACGATAAGGTTGCGGGTTAATTTGCAGCGGAGCGGGGATAGCTGACAGCTGAATAATGGAGGTGCATATGGAAAATTCGGTATTGCTTGCCAGATTCATCGGGCCGTATATTATTTTAATCGGCATTGGCCTATTGTTTAACCGAAAGGTATTTCGGCAAATACTGGAGAATTTTCTGCAAATACCTGCTTTAGTTTTTGTGGCCGGCCTCATTACTTTTATTGCTGGCTTATCTATTGTGTTATACCATAATATATGGGTAGCGGATTGGCGCGTAATAATAACGGCCTTTGGCTGGATCGGCCTCATCAAAGGCGCCTGGCTCATTGTCTTTCCGGGAACATTAGTCAAAACAGCAAAGCTTTATACAGAAAATTTAAAACTGGTGCTGATTCCCTGGTCTATAATGATTTTACTCGGAATTTTTTTAACTGTTAAGGGGTATATTTAACAGGCTGCAAGATGCAAACCGCATGCCGCAAGCTTTGGAATAAAAAAGCCTGAAGCCTAAAACACGAAGCCTATTATTTTCTTGCAATACGTGTATAACAATGTTATACTTATCTTGGAGACTCCACTTGGCGCGGAGTTTCGCTAAATAAAATTTTTGTGCTCAAGGAGGTTTAATCATGACTATACTAAAAGCATTTCGTTTACCGGTTGGCCTGGCCAGGAGATTATCTTCATTGGCAAAGGCTACGCGCCGCAGCGAAAAATTTTATGTTACTGAAGCCTTAGGCCATTATTTAGAAGACTACGCTGATGCGCAAATTGCCAAAGATCGTTTTAACGACCCTAAATCTAAGATTATTTCCGGCGCAGAACTAAGAAAGAAGCTCGGTGTATAAAGTAGCCTACCTCGATCAGGTTGAAGAAGACCTAAAGAAGCTCGATAAACCTACGGTTAAAAAAATACTTAACCGAATCGAGACCTACCTTGCTCAAGACCCTAAAAGATTGGGAAAGCCGCTAAAGGGTGATTTCCAAGGGTATTGGCGGTACCGCTTAGGCGATTATCGCGTTATCTATAAGATATCCGAACGAGAGATTTTGATTATTGTGTTGCGTATCAGCAATAGAAAAGATGTGTATGAGTAATTTCAAGAACAATTCCGGGACACGGTATTTATTAGTTTCAACTCGCATGCTGCAAGCTGCTAGCTGAGAGCTGATCTGACGACTGACAGCTGAAAATGGAGGATTTACAATGCGATTATTTTTGATGGTATTGATAGTATTGATTGCCGGATGTTCTCCTCATGAGATAAAAAAATTAATTTTAGGTACTTCGTTATATGATTTTAAGGTTGCAGAAAAAAAATTCACAAAAATAGTTGCGCTTCCCACGGAGGATTGTTTTAATCGGGTGCATGATATCTTGGCTGATAAAAAGGTAATTATCCAAAAAAGCGATTTTAAGAATAAACTTATCGTCGCCTATGGCTTCAGGGATTTTTTCAAGCCAAAAGCAGCTGACGCCGCCATCAGCACTACGGAAGTAGGAATCTTATTTAAAGAAATGCCTGAAGGTAAAACTGAGATAACGATTATATCTGACAATTATTCTCTTGGTGAGTTCGTAGCGAACGATATATTTAGCAAATTAGAAAGTAATTGAATTGGCGACAAGCTATTAGAGGTTTTGGGTTAGGGGTTAGAGGTGAGGGTTTTTTACCTTTAACCTATAACCGCTAACCCCACACCTATATTGTAAGCTGATAGCTGACGACTGACAGCTGAAAGCTGACTCAAAGGAGAAAATAATGCGTCGAAAGCCAAATGTATATAAAGTTAATGACGAACTTATAAACAAACTGATAGAGGAGTTAAGCGCTAAATCCTGCTCAATTGACAACGCGCAATTCTTGCGGGAAATCTATACAAGCGTCGTAAAACTTGGTATGGAAGTGTGCGACAAGGGCGACCTAAAACTTGTTAATGACACGCTCAAAGAACTGCGTTATTCCTTTAAAATATTCTCGCCTTTTCGGAATAAAAGAAAAGTGATTATATTCGGCTCGGCAAGGGCTAAACCTGCATCTGCCGAATATAAAATGGCCGAAGAATTTTCACGCAAACTCACCGCCAAAGGCTATATGATAGTTACCGGCGGCGGCCCGGGAGTGATGGAAGCAGGCAATAAAGGCGCTCTGGCGGGCAGAGAATTTGCGCTCAATATACGCCTTCCTTTTGAGCAAAAACCCAACCCCTACATCTCCGAAAAAGAAAAACTGATAAATTTTAAATACTTTTTCACCAGGAAACTGATATTTGTGAAGGAAACTGACGCCACCGCGCTTTTTCCCGGAGGCTTCGGCACAAATGATGAAGGCTTTGAAGTGCTTACCCTTATGCAAACCGGAAGATGCCGGCCCAGGCCCCTGATACTTATGGAGCCAAAAGGCTCAAGGTATTGGGCGCATTGGCTGCGCTTTATTAATACTCAATTGATACAAAAAGGATACGCCAATAGAAGTGATTTAAAACTCTTTAGCGTTGCGCGCACCGCCTCCCAAGCAGTTGAGTATATTGATAACTTCTACAAAGTGTATCATTCCCTGCGTTATGTCAAAGGTGTAACCGTTATACGGCTTAATAAGGCAATCAGCCAGAAAGCTCTTGCGCAATTGAATCAGGAGTTTAAAGATATCATAACAAACGGAAAAATAAAAATGTCGCCTGCCTTAAAGGAAGAAGTACTTAAGGGCGAATTTCCCGATTTGCCCAGGCTGGTAATGAACTTCGACATGCGCAGTTACGGAAGGTTATGTGAGTTGGTTAATAGGATTAATAGCAGTCTTTAAAAGATACAGGCTATTAGAGGTTAGGGGTGAGAGGTGAGGGGTTAGAGGTTCTGAAACCTCGAACCTATAACCTAAAACCTATCACCTAATAATTTACGGATCATGACATGCTAAGAAAGTGCCTCATTTTTTTATTGGCCGCATTATTTTTCAAGGCGGCTTTTGCTTCCCAGGAGCCATCTCGAATTATTACTACTCAGGCGTATATTTTGTATATTCCTTCCGGTATCGATTACCAGCAAAAATACCCCTTAGTGATTACCCTTTCTCCAAGTGCTGATGCCCAGGGCATGATTGATTTCTGGAAAGAGGTTTCGGAAAAATATAAGTGGCTCATTCTTGCTTCCAAAG
>JAQTOI010000099.1 GCA_028713415.1 Candidatus Omnitrophota bacterium
AAGAATATTCCCCAAACTTTGGAAGTAAGAGGGGAAGTCTATATGGGAAAAAAAGAACTGATCCGCATAAATGAGGAGCGCCTTAAAAACGATGAGCCGTTATTTGCAAATCCCCGGAATGCCGCAAGCGGTTCGCTAAAACTTTTGGACCCGGCGATAGTAGCTAAACGCAACCTCAATTATTTTGCCCATTCCTTCGGCTGGGTAAAAGGGCATGATTTCAAAAACCATAAAGATTTCCTGGAAACGGTAAAAGAATTCGGCTTACGCACTTCACCCTATAATAAATACTGCGAAAACCTGCAGGAAGCTATTCAATACTGCGAACAGTGGCAGGAAAAACGTGACTCTCTTGATTATGAAATTGACGGAATGGTAATAAAAGTAAACAGCTACCGTTTGCGCCAGGAGCTTGGTGAAACTATGAAGTCGCCGCGCTGGGCAGTAGCTTATAAATTCCCGGCTCATCAGGCGACAACACGCGTGAAAAAAGTTGAATTCGGGGTAGGCAGAACCGGTATTCTTACCCCGGTAGCTCTGCTTGAGCCTGTGGAATGCGCAGGTGTAACCATATCCCATTCTACGCTGCATAATTTTGATGAGATAGAGCGCCTGGATGTACGCGAAGGAGATACTGTGCTTATTGAGCGTGCAGGAGAAGTTATCCCTAAAATAGTAAAAGTAATCACTTCAAAACGTAAAGGTAATGAAAAAAAGATTAAGGTTCCCGCCGCGTGCCCTGAATGCGCGGAAAAAATAGTAAAGGAAAAAGAAGAGGAAGTTTATTGGTATTGCATTAACCCTGATTGCCCGGCACGGCTCAAGCAGTCGTTATTGCATTTTGCCTCAAGAGGGGCTATGGATATTGAAGGAATGGGTGAAAGCGCGGTAGAGGAGCTTGTAACAAAAAAAATGGTAAAAAGTATTGTTGATATCTACGCACTCAAAAAAGAAGATTTGCTCGATTTGCCTTTATTTGCTGAAAAGAAAGCCAATAATTTAATAACTGCAATAGACTTAAGCAAACAACGGCCGCTTTCCCGGCTCCTTTATGGTTTAGGCATACGCCATATCGGCGAAAAGGCAGCAGAAGTTTTAGCACAGCAATATAAAACCATGGATCGTTTATCGAAGGTAACCGAAGACCAATTGCAAAATATTTCCGAAATAGGCCCGGTCATGGCTCGATCAGTAGTTAAATTTTTTGCTTCTGCGCATATTAAAAAAATGATAATAGAACTGAAAAGAAAAGGGCTTAACCTGCCAGAAAACACCAAAACTATAAAGAGAAGTTCGATAACCGGTAAAATCTTCATTTTTACCGGAGAGTTGGAGGGTTTATCGCGCGGCGCAGCGCAAGCGGCCGTAGAAGAGCTGGGAGGAAAATGGGTATCCAGCGTAAGTAAAAACATAGATTTTGTCGTTGCGGGCGCTAATCCCGGCTCAAAATATGAAAAAGCCAAAACCCTGGGTTTAAAAATCATCAAGGAAGAGGAATTTAAGAAGCTTATACAGCAATGAACGCGAATGCCCGCGAATAGGAAACGCTAATCACCGCGAATAAAACCATTCTCGTTTTTCAATATTTGCGTTAATTAGCGTTCTTCCAAATTAGCGCTCATTCGCGTTTTTTCTGTAACTTTTTCCACCCTCAAACGTATAACCTTATGGAAGCGAAAATGAAGAAAGACGAGGAGCTTATGGTCGATATTAAACTTGGCGATAAGGGAGCCATGGAGGAAATCTTTCAAAGATACAAAAAACCAATCTTAAACTATAGCTTAAGATTGCTTAAAAATTTAGCGGATGCTGAAGATACGGCAGCCGAAACGTTTTGCATAATTACCGCAAAGAAGGATTATTATAAACCGGGAGCAAAATTCTCAACCTGGATTTTTGCTATTGCTCATAATATCTGCATCGATAAAATACGCAAACGTAAGAAAACCGTATTTATGTGGTTTAAGCGGAAGAATGAAGAAAACGGTTACGAAATGCTTGATATTCCGGATTCAAGGCCAACATCTAATGAGCGCCTGGAAGAGGAGGATGCCGCGTCATTAGTAAAAGGAGCCATCGAAACGCTTAATCTTGAGCTGAAAGAAGCGATAATTTTACGCGAATACCACAATTTGAGTTACGAAGAAATAAGCCAGGTTATGCATTGCTCGCTTTCTAAAGTAAAAATACTTATTTTTCGAGCCAGGGAGAAATTAAAAACTGAATTGGTGCCATTTATAAAGGAGGCGCAATAATGTTTGCGCACGCAAGAATAAAAAAATTAATTTCCGCGTATCTCGACGGAGAAGTATCCGACAAAGAAAAAATAAGGGTTGAGGAGCATTTGCGCAGCTGCGCCAAGTGCAAAAAATACTGGCAGGAATTACAAGCTACCTCCATCGGGATGAAAGAGTGGCGCGATGAAGAGATTTCTCCTGATCTAGAGCAGGAGATACGTTCTCGGTTTCTGTGGCAAAAGACAAAAGGGGGGACAATGAAAAAAACAAAACTTTTCGCTGGAGCCGCTTCCGTGGCTTTGGTAACCCTTTTGGTGTTTATGCTGGCGGGTTCAATGGAATCCTATAAACGTAATACGCAGGGAAAATTAGCGGCTGTAGGAGACCAAATTGGCGATGGTTATTATCCCATTTTACATACGGTTGAGAAAAAAATGAGGGGCCATTCAAACCGTTCAATGAATAGTGCCAGGACGGCACGTTTCGCTTCAACCGGCTCAACCCTTCACCTTTTTTCACCCCCTCACCTTACTTCCAATGAATACGCTCACAACGAAGCAGCGGGAGAATACGGCGCCAGCGTGTATAAAGCAGCGGTGGGTGTTTACGCGTACGAGGATGGCGGGCCGATTATTACCGTCCAACCCTATTTGCCGGCAACCGGCACTGAAGAAAAGCTAATCCGCACTGCTGATTTAGGCCTTGAGGTAAACGATGTGCAAACCGCATATGACAAAATAGTGGCTATCAGTAAAGACAATAAAGGATTCCTGGCGCAGGCAAATTTCAGCGAGTTAGGACGAGGAAAAATCAGCGCGCGCTTAAGTGTACGCATCCCTAAAGACAAATTCGAAACCACCCTTGATGAAATCCGGAAATTAGGCCGGGTCAAAACCTTTAATATCGACAGCGTGGATGTTTCTTCTGATTACGCGAAATTAGTAACAGAATTAAATACGCAAAAAATAGTGTATGACAAAATACTCGAGAAACTAAAGGAAAAAAAGACGGATATTGATAAAGCTATAAGGTTAGAATCGGAACTATCTCCTGTTACCAAGCAGATAGAAGCAATCAAGGCCCAGATCAGCAAGTACGACAACTTAATCGCCATGCCGACCATCACTGTTGAAGTTTTTTCAACTAACTGGCAATTGTTGATGCAGCAGAATATAAAAACGGCAAAAGAGCGCCTGGTAAATATTTTTGCTGACCTCATCAACGCCGCGATAGACCTATTACCGGCTGCCGTGTGCATAATACTGTTACTGCTAACTGCGCTTCTGGTGGTATCAGGCATTACTATCATTATAAAACTGGTATTTAGGAAGAAATCTTCCTAACTGGCGGCAAAAAGGGGCGAATTTTGCCCCTTTTTGCCTAAGCAAAACCACTCAAGACTCTCCCATTTTCCCTTTGAATTTCCGATAAAATGTGCTAAAATAACGCGTTAGTTGCGAACTTAGTAGTGCCCCGTAAAAGTTTTATCGTTAAGCTGTTACGGTGGGTAGGCATTATTAAGAGCGCTACCCTTGCGCCTGTATATAGGTTAAATTTCTAAAAATTTAACCAACGCGTCAGGGATCAAGATGTCCTGCTTTTGCGCCCGACGGTTCTTTAGGTCAATTTCCTGTATTCCTTAAATCGCAGGAAATCAGGCAAAATAATCAACTTACGCAAAAGGAGGCCTATTAAGGAGAGGTATGGCCGCACTTAACGCAAAAGACGTTTTAAAACTGGTTAAAGAAAAAGACGTGAATTTCATTAAACTCTGGTTTGCTGATATTACCGGACAAATGAAGGGTTTTTCTATTACGCGGGTAGAACTTGAAAGTGCGCTTGAAGAAGGCATGGGCTTTGACGGCTCTTCGATTAAAGGCTTTGCCCGAATTGATGAATCGGATATGTTGGCAATGCCTGATCCCACTACCTTCACCATCCTTCCCTATAGGCCTAAAGAAAAAGCTGTTGCGGGGATGCTTTGCGATATAGTCAACCCTGACGGCAGCCCTTATCAAGGGGACTCACGATACATTCTTAAGAAAAATTTAGAAAAAGCTAAAGCAAAAGGTTATACTTTTTACACAGGGCCAGAGCTTGAATTTTTTATTTTCAAGGACGAAAAAACAACTCAAACCATCGATGAAGGCGGCTATTTTGACCTAACCACTCTTGATGCCGGTAATGAAGTGCGGCGCGAAATTATTTTGACCCTTGAAGAAATGGGTATCCACGTGGAATACTCCCACCATGAAGTCGCTCCCTCGCAACATGAAATTGATTTACGCTACAAGGATGCCGCAACCATGGCTGACATTGTGATGCTTTATCGGATGGTAGCAAAAGAAATCGCGCAAAAGTACGGCCTCTATATAACTTTTATGCCAAAACCCATCTTCGGAGTAAACGGAAGCGGCATGCATTGCCATCAATCACTATTTAAAGGGGAAACAAACGCTTTCTTTGACCCCGATGATAATTACTATCTTTCAAAGACTGCTAAAAGCTACATTGCCGGCATACTAAAACATGCTCCGGAAATAACCCTTGCCTGTAATCAATGGGTAAATTCCTATAAACGGCTCGTTCCGGGTTATGAAGCGCCGGTATATATTTGCTGGGCGCGCAGAAACCGAAGCACTCTTGTGAGAGTCCCGATGTATAAACCTGGCAAAGAAAAAGCAACCAGGATAGAATTTCGTTCTCCTGACCCTGCCTGCAACCCTTATCTTGCTTTTTCCTGCATGCTTGCAGCAGGGTTAAAAGGCATTGAGGGCGATTACCCTCTGGCTGAACCTATGGAACGGGACGTATACCATCTGTCTTACGAAGAAATGGAGGATTTAAACGTCTCCTGCCTCCCCGGTAGTTTAATCGAAGCAATCGAAATCGCCGAAAAAAGTACGTTGCTGAAAGAAGCACTCGGTGAACACATCTTTACCAATCTCATCATGAGCAAAAAGATCGAATGGGATGAGTACCGGAAACAAGTACACGAATACGAAATAAAGACTTACTTGCCTATTCTTTAATGGAAAGAATCGTCAAAAAAACTTCATACAAAGAGTATTTAAGCGCTTTGAGCAAAATAAGCAAAGCCATCACTTCCGACTTATACCTTGAGGATGTCCTCAAACTCATAGTAACTCTGGCCGCAAGCGTAATGAACGCGAAAATATGCTCCCTTTGGCTGCTTGATGAAAAAAAACAATCTTTACGTATTCGCGCCACTCAAGCGATGAGTAAAGAGTACCTAAAGGAACGTACGCTAAAAATGGGGGAAGGAATTGTCGGTTTGGTCGCCAAAGACAAAAAGCCAATTGCTATACGCGACGTGGCATTGGAGGAATCTTATAAAGAAAAAATGCTTGCTAAAAAAGAAGGTTTAGTGTCGATGCTAAGTGTTCCCATGCTCGTTAAAAACAAGTTAATAGGGGTGGTCAATCTTTACACTACAAAGCCGTATGATTTCACCTCAAGCGATATTGACCTTTTAAGTACGATTGCCGATCAAGCGGCAGTTGCAATTGAGAATACTGAACTTATGGTTAAAACCAAAGTTATTCAGGAAGAATTAGAAGCGCGTAAAAAAATAGAGAAAGCAAAGGGTATCTTAATGAAAGATAAGAGGGTCAGTGAAGAGGAAGCTTACAGCCTTATACGAAAATCCAGCATGAATAAACGGCTTTCCATGAAAGAGGTGGCGGAAGCGATTATACTCTCCCAGGAAATTAAGGGAGAATTTTAATTCACTCTTAATACTTCTAAAAATAGCAATAGCATATTTCAATGAATACTAAAACCCAAAGAAAATTTGTAAGATTCAATGCTCCCCTATACCTCAAGATAAGTTTCCCGAATAAAGAAGAAAGTTTTTCCGCCATCGCCAAAGACATCAGCTTAGGAGGCGCCAAGTTGGTTCTAGACCTTTCGCACAAAGTGGAGCGCGAAGATGTTCTATCGGTATTCTTGCTTCTTCCGGAAAAAACTTTGAATATTCCCGGAAAGGTTGTTTGGGTAAAAGATTATATAGACCGAAAAGAAGCCGGTCTATCTTTTCTTAATTTCCCGGAAATCTATAAAGAAGATATCTATAATTATATTTTTAAGTACCATCGCGAGGAAATTACAAAAAAGTGGTGGCAGATGTGAAATGAGGCTTACGCTTTTTCCGCACTTTTAGCGCGTGAAAAAGCGTGTAGTCGATACATTCAACTTTCGCTCAGTGTCGATCATGAGTGAAATCGAATGATCAGATTTCACCCTTGACATTTACCGCGATAAATCATCTACTCATTGAAAGGAGGAGAAATGGAAAACATTCTGATAGTCGAAGATGAACGTGAGACCGCCGACACTATGGCTGTCGCTTTACGCCGGAGAGGCTATAGCGTAGACCTGGCTTACACATTACCCCAAGGACTTAAACTTTTTTCTCCTGATTATTCTGTGGTGCTTTTAGATATTTTGCTGGGAACAGAAAAGAGTTTTCCGCTACTTCAAAAAATAAAAGAAG
>JAQTOI010000100.1 GCA_028713415.1 Candidatus Omnitrophota bacterium
TTCGGTCTTTGGTCTATAGTCTAAAAAGAGGTCAAAATGCCAACGTATAATTACGAATGCTCAAAATGCGCAGCGGTTACGGAAATATTTCAGAATATTAACGATAAACGTATTGCCAAATGCCCTAAATGTAAAGGAAAACTGCATAGGTTAATAGGTTCAGGCAGCGGCCTTATTTTTAAAGGCACGGGTTTTTACAGTACTGACTATAAAAAAAGCAGCGTCTCGGCATCTGCGAAAAAGCCGGAAACACACACATGCTGCGAAAAAAAATGCCCGAAAAAATAATGCCAGATCAGTCGTCAACCATTATTCCTTTTAAGGCAACCTGTTACAATCCCGCGGTAATTAAGGATATACGGGATGTGGTTTGCCCTCCCTATGACGTTATCAATAAAACCCAACAGGAGTATTTCCAGAAAAAATCTCCGTATAATTTTTCCAATGTGTTGCTTACGCGCGGCGGAGACTACGAGGAAATCGGCAAACGTTTTAAACAGTGGATACAAGAGGCCGTATTAGTAGACGATGATAAAGAAAGCCTGTATCTTTACGAACAGCGTTTTATATCACAAGGCAGCCGTTTCACGCGTTTTGGCTTCTTAAGCTTGCTGCGCATGGATAAGGATGACGTTATTTTCCCCCACGAATATACCCTCTCAGCGCCCAAGGAAGACAGAAAAAAAATAATAAAGGAAGTAGAAGCAAATCTAAGCCCGATATTCGTCATTGTCCCTAAGTCTTTGAAGATCTTCAAACGTGTGTACGTTGCGTACCGGGCAAAAGAAGCATTTCTTGATTTTGACGATTTTGAAGGCAACCATAACCGGGTGTGGAAAATCCAGGATAAAAAAACGCTTGATGCCATATGTAAGGAAATCGATAAAAACAAATTAGTAATTGCTGACGGGCACCATCGTTTTGAGGTGTCATACGATTATTATAAAAACAACAAGGAGAAGTTTGATGATCTAAACTATCTTCTCGCCTACGTTACGGATGAACAGCTGGGGCTTTTAATCTTGCCCACGCACCGCGTGGTGGATGTGCCTTTAAGCGACGAAGATTTTTTTAAGAAGCTGGATACGCATTTTCTGATTCTTAAGGTAAGCCAAGGGGAGCTTACGAAGAAATTAAAAGAAAAAAGTATTTTTTCTTTCGGCGTCTATCGCGCAGGCTCATTTTATTACGCGAAGCTTAAACGCGCATCAAGTTTAAAGAACATACCCGACATTGCCATATACAAGAAATTGGATACGTATCTTTTTAACCACCTCGTTCTTTCCTTATTTTCGGTCAAGGAACCGATTGCTTTCACTCACGATTTAAATGAAGCCGTCAAACTTACCCATGGGAATAAAGTTGCTTTTATTTTGCGCCCCATTCCTCTAAAAAACGTTTTTTCAGTAGCGAACAAAGGGTATAGGCTCCCGCAAAAATCGACGTATTTTTATCCTAAACTTCTTTCCGGCATTGTTATGAGACGTTTTACTCGTGCGGATAAATGATTGCAGAGATTTGAAACAGATTCCAGAGATTAAAGAAAGATTACAGTGATTGGAAATCTCCGTAATCGTTTTCCTAATCGCCGTAATCATGGCGTAAGCCAATCATATGAGAATATTTAAAAAGTCGCTACGTTATACCTTAGCAAAGAAAAAACAAATTCCAGACGGCCTTTGGGTGAAATGCCCTAAATGCTCCCTCCTGATTTTTAATAAAATATTACAGGAAAATTTAAAAGTCTGCGCAAAATGTAATTATCATTTCTCGCTTACCTGCTGGGAAAGAATCCATCTGCTTAGTGATGAGGGAACTTTTAGCGAATTTTACGCAAGCCTTGAATCAGCTGACCCTTTAAATTTTCAGGGCCCCAAATCTTATAAAGAAAAATTACAGGAAGATATGCAGGAAACCGGGCTCAAAGAAGCAGTGATTGTGGGTCAGGGTAAAATAGAAAAAAAAGATTTTGCCCTGGGTGTGACCGATTCGCGTTTTATTATGGGCTCAATGGGCTCTGTTGTCGGAGAAAAGCTTTCGCGTATTATAGAGTACGCTTTAAATAAGCATTTGCCTCTAATTATCATTTCAGGTTCCGGCGGAGGAGCGCGCATGTACGAAGGCATGCTTAGCTTGATGCAAATGGCAAAAACATCCGGGGCGCTCGCCCTGTTTAAAAAAGCGAATTTGCCTTTTATTTCTGTGCTCACCAACCCCACCATGGCCGGAGTTATGGCTTCTTTTGCCGGTTTGGGCGATGTCACGGTGGCGGAGCCCGGAGCATTAATAGGTTTTACCGGCCCCAGGGTCATAAAGCAGACCATAAAACAGGATTTGCCTAAGGGCTTTCAAACATCGGAGTTTAACCTGGAGCATGGCATGATAGACATGGTGGTGCATCGCAAGGACCTGAAAAATACTTTAGCAAAACTTATTGATTATTTAACTTGACAGCGGCACGTTAAAAAGTAAAATTGTTAAATATTCAGTCATTTCCAAATTTAAAGTATCGAAAAAATAATTACCACGGATTAAAGACGAATTGCCACTAATTCCTGTCCGCCGACAGGCGGGCATTCGTGTAAGGTATTTTCCACTTTTTAATTTTATAAGAATATGGCTCAAATAAGCATAAGAAATATCAATAAAGTTTTCGACGGCGGAGTTGTCGCCGTAAAAGACATTACAATCGGTATAGAAAATAAGGAATTTCTGGTTTTACTGGGCCCTTCCGGATGCGGAAAATCAACTACTTTACGCATGGTCGCCGGCCTGGAAAATCCTACCAGCGGAGATATCTATATCGGCGACCGCTGGGTGAATAACGTCCCTGCTAAAGACCGGAATATCGCAATGGTCTTTCAAAATTACGCCCTCTATCCCCATATGAAAGTGTACGATAATATGGCGTTTGCCCTGAAGCTGCGCGGTTACGCGAAAACCGACATCGAAAAAAGAGTAAACGAAGCGGCGCAGATTTTAGGCATTACGCGTCTTCTAAATCGAAAGCCCAAAGAGCTTTCCGGAGGAGAGCGCCAGCGCGTGGCCCTAGGAAGAGCTATTGTGCGTAAACCCCTGGTTTTTCTATTTGATGAACCTTTGAGCAATCTTGATGCCAAGATGCGCGTGCAAATGCGCACTGAATTGCATAAATTGCACCTGAAAATCCAGACTACAATGATTTACGTGACGCACGACCAGACTGAAGCTATGACCTTAGGTGACCGCATAGCGGTTATGAAGGATGGAGAACTCCTGCAATTGGACACTCCGTTAACAGTTTATAACAACCCGGTGAATAAATTTGTTGCAGGATTTATCGGTTCGCCTCCTATGAATTTTATGGAAGGCAGAATTATAAAGAAAAATGGCAGCATATATTTCGATGAAGGCAATTTCAAGGTTAAAGTGCTTGAAGAAATGCACGCTAAACTTGTAAGCTATATTAATAAACAAGTAATTTTTGGCGTACGAGCCGAAAACATATACGATAAACTTTTTGCCGCCGGCGCAACTCCAGAAAATACTATTTTAGTCCTGTGTGAAGTAGTGGAAACCATGGGCCCGCAGAATCATTTATATTTATCTACCGGCAAGCATACGGCTGTTGCTCTCGTTGACTCTTCCAATAAGCCTACAATCGGTAGCATGGTGGAAGTAGTAATCGATATGAAAAAAGTCCATTTTTTTGACCCCGCAAGCGAAAAAACAATTGTATAATTTTGTAACATTTACAATTTTAGCATTCTTCATTCTTGCCTCTCTCTCTTTATCTTTTGCAGGAAAAATCCACCCCATTGCATCTGTTTTTGTTTTATGTTCAGCCTGTGGAGTTTTTTTTCTTTTCAGGCATCTGCGCAGGACCTTGCGGCAATCTTTTGCAAGTGAACTCGATAAAATGGATGAAGGCGTAAACCTTTTATCTCGCGACATCGAAGAAAAAAAGAAAATTCTCGATATTATTCCTGCCAAATGCGAAAAAATATCTTTTCTTTTTAATGCTTCGGAAAAATTGATCGGTTTAGGGGAACCCGAAGAAGTTTTTGATTATCTGGTAAACACCTCTTCGGAATTATTTCCGCAGGCAGATAATATTCTTCTTTTGCTTCTGGAAAGAGATACTTTGCGCCTTACCCGTTCCGTAAAACACAAGAACCTGGTAATTAAGGATAAATACGGTGACATTATTGATAAATGGATTTTAAGGAATAATCAATCGCTTCTTATTGAGGATTTTACCCAGGAATACCGTTTTGATTGCAAAAAAACAGCCGCTTTTAAAGAACGCCAAATTCAATCTTTAATCTCTAGCCCTCTTTCTATTGGAGAAAGAATAATGGGGGTAATGAGAGTCGAAAGCAAGGCTTCGCGCATTTTTTCGCTGGACGATTCCCGCCTGCTTCGCAGCATATGCGATCTTGGCGTGGTTGTGCTTGAGAGGGCCAATTTAATGCGCCGCATGGAAGAACTTGCCATAAAAGACCCTCTTACGGGGTTATTCCTGCGAGATCATTTTTTCAGCCGCCTCAACAACGAAGCCAAACGTGACGCCATAAAGCAGACAGGCCTGGGGATGATTATGCTTGATATTGATGATTTCAAGAAAATTAATGATACCTACGGGCATGTAGTCGGAGATATCGTGCTTAGGCGCATAGCCAAGATTTTAAAAGAAACGCTCGGAGAGGCAGGTAATTGTATCTGCCGTTTTGGAGGAGAAGAATTCGTTGCCATGGTGGTTGAGGCTAACAAAGAAAAAATTCTTACGATGGCCGAAGCTATCCGCAAAAACGCGCAAGACACCGCGGTGAGTTTTAGAAGGAAAGATGTATGCTTTACGGTATCTTTAGGGGTTGCCTTTCATCCTGATGACGGTATAGAAATATCAAATTTAGTTGATGAAGCAGACCGGCTCCTCTATAAGGCAAAACGCGAAGGTAAAAACCGCATATGTTATATTGGACAATAATTATATTATTATTCGTTTTATACCTGGCAGCGGAAATAATTTCTTTAAGGAAATTAAAGGATACAGAGTTAACTAAGAAATCTCAGAAGATTTGCTGTCACGATGAGCTGTACGTATCGAACAGATGCTTTACAGAAAAAGTAGACAGTCTTGAAAAAACAATGGGGTGCTACCTATTTTTTTATGAGTTAGCAAGAAAATTAGCTCCGCTTCTCGATAAAACAAAACTATTAAGCGCGTTCAGCGATGAAGTAAAGCATTTACCGGACGTAACTGATATACAATTTCTTTCTTTGCGCGGGCAAAACTACTTTGAATTCAAATTCGGACAAGAGCCGCAAGATGTTTTTTCTATCCAGACAAAGTCTGAGAAAATTGTTGAGCAATTGCCGCATTTCGCAAAGCTCCTTAATCTTTGCATTGAGAGGATAAACTTATACGAAAAATTGCAGGAAGTTTCTATCCATGATTCTTTGACGGGAGTTTATAATCGCAGGTATTTTACGCTTCACTACCTGGAAGAATTTGAGCGTGCTAAGAAATTTAACCTCAACATGGGCTTTATTATGATTGATGTGGATTACTTCAAGAATATCAATGATACCTACGGGCATTTAGTTGGCGATGCGGTGCTGCGGGAAATCGCGCGCCTCATGCAGGAAAATATACGTGAAATAGACTTTTTAGCGCGTTTTGGCGGAGAGGAATTCGTATTAATCCTGCCGGAAACAGACAAGGCAGGGACCATAATGGTTGGCGAACGTTTATGTTCGGTAGTTTCGCGGGAAAAAATGAGGGTATTCGATGAAACTCTTCTTACCACTATTAGCGTTGGGGTTGCCTCATACCCGCAGAATACTATTTATTCCGACGTGCTTATTGAAATGGTAGATAAGGCTTTATATAAAGCGAAACTCGCGGGGAGAAATAGAGTGGGGTGGTTCTAACCAGCTGTCAGCTTTCAGCTATTGATGCTTAAAAATTTTTAGAGCTGATGACTGACGACTGAAGGCTGAAAGCTTTTTTAAAGTTCTTGCAAACCTCATCAGAGTATAGATAATACATTTTCTATGGAAAAAACATTAGAACAGTATTTATTAGAAGCCGTAGGGAAGACCCAAAACGAGTTACCCCCGGATAATCCCTATCGCGAGTCCGGTTTTGACGGAGATAAAAAACGGCTGGGTTGGCTGAAAGTCACTCCTTTTTCTAAGATAAAAGAAGCTCTGACGAGACTGCAAGAAATCCTGGAAGGAAAAGATTGTTTCATCTTTACGGGTATTGGCGGCTCTGCCAACGGTATCAAGGCCCTGCTTTCTCTTTTTAAGGGAGCCCCGCTTTACATACTTGACAGCCTTGATCCCGCTGCGCTCAAAGCCCTTACGCTTAAGATAAAAAATATAGATAGAACTTTAGTTATTCCTATTTCAAAATCAGGCTCAACCAGTGAAACCCAGCTGCTTTCCTGCGCCCTAAAAGAGCTTTTTGGAAATGGTTGGAAAAATCATTTTTTGTGGCTGGTTGACCCCCCGGCCTTTGAAAAACTTGATACGCTGGGCTGGTCAGGCGCTAAGAAAATCCCTATACAATTTGACGAAGATACGGATATCGGAGGACGTTTTTCCTGCCCACATACGCTTATATTTTTTCTTCCTTTATTCTTGTTGCTAAAAAAAGATTTTGCACAATTACAGCGCATATATTCCGCTT
>JAQTOI010000101.1 GCA_028713415.1 Candidatus Omnitrophota bacterium
AAATAGATTATAGTTTTTAAGGCTTCCCGTCATATACGCATTTCTTATGCACGCATTTTGGCAAGGGGGCAGCGGAGCAATCATTGATTATCTCTGAACATCTCAGAGAATAAGCAAACATTTTCTTATGTATTGGCGCCGCATCTGCGTCTTTATTCACAAAATGATAGCATCCGAATTCGATTAGCGGCCCTCCCAATTCCAGAGTCCGGCAATCTTCGTCCTCTTGGCAATAATTTGCATTTTTAAGGTCATTTTCTATTTCCTTATATAGCGCCTTGCACTTTCCAGGAGAAAGTTTCTTTCCGAATATATCAACCTCAGCCTGCTCCACTTTTGCTTCCACCTGTTTTTGGTTTTGGGGAGGCAGGCTGGAATTTGAAGCATTCTGAGCCGACAAATTATTTGAAGTTAAAGGGTTCTTGGCAATATTAACCGCGCGCAGAAGCTCACCTTCAATTTTATAAGCCTCGGCAGATACATCTTTAAAATTAACCTTTGCGTATGCTCTCAAAAAGGCCATAATATTCTTACGGTTGCCAACCAGCGTTGTGCCGTAAAAATTATTCACTTCCGTTGAGACGCCGTATTGCGAAGCCTCTATCGCAGTATCGGGAAAGGCCATCCGAATTTCTTTGCCGCTTGCAGCGCTTATCAATTTAAAAAACATAAGAATATAATTCTGGTAATTATCATATTTTACCTGGACGATGTAAATATTGTCTTTCAGCG
Organism: Candidatus Omnitrophota bacterium; assembly: GCA_028713415.1. Lineage (GTDB taxonomy): Bacteria > Omnitrophota > Gorgyraeia > Duberdicusellales > 4484-171 > JAQTOI01. Next base: position 733 of record JAQTOI010000101.1, read on the forward strand.
GGACTGCGCGTAGATAGCCTGATTCTGCCGGGGAATTTTTTTCTGCGGGTGACAAGAAACGGTAATCATTGCCATTAGTGACAGGGGTTATAGCATATGTCCAATATGTCTTTGGAAGGCCTTCTATCTTAACCGCCTCAGAAGCCGAAATTACCTCCTTCTTAGCATCATAACAACCGGAGGAAAATAAACACAGGAAGGCTAATAAACAAAAGAATATACGGTTCTTAAAACCCTTCTTTATTCCCCAGATAATTAGCCGCATAAGAAGGTAAAACGGATAAAGGCAGAGTATAACAAACCCGATTGCGCCCAAGATGGTCGGGGAATAATACTTCGTGGCAACTCCTAAGTTAACCGTGGTGTATCTTGATTTGAGACAATCCACGTAGATTAATAAAGAGCCGCTGCCTAACAGCATCAGCATAATCAGGCTTTCCCTTACTACAAATCTCTTCTTGATTGAAAACATTTATTATTTCCCTATAAGCAAGCTACTTATCAACGCTTATTTCATGAGAACAGAAAGCAAGATTTTTACCGCTTCCTGAATCTAACGCTCTTCTGCCTCCCCTATCATTGGGCGGCTGATCCTTATTTTACAAATATAATTTTTCAGGTCGGTTAGTTACATATCAACAGCAGCTATGGGATTACGGTCACGATCCGGTCCTCATATTCTGCCATTTCAGGATGTTCTTGCGGATATCGCCGAAATTCACGTCTCCGCAACGGCGTTTAATCTCTTTGTCATTAGTCTGTGCCGGCAATCCTCCGATGCACTCGGCGTACTGGCTGCTTAGTTGCTTGAGCTTTTCTAATGCCTGCTTATACGCTACGGCTAACTCATTTTTCTCGGCATTATATTTCTTTTGTTTTTCACCCCACTTTTCTGACAAACTACTTAAATCACTGCGCTGCTTGTTGAGCATTGTGAATGCATCATCTAATTCCGTCTTTTCCCGCTTAAGCTTCAGCTTAAGATCTATCAGCCGCGCAGATTCGCCATGTAGGGGCTTGGACTCTTCATCAAGCTGTTCTTTTTCCTGGTTGCATGCGTCCACATCCGACTGCTCGGTAAAAGTCCTATCACAACGGCTTTTATAATCTGCGCATTTAGCGTCAAACGAATCCAGTTTGGCCTTGAAACTACTGTATTGCGCCGCATAACCACCCGGCCCGGTCATCTGTTTCAGCAAGACCGTATTCTGGTCATTCAGATGTTTTTCTCTAAGTTGAAGCAGTTCAGAAGTGCTCGACAAACGCGATTTCTCTTCCTTAAGCGAATCGCCCACCTTTTTATCCAACTCATCAATCTGGTTGCCAAGATACACAGCGCTGTCCCTAGCAGCGTTAAGCTTATTCGAAAGATCACTGGCCAGCGCAAAGCAAGGAAACAGAAGTAACGCAAGTAGGGAAAACTTTAGCAGACCGGGAAAACCTATCTTTGTTTTCATCTTCTCTCCTTTCAACTCAAAAATTACGCTATACTCCCCAACATGACGCACGCTGCAACCTGTTCGAATACAGTCCCATGCACAAGATGGCTCAAGGATAATGTTTTCATATTTAACATGAGTGTAAGATTGCCGCGGCTGAGGAGATAACAATCAGTGATAGACTTATCTGCCAGATTCTCGCTATATTCAACACGAAGCAAGTGGCCATGTTCAGACGGCAGCATTTCCCCGACGAATTCGTATCCTTCCAGTCTGCCAAGATTTTTCATGCGTAAGAGTGCCTCGCTTTTATCGAATTGTGGGGCAACATACGGATCATCTTTGAGTATGCGTAAATCGTAATGCGCGGCCTTAAGAGATTTAACCAAAGCTTGTGCGGTGGCTGCTACTGCGGTTGTATCTTGAGGCACTTCGCCTTGCCGCATGGCAACCACTTCAAGTAAAATATCAAATGTGCGCCGCGCTAGGCAAGCTTCAGGGGATATTGGCGTAACAGGCACCCAACTTATTGGCGTCCAGAACCAGAATAACTTTTCGCGGTGGACAACAGGCATCCATGAGTCCGGCACCTGTATAACTCCGGAGCGCTTCAAACTCTCTGATCCCATGTTTTCCTCATATCTGCATTATATACTTTAGTTACATATGCAGATATATTTTTTTCTCAAAGCCTGAATCGATCTCCGCTCCAAGCTGTTTTGCCCTTTCTAAATCCGCCTTGGCCTGGGCATACAGCTGCTGCCTTAAATACACGTCGGCGCGAAGCAAAAATAGCGAGCCTTGCGCAGGGTTCATCTTGATGGCCTTTTCTAATTCAGCTAACGCTTCTGTGTATTCTCCTGCGATAATTAATACATACGCGCGCGCGCTGTGCGCTTCAGAAAAATCAGGGAACCGCTTCACTGCCAAGTCAATAAGTTCCCGGGCATGCATCAAATTGCCGCCCTGGCCGACCAGCTGCATTACTTCTACCTTAGTCGCCCGCGCCAATGCTTCGGTCACCAAGCACCCTGGCTCATGGTCATCAATCAACTGCGCGTCATGCGCTTCATCAGCTATCTCAGCAAGCTCTTCAAGCACCCAGCCGGAGTTAGTTTCAACGGTGCCGCCGGCTATCATCTTTCGGATGCGTGTAATGCGGCATGAAGCGTGCACTGCGAGTGTACGCGCCAGCCTCACCTTCACCTCAGGATCGTCTTTCTCAGATAATAACTTCTTATACTGCCGTATTGCTTGCAGCAGGTCCCTTTCCCCCTCAGGAGAAAATGTCTGCCCATGCGTAAGCGCCCGGTCAAAATATACGCCGGCATTGGTATCCCATAATTGCAGCGCGATATCTGCGGCTTTTTGCGCATTGCTCGTCCGGCCCTGATTTATATCCGCGGCGGCCTTTCGGGCATAAGCTTCACTCAAGATTCTCCTCACGGATTCATCGCTCCCCTTAAGGTCAAACTTGGGATTACTATGTAACTCAATATCGAGCGCAATCGCTTCCAGTTGTTTATCTGCAGGCTCTTGAGCCAAAGCCCTGGCAATTGCGGTTTTGGCTTCTTGAAATTGCCCCAGCAAAGAATAGGTAATACCAAGCTGTACAAATGCCTCAGTATGCAGCGGATTCTTTTCGGTAACTTTAAGAAAGTGATCGCGGGCTGTCTCGTATAGCCTAAGCGCGAATGCAATCCGCCCTGCATCCATCAGGCTCTCCACATCATCAGCGCTACCAGAACCACGGCAAGGTAGGCGTAATTTTCCTTTTATCACAGCTGACCAACCTTTTTCGCGGCTAAAGTTATCTACTGCTGCTTCTAAGGCAGCCATCGCGCGGTCACGGCACCACTGCACAGAATAATCTCCGGCGCGCGGCATAATATCTACGCCGCCGGATATGCTGTGCTCTATCACCCCTCCAACAACTTGTTCGCTGCTCGCAAGGACAGTGAGGCCCTGATAATAATTAGGTACTTCTTGGTGCACATACGGCAGGCTTGAAAAATCGCGCAGGATTGCATAGTCAATGCCCATATACCGCAATAACTTTCCAATGGTCACAATATCTACTAATCCATGCAAGCGAACATAAATTCCATTCGGCTGGATTTGCGAAGAATGCTCAAATTGCTCATAATATTTTGTGAAGAGCTCTGCTTCTTGCACGGCCAATTCATTCTGCTTTCCTATATCCTTGATTTTCTCTCCTACAAACTGCGTCTGTGCAGTCAGGACCTGGACGCCACTGGCAAATATCACTGAGCGGTTACTTTCAGAAACACGAATGTCTCTTACCCTCAGAGGCGTGGGGATAAACCTAAATCGGTTCGATTAAGGGCCTTGCCATTGCGCTGCAGCAAGCTGCGCTAACGATTGAAAACCGTCCGCTTTTACCTTAAGGTGGCCTAAGGTTATCTGCTTCATCGCGTAATCTGCCTCAAGCATGATTTTGGCAAATAGAGAATCTCTCGGTGTATCAAAAACGCGCACGTATTGCGGCCCGCCAAGGTCATTTGGCAGTGGGTCGAGTGAAACAGATGGAGCCAATTGTTTAAGCCATGCCGCCTGAAATCCGACGATAAGATCATCAATATCAAGGCATGTTTCCTGCGAACGGGCCGGAGCGCATATTAAAAAAATATCTTGGTTACGAGGATCTAACACAAAACCGTAAATACGTTCCACCTTGGCCGGATGGCGCAGGCTCTCGGGGAGCTTCTTCCATTCTTCAGGCGAACGGGAATAAGGAAGGGCCGTTTTATATAACCCCTTAAGCGAAATGAGAACAGGAGATTCAACTGTGATGTCAGGGCCTCGCCGGCTAAACCCTGCGACATGAAGAAAAGAAAGTAAATCCAGAGTTACCTTAAGCGCTACGCCGCCGACTTCTTGATTTTCCTGCGAATAGATTCCTTGTTCAGCTGACTCTTTTAATTGCACTGCCTGCGGTTTACCTTCGACAACAGAAATAGGTACAGGAATGGGTTCAAAAATAGCTTCCTGCGCAGCCGGCGGCGTGTTCGTAAAAGTCCCCTGAAGGTAACGCACATCCACTGACCGCCCCCCTGGCGCGGTAAGCGTTTGGCTCGACGGATCATACTTTATAGCATCTGTCTGGTATTCTCCTACAGCTGCATAGGTATACCCTTTATCCGAAAGGCCTGCCGATATCTTTGCTTGTTCAAGTGCATACCAACTACTTTGTATATTGATACTCGGTATTGGCCTGGGCGCTTGGACGCCGGGCTCCTCTTTTGGCTGAAGCGCCGGGGCTTCTTCCTTCTCTCGCGGCTTGCTGAGAATAACAGAAACCGGATTAAGCAGTTCTCGAACCATATCAGTCTTATCTATTACATCCCTAAGTAAGACATATCTCATAGCTGGGTTTGCGGCAGTTGGGGCTTCTTTAAGTTTTTGCAGTGCTATTTCTTTATATTGCTCAGCCAGGCGAACATTAGTTTCGGCTGGCGCGATAATTTTCTCAAACTCTTGCTCGGTAAGAGTGGTTTTTCCGGATTTAATTGCTGCGACCATGTCTTTTTTAAATTCGCCCAGCGCTTTCTTTGTCGCCTGGACTTGCGGGACTATGGCGTCGCCAATTTCCTGTTCCAAAATGCTCGATGCTTGATCAAGAGCGGCTGATTGCCCATCCTGCTTATCCACGATCTTACCTGGCTCAGCTCTACACACTCCTAGGCCCGCGGCCGCCGTGAATATTACTAATACTAGAACTCGTATGCAAAGCTTCACTATTGTATTTCCTTAGTCTGCATTTCGGAAGTAGCACGCATATGGAACCATGCTCCGGTTAACGTGATTACCTTATAAGTAAACTCGGTTTTGCTAGAAGTAAAAATAAACCGTCCGCGGGTGAGGGAAAACCACATCTCCCCACCAATCTTGTAATCTTCCAGTTCGTATTTCACATCTGACTCTGGATCAGGCTCAAGCTTCGCATCCCCTTTTATTTGCAGCACGGCAATTTTGTCCTTACCCTCTTGACGGATATCCGACAAAACGCATGTATTTACTGTAGCCAGTCGACCCATGGGCGGGCTTGAATTTGACCGGCTCCCCATATCCCAGGTATCGCCTATTTTTATCTCCTGCTTAGGTAAAGGCATCATCGGTTGCATCATGAAGTTCTTTAACGTGTGTTGGGAATTCGGGCCTTCGGTATCGCCATTAGTGCTTAAGGTTTCTATGTCGCCTGTCGGCTCTATCGTAAAACGCCCGGTGGCTTCAATGCTCTTGAGCCAATTGGCAATTGACGGGTTATCTTTAGCTTTTTCTCGTAAGGCAGGATCTGTGGAATCAGCTTCAGTTATAGCGGGCCCATCCTTGATTATGAAAGATTCTTCTTTTATGCGCTGCGAAATTACCGTGCCGCCGTCAGGTTTAACCTCTTCAACTTGCGTTTCCAAAACCGCCCGTATCTGTTCGGAATGCG
>JAQTOI010000102.1 GCA_028713415.1 Candidatus Omnitrophota bacterium
CTGGCCTATTGAGCTTAAAGGAAGCAGTATCTTTATCCTTGATGAAACCTTGCTGCCCCATAAAGTTCATTATATTGAGGCTAAAGATTATAAAGAAGCCTGCCGCGCCATAAAAGAGATGAAAACCCGTGCGGTGGGGCAAGTCATCCTTGTTTTCTATATCTTTCTTATGGTTTTAAGACAGAACAAAACCAAGAAAGACTCGCTTCCCATTTTACATAAAGCAGCACAAGCTATTAATGCCACACGCCCCACGCTCTCCTTTAAATATTTGACTGATATGGTTTTAAGCTGGGCAAGCAAGGGAGCGCCTTTAGAGAAAAGCATACTAAGCTTTTTGGAAACACTTAAAAACAAGCGCATCCGTCAAGCAGAAGAAGCAAGTAGGCTTATCGATGACGGCGATATAATTTTAACGCACTGTAATATTAGCGGCCAGATGCCTTTAATCGCGAGTCTTTGCCGCGCTCAAAATAAAAAAGTAAGCTTTTTTACCACCGAAACCAGGCCTTATTTGCAGGGCTCGCGGCTCACCGCCTGGGAGTTGCAGGAAGGTGGTTTTGACGTCACTATCATTGCTGATAATATGGTGGCGCAGGTAATGCAGGAAGGAAAAATAAGTAAGGTTATCGTGGGAGCAGATCATTTAGCGCAAAACGGAGATATTGCCAACAAAGTAGGCACTTATCAGATAGCTATTTTAGCAAAGCATTTTAATATTCCTTTTATTGTGATATGCCCGCCGGCATCAGGCGCAAGAAGCGGAAAAGATATTAAAATTGAAATACGGCCTGATGAGGAATTGCTCACCTATCAAGGTATGCGTTTAGCGCCTAAAGGCGCCAAAGGGTATTATCCGGCATTTGACGTTACGCCGAATGAATTGATTACTAAACATATTTATATGAAAATCTAATAATATAGAATCATATGGAGAAAGAAACAAAACAAGAAATTATCAAGATCGGCAAGTCTCTTTACCAAGCCGGCTTAGCAGTCGCCAATTCCGGCAATATCAGTTCAAGGCTGGATGACGAGCATATTTTAATTACCGCAAGCGGAACATTTTTAGGTAATTTAAAGGACGAGGATATTATAAAAGTAAATCTAGATACGTTAAAGTCAGACTCTGGGCAAAAGCCCAGTTCAGAATTGCCTTTACATAGTTTAGTCTATAAAAATTTTCCCGCAAAAGTAGTTTTGCACGCGCACCCACCTTTAATCAACGGTTATTTTTCCGTCCATTCCGATATACAGATACTTACTTTTGAGACAAAACTTTATTTAGGTAATGTTCCGGTAGTTGAACAGGATACCCCCGCTGTAACAAAACCTGAATTGGTGATCGAAGCTTTGAAGTTGAATAATCTTGCGGTATTGAAACGTCACGGCGTAGTATCTATGGCTGATAGTTTTAAAGAGGCGCTCGCTTTGATCGAAAGACTGGAAGAATCGGTGAAAACCGCCGCAATCGCAAGATTGTTTAAAAAGGATAGCCTCGATGAATTGGATCAGGAATTAAAAATCGCCTTAACAAAAGAAGAAACATACTCTATGTTTTCAAAAGAGCACATCCAGTCTATCGTGGATTTAGTGAATAAAGACGAATTTATTGCTACTAAGGGTAAAGAGTTAGATCTAACGGTTAAGCTTGTCATCAAACTAGACGGCAGCGATAAAGCTTATAGATTCAATTTTGAAAAAGGAAAAATCGTAAAATTAGATTTTGATAGTGATGCGCCGTTTATTATTTCCGGTTCGAAAGAAGTTTGGGAACAGGTTTTTTTAGGCAAGCTGGATTCATTTGTCGCTGTTACCCAGGGAAAAATGAAATTACAAGGCCAATTGGGTCAGCTTTCAAAATGGTATGTGCCCTTTAGTCGATTATTTCAATTATTTAAACAAGTCAGGATAAAATAAGGAGGCTTTATGGATTGGGGAATGAAGAACCGTTTAAGCAAACTGATTAAAGCCGACGGCCATTGTTTTTTTATGCCTATAGATCACGGATATTTCCAGGGCCCGACCAGTTGTTTAGAAAAACCGGCGGAAACTATAAAGCCGATTATCCAATATTGTGACGGTTTATTTGTTACCCGGGGGGTGCTACGCGCCGTAATTCCTCCGGAATTAAATGTGCCTATTATTTTGCGGGTCTCCGGTGGAACCAGCATGGTGGGTAAAGATCTGGCCAATGAGGTGATCACCACCTCCATTGATGAAATAATCAGATTAAATGCATCTGCGGTGGGAGTTTCGGTTTTTGTAGGAAGCGAGCATGAACAGCAAACGCTTTTAAATTTAGCGAATCTGGTAAATCAGTGTGAAAGTTATGGAATCCCGGTAATGGCAGTGACTGCGGTAGGAAAGGAATTAGAAAAAAGGGATGCTCGTTACTTGGCGTTAGCCTGCCGCATTTGCGCCGAATTAGGAGCAAAAGTCGTAAAAACTTACTGGTGCGAACATTTTGACAAAGTAGTATGCGGCTGCCCAGTTCCGGTGGTTATTGCCGGCGGGCCCAAATGCGATACAGAACGCCAGGTTTTTGAATTTGTTTATGATGGTATGCAGAAAGGAGCAATCGGAATAAATTTAGGCAGAAATGTCTGGCAAAGCGCGAATCCGGTTGCCATGGCCAAAGCCTTGCAGGCCATTATCCACGAAAATGCCAACGTGAAGAAAGCGCAGGATATTTTTAGGGACGCGAAATAACGCGAATTAGAGACGAAAGAACGCGAATAGATTCATTAGCGTTTATTTGTTCCAAATTTGCGTTTATTCGCGTTAATAATTTTTTGAAGTAATATGAAAGTGGCAATGTATTATAAAAACAGCGACGTCCGCATCGAAGAATTGCCGAAGCCGGAAATTAAAGCCGGAGAATTCTTGTTAAAAGTAAAAGCCAGCGGTATTTGCGGAAGCGATGTGTTGGAATGGTATCGCATAAAAAAAGCTCCGCTTGTATTAGGCCATGAAGCTACCGGAGAAATCGTGCAAATAGGTGCTGGTGTCTCGCGTTATAAGGTGGGGGATAGAGTTTTTGTTTCGCATCATGTGCCGTGCAATACCTGCCGCTATTGCCTAAGCGGAAACCATACGGTATGCGAGACTCTGCACACCACAAATTATTTTCCCGGAGGGTTTTCGGAGTATATACGCGTGCCGCAGATAAATGCCGAGCGCGGCACACTCGTTTTGCCCAAAGAAGTTTCTTACGAAGAAGGGACTTTTATTGAGCCTCTTGGTTGTGTCATTCGCGGCCAAAGAATGGCAAGCTTAGCAAAGAATCAGAGCGTACTTATTCTGGGAGCGGGTATTTCCGGCTTGCTGCATTTATTGTTAGCGCGCGCTAAGGGCTGTTTGCCTGTGGCGGTTACGGATATAAATGAATACCGCCTGAATGTTGCAAAAAAATTAGGCGCCACTGCCGCCATAAACGCCAAAGAAGATATTGCGGAAAAATTCCGCCTTATCAACGAAAACCGGTTAGCGGATTTAGTTATTGTTTGCACATCCGCCTTATCCGCTTTTTTACAGGCCACTAAATGCGTGGAACGCGCCGGCACTATTCTCTGTTTTGCCTCGCCAGAGCCCGGGAAAGATGTGCCGATACCAGTTAGCGATTTTTGGAGAAATTCCATTAAAATCCTGCATTCCTACGGAGCGGCGCCTGAAGATTTAAAAGAAGCTTTGGCTTTGCTGCGCGATGAAAAAATTAAAGTAAAAGACCTGATTACCCATCGGTTAAATCTCGCCCAGGCCGGCTTGGGATTTAAGCTTGCAAGCGAAGCGAGAGAAAGTATAAAAATAATCCTTTTTCCCGAAGGCGCGTAAAACAATGATTACCGATTTATTCATCAATAATGAATTCATAGCGACTGCCAATAAGCAACGCGTAGTCAATCCTTCTACAGGAGAGGTTATTGTCTCGGTAAGCCTAGCGCAGCAGGAAGAAGTAGAACTGGCGATAAAATCTGCGCGAAATGCGTTTGATAACGGTCCGTGGAACAGCATTTCTTATCTTGAGCGTAAAAATTACCTTCTTAAGATATCGCAGGGTATCTTAGAAAACTGCGCCCAGCTCGCAGACCTGGAAAGCTCCAATGCCGGCAAACCCATCAAAGAATCAAGCTTTATGGATATCCCTTCTAGCGCAGCCACTTTTGAATATTTTGCCAACAATTTTGAGAAGTTCCTAGAGCAAGAAACCATACAGATTCAGTCGCAGATAGCTAATGCGCAAGGCTCACTAATACGCCAGGGCCGGGGCGTTGTGGTTTTGATTGTTCCCTGGAATTACCCACTCTTGATAGCTTCCTGGAAAATGGCTCAAGCTCTTGCAGCAGGCAATACCGTTATTTTAAAACCTTCGAGTCTAACCCCGCTAACTGCATTGGAATTAGGAAAAATTATCGCTCTTGCCGGTTTGCCCAAGGGCGTAGTGAATATTATAACCGGAAGCGGAGAAGCGATAGGTGAGTTACTATGCTCGGACAAACGTGTAGATATGATTTCCTTTACCGGAAGCAATAGCGTCGGTAAAAAAATCTTAGGGTATACTTGCGAAAATGTTAAGAAAACGATTATGGAACTGGGCGGAAAATCGGCAAGCATTGTTTTAGCTGATGCGGATTTGGAGCTGGCAGTTAACGGCTCTCTGTGTTCGATATTTTTAAACCAGGGGCAGATGTGCACGGCAATGTCACGGATTTTTGTCCAGGATGAAATTTATGAAAAATTTATAAAAGATTTTACGAGCAAAGCAAAACGCATAAAATTGGGGCAAGTTTTAGATTATGAAACCCAGATGGGCCCGTTAATTTCCGCGCAGCAACGAGAAAAAGTAATTGCCTATGTGGAAGACGCAAAAGCGCAGGGCGCAAAAGTAGTTTGCGGCGGGGTTATCCCTGACAATCCTGCTTTGCAAAAAGGATTTTTCTTTGAGCCTACGGTGTTGACCGGCGTTTTGCCTTCCATGGATATTTTCAAAGAAGAAGTGTTTGGGCCGGTAGCCTGCATAACTAGGTTTTCAAACGCTGATGAAGCCATAAAGCTTGCTAATAACTCCGATTACGGCTTAGCTGCAACGTTATGGACGAAGAACATTGCGGCAGCGCAGGCTATAGCAAAGAGCATTAACGCAGGGACAGTCTGGATAAATACCTATGGTATGTTTTTTAATGAACTGCCTTACGGAGGCCTCAAGCAAAGCGGATTCGGCAAAGAGCTTGGCAGGGAAGGGTTTCTGGAGTATACTTGCCTCAAAAATATAGTTTCAGACACTACGCCGGAAGGTCGCCCTTTGGTAAATTATTGGTACGGTTTTTAATAGAAGATTACAGAGATTAGAGAAAGATTACGTAGATTTTAAATCTCTGAAATCTTTTCCTAATCTCCGGAATAGATTTTTATGAAAGTCTGGATATATAGCAGTATCAGCGTACTTCTGGTTAGCTTGATATCGTTAATAGGGGTATTTACGCTTTCAATCAAGAGAGAGCGGCTCCTGAAAGCGACCCTCCTTTTAGTAAGCTTTGCGGCAGGCGCTCTTTTTGGCGATGCTTTTATTCACCTTCTACCTGAATCCTTTGAAAAACTTGGCACTAATTTAACTACCTCACTTTATATAATCACGGGAATTCTTATTTTTTTTGTTTTAGAAAAATTCATTCGCTGGAGACATTGTCATGCCCCCACCTCAACTGAACATCTTCACCCGGTAGTCGCCTTAAATCTAATCGGAGATGGCGTCCATAATTTAATTGACGGCATGATAATCGCTGCGAGTTTTTCGGTAAGCATACCTATTGGTATTGCTACGACGCTAGCGGTAATCCTGCATGAAATCCCTCAAGAGATAGGTGATTTCGGCGTGCTTATACACGGAGGTCTTTCCATAAAAAAAGCTTTAATGTTTAATTTTCTCTCCGCGATTACCTCCTTTGCCGGAATGTTTATTTCGCTTATTATCGGTTCTCATATTAAGGGGTATACTTTAGCATTATTGCCCATAACCGCAGGCGGATTTTTGTATATCGCCGGTTCAGACCTCATCCCAGAGCTGCATCAGGGCTGTGACGTAAATATTTCGGCTGCGGTGTGGCAATTTATTTCTATGGTTTTAGGTATTAGCATTATGGCGCTTTTGGTTTTTGTGGGATAATTACGATTTTATTTTAAAAGAGACGAACCGTCGCAATCCGTTGTATTTAAGCTTTCAAATCCTTCCCTGCAGCTGGAAAATTCCAAACCTTCATTTAAAGCAATTTCCCTGACCTCTTTAATCAAATCTTTCCGGAATTCTTTTGGCATATAAATATAGCCGCCAATGCGCTCGCCTTCTGTTAAATAGAGTTTGCGCCAAAGCTGTTGGTTTTGCGGAAATGACGCAAGCATCCGTTTAAAATTATCCGGTTTAGCTTTATAGGTAGAGGTGATTATCTGTTTTACGCCTCTTTTTTTAGCGGCTTTGACCAGAGTTTTTATTTCGACGGTGTTAATAGGGTATATTAAAGGGTCAATGCGGCAGGTAACCGGAACATATTTTGAAAGTTCCCCCATGGCAGTCAGCCG
>JAQTOI010000103.1 GCA_028713415.1 Candidatus Omnitrophota bacterium
GAAGAAAATGGCGGGATATGTCAGTAAAGAAAGCCATAGACATGATTGTCTCAAACGTTCAAAAGTTTAACTTGAACGGTATATGGCTAAGGGATGATAACTTTTATGTCAATTCGGAAAGGACAAAGGCCATCTGCCAGGGTATGATTGACGCCGGATTAAGAATAGATTGGTATTCTTCCGGCACTCGGGTGGACAATTTTTTAAGGCTGTCTCCTGAGGCGATAAGAACGATGAAAGAGAGCGGTGCCCATGTCTTAAAATTTGGCGCAGAATCGGGCTCAAACCGCATTCTAAGATTGATGAATAAAGATATTACTGTCGAACAAACATTTCTTGCCAATCTTAAAGCTAAAAAGTGGGATATCAGGCCTGCTTTTTCCTTTATGGCCGGCTTTCCTACTGAAACATTTGAGGAAGTCAATATGACGATTGAGGCGATGAAAAGGCTGGTTAAAGATAATCCCGATGCGGAACTTGAGTCTGTCTGTATATATACTCCCTTACCGGGAACCCCAATGTATAGTTTAGCTCTTCAACACGGCCTTAAACCTCCAAAAAGATTAGAAGACTGGAGTAACTGGAATTTTCATGAATTCACAGATGAGCGTAAGAACCCTTGGTTTAACAAAAAAGACAGGCATGCCTTGGGAAACTTAACTTACATATCTACTACTGCCTTTGTGATGTCAAACCTCATTAGGACAATACACAATCCTTTACTAAAGACACTTGCGTGGATTTTTATTTTACCACTCAGCAAATATTTTAGGTTTAGATTTAATCATAAGCTGTATAGATTTGTTCCGGAACTAAAAATTGTCAGTTATTTAAGAAAAAAATTCTTTGAGGCCAGATAAGTGAAAAGACTCTTCTTTGTATTCTTTATCTTATATCTTCTTTTGTTCATATTAGGCATCAGGACGCTGTTTCACGGCTTTCCCGACATAGAGAGATTCTTTGCCGAATGGAAAGACGAAAGGTTAATACTTACATCTATTATAAAATTCGGAACATTGAATTTTGCGCCTACCCAGGTTTGGCATCCGCCTTTATATAGTTATTTGACCTTTGTTCCTGTCGCCGTATTTTATTTTGCGGGTAAATTGATAGGCATATTTCATGACAAGGTTGAATTTGTGAGTTTCTATTTTAACAATACTCATTATTTCTTTTTCATTGGAAGAATGATGAGTTATATTTTTTACTGGTTGACAGCTTTAATGATATTTAAAATGGCCAGGTTATTTTATAGCCGGTCAGTTTCACATATAACTACCCTGTCGTTTTTATTAATACCGAGATTTATTTTAGATTTTTGTTCTACGCGGCCGGATACTTTATTACTTTTAACCAGCACTATATTTTTCTTTTTTATACTGAAGTATTATCTGCGCAATAAAGAAAAATATTTATTTTTGGCAGCATTCTTTTTGGGCGTTACGACAGCGACCAAATATAACGCCTTATTTCTGGGCTCCATTTTTATCCCTTTGTATTTTTTTAGCCAGAAAGTCAGGATTCCTCCCAATCGTAATTTTGTGACGTTATTGGGTTTTTGCTTGAAGATATGCCTTCTTGCGATTTTGGGATTTTTTATATGCAATCCGTTTTTTATAATCCAGTTTACGAAATACTTTTACAATTTTATGGTTTTTAGAACTATCGTACGGTACTATTGGGAAGGTTATCACCCCGCCATATTTTGTTTGACACATGCCGCAGAAGCGATGTCCCTTATGTATATGAACCTTTTTGGGTTTTTAATATTTCTTTTCGGCTCCCGTTACTTATTCAAGAGAAATAAAAAATTAACTGCTATTGCTTTTACCGGCATTTTAGTATTTGAGGTTTATTTTGGAATATTCTTAAGGACTACTTCTCCCATGCGCTACTTATTCCCGCTGCTTCCAATAGTGGCACTATTTTTTAGCTCCGGGGTAAACTTTATAATTTCGAATAAGCGCAAATTTATAGCGGTTTTAATTTTATTTGTATTGATAGCCTTTTATAACTATCTGGATATTTGGCAGGGGGTATCGTCAAGGCCTACCTATCTGCAAAAGGCAAGGTATTTTATTGAAAAATCAGTACCTGAATTTACAACTATATGTATAACTTCCGATAGCTTGCTTCCGCAGCTGAACATGACAAGGGCTTCTTATGACCATTTGCTTAATACTGCCCAAGAATTGCAGGATATTCCGGGGCATAACGTTCATTATAAGGAAATGGATAGTGAAAAAAATTATGATAGCATCTTTAGGGAATTAAGAATAGAGAGCATGACGAAAAGCCCGCAATACAATCTTCTGCGATGGGATAGAAATATTAAAACAAAAAAAGATGCTATGAATTTTATGATTAGGAATAATGTTAAGTATATCATAGGCAGCAATGCGGCATGGTTAGATACCAATAAAGAATTAATTGATACGCGAATAATTTCATTAGTGAATGAATTCAGTCCAGACAATAAGAGGGTATATGGCAATGAGTTTTTATATATATTTAAAATTGAATAAATTGGGTTGTACGAAATGAACAGGAATTGGTTTTCTCTTGCGATATTGGCGTTGATAGGCATTAACCTCGGATGGGTATGGTTAATAAGCCCTGGCTCTTTATTTATGCTTCTGTTGGCCGTTTTTTTTACGGCTATGCTCAGCCTCCTTTCTAAAGCCGAAGATAGAAGATTTTTAATGACTCTTTTTCTATTGGGCCTTGGCTTAAGGGTCTTAATTTCCTTATTTTTCGTTTTTATTTCTATTTTCTTTAAAAGAAATATTTGGATTACTGGAGATGGCTGGGGCCTGTATAATTATGCCTGGGCATTTACGCAATGCGTGGATGGATGGAAAGAGTTCGTATTTATGGAGGCAGTGGACGGAAGCCTTTATATTGCCCCTTGTCCATTAGCGAGGATTTGGGAATACGGATATAATGGTTTTACATATCTTTTGGGAGGAATCTACTATTTTTTTGGGCCGCTTAAATTTTCATCCAGGATATTGAATTGCTTAATGGGTGCAGGCATAGGCATTTTTATTTATCATATAGCTAAAGATATATTCGGCATGGCTGTGGCAAAATTATCAGCGGTGTTAGCCGTATTTACTCCGTCATTATTTTTATGGTCGCTTACGCTGATGAAAGATATACCATTTATCCTTACAACCACGCTTATCTTATGGAGTTTTTTAAGGTATGTAAAAACAAAAAAGATTTTTTATTTATTTACATTGTGTTTAGCTATATTAGGACAGTATACTATTCGTCCGCAATTTACTATCGGTTTTATTTTATTAAGTTTACTTCTGTCATATTTTGTGCTATCTAAGCTTAGCCGCAGGACGAAACTTTATATTACATTGTGCTTATTTTTATTAATGATCCCCGTATCGTTAAATTATAAATTGAATGACCTCGTCAGAGGGCAAATGCATAGAATTATCAACTATAGCCGCGGCATTATCGCAAGTGAAGGGTCAACCTATAAAGTTTTTGACGACAAGTATTACAGCCCAGGCTCGTTAAGCCAGGCAGAATACATTAGTTTTACTGACTTTGTTAAGGGCATTTTAAGAGGGTGGTTTTACTTTATTCTGGTGCCTTTTCCCTGGAAAATTTATTCAAGGTTGCAAATGCTTAGTTATCCACAGGTACTTCTATGGTATTTGTTTCTTCCGTTTGTTTTTCTGGGAATAATTTCGGCCTTAAGATATAAATGGAGAGAAACTTTTGTTATCTTATCATATATTATTATTACCGGAACGATGGTGGTTATTACCAGCGGAAACATCGGGACGGTATTTCGCCACCGTGATATGTTTACTCCTTTATTTTTGATTTTTGGGTCATTAGGCCTGTTAAAGGTATCAGGCAGATTGAAAAATCTCAACAGGGAAGAGGCCAATGCGCTTTAAACGGGTAATCTTAATCAGCCCTTATTACTCAAACAGCATCTTCACGATGCCTGTTTTGCCTGTAGGTTTGGGTTATATTTCAGAAAATTTAAGGAAAAACAGGATTGCTTATCGAATAGTGGATTTGACGTTAGGCCACAGGTCTAATTTTTTAAGAAAACAGATATATGATTTTCGCCCGGATTTAATTGGATTCTCTATGATGAGCTTTATGTATAAAGATGTATATAAGGCTATTGTCCAGATAAAAAGAGAATTTCCCAACATCAAGATTGTGGTGGGAGGGCCGCACCTTTCCAGTTTGCGCGAGGCGGTGTTAAAGGAATGTCAGGATATCGATTTTGGGATACTCCAAGAAGGCGAAGAGACCATGGTTGAGCTCTGCCTGGGCACTGAATTAGAAAATATAAAAGGCCTGCTCTATAGAGACAATGGCGCAATAAGGTTTAACGGGCCAAGAGAGACGCTTTGGAATCTGGATACATTAAATTTTCCCACCTACGAACATTTTGAGTTGAACAAATACGGTTTTGGCATAAGTATAGTTTCCTCTCGCGGCTGCCCATATAAATGTATTTTTTGCGCAGCCTCATCTATCAGAAAAGAATACAGGGTCAGGAGTCCTAAAAATATAGTAGAGGAAATAAATTATTGGTATAAGAGGGGATACCGTGAATTTGATTTACAGGAGGATAATCCTACCTTTCATAGGGAAAGGGCATTTGAGCTCTGTGATGAAATACAGAAAATGGGCTATAAAGACCTGGTTATAATGTGCGGTAATGGCGTGCGTGCCGACAGGGTCGATAAGAAATTACTTGCCAGGATGAAAGAGGTCGGGTTCAAAAGATTGGCTTTTGGCGTAGAGGCGGGAAACAATAAAGTTCTAACCAGTTTGAAAAAAGGAGAAAAGATAGAAGTCATTAAAGAGGCAATTCAGAATGCCTGTGAATTAGGTTTCTTTGTGAGCATCTTCTTTGTGGTGGGCTCTCCCACAGAAACCATCCAAGATGTGCAGGATTCCATAGACATCGCATTAAAATATCCTATTTCCAATGTCAGTTTCTATAATCTCATTCCGCTTCCCGGAACCGAGCTGTTTGATTGGGTCCAGAAAAATAATTATTTCATTATCAAACCGGAAATATACCTGAACAAAGGCGGCCGTATGCAGATGGGGACAGTCCCGGTGTTTGCAACTCCGGAATTTTCTGCCGGGGAAAGAAAAACCGCCCTTAAGAAGGTAAAGCGCATCGAAAGGTATATCAAAAGAAGGGTTATTGAAAATAAACTGCCCAAAGCTTACCCTTTAAATAAATTAATTGCCTGGGTTTACACTTTGAACCTAGTCAGGTATATCGAAGAACAGTTGATACACTATGAAATATTCAGGAAAACTATAGGATTAGTCAGGAATAGAATAAGGCTTCTTTTTTATAAAATATGAATTCAGGAGTTTAATGTGAAGGTTCTCTACATTTCCTATGACGGCGCTACTGAGCCGATACCGCAATCCCAGATTTTGACATATTTGCGCCAGATTAATAAGAATGGCATTGAATTCTATTGGCTTTCCTTTGAGAAGCCAGCTTCTCCCCTGAGGTTTGCTAAGAGAAAAAAATCATTCAAAGCCGAATTATTAAGAAATGGGATTAACTGGTTTGGGCTGCCCTATCATAAGCGTCCGTATTTATTTGCTAAAATTTTTGATATCTCTAACGGCATATTCCATGCTTCTTATTTGATAAGCAGGCATAAAATATCCATCCTTCATGGGAGGGGGGAGATCCCGTCTTTTATCTGCATGATATTAAAGTACATATTCAAATTGCATTTTATTTATGACCGCAGGGGATACATGGCGGAGGATTATGTAGAAGGAGGGATGTGGAAAAGCAGAAAGAGCTTTCTTTACAGGCTTTTAAAATTCATAGATAAGAAATTGCTGTTATCAGCCGATGCCATAGTCGTGCTTACCGAAAGGATAAGAGATATTTTAGTAAAAGAAAACATTGAAATCAGTAACAGGATTCATGTTATTCCCTGTTGTGTTGATTTGGATAAATTTAAATATAATGTGACAAAAGATAAAGGATTGCTAAGCGAGCTGAAATTAGATGGTAAATTTATTTTTATTTATCTTGGCTCTTTGGGCACCTGGTATTTAATAAAAGAAATGATAGATTTTTTTATAGTTGCAAAGACTCAGATTCCCGATTCTCATTTTTTAATATTGACTATGTCAGATCACAGCATCGCCAGGGATATGTTGCATCTTAAGGGGCAAAAAGAAACTGACTTTACAATATTAAATAGCCCGCCTTCATTAGTGCAAGATTACCTGTCTTTGGCAGATGCTGCCCTGATATTTATTAAACCGGTGTTTTCAAAATTATCTTCTTCTCCGACAAAATTTGCCGAATGTTTATCATGCGGTTTACCGGTAATTATTAATTCCAATATCGGAGATTGTGACAAGTTAATCAAGTCTAATAGGATAGGAGTAATTGTGGATGAGTTCAGCAATAATAATTACCAGAAGGCATTGGAGGAATTGAAGTCGCTGATGAATAGAAGCGAAGATTTTCGTCAGAGATGCCGCAAGGCAGCCGAGGACC
>JAQTOI010000104.1 GCA_028713415.1 Candidatus Omnitrophota bacterium
ATCTCCCCCTTGATTCGACGTATCTGGGCGATTAAGTCTTTTTCTTTTTGCCAGTGCTTTTTTAGGGCGTCTAAATCCTTCTGCATCACTGTTATATCTTTTTCCAGCCTTTCAAGTTGCGTTACGGAAGCTTCATCTTTTTCCTTGCGCAAGGCCTGCCTTTGAATTTCAAGCTCCATGATTTTTCTTTCCAATTTATCTATTTCTTCAGGCTTTGAATCAATCTCTATGCGCAGTTTCGAAGCCGCTTCATCCACAAGGTCTATGGCTTTATCGGGTAAGAAACGCTCGCTGATATAGCGGTTTGACAGCACTGCCGCCGCAATCAACGCGGAGTCTTTAAGGCGGACCCCGTGATGCACTTCGTATTTTTCTTTCAGGCCCCGCAAAATAGCAATAGTTTGCTCTACGCTTGGTTCATTGACTATTAATGGCTGGAATCTGCGTTCAAGCGCGGCATCCTTCTCGATATATTTTCGGTACTCATCAAGAGTGGTAGCTCCTATGCAACGCAGGCTGCCCCTTGCCAGCGCCGGCTTTAACATGTTCGCCGCGCTTAGCGCTCCTTCAGCCTCGCCTGCCCCAACGAGCGTGTGCAGCTCATCAATAAAAAGTATAATTTCTCCCTCTTTTGCTTCAACCTCTTTCAATACGTTTTTGAGCCGTTCTTCGAATTCTCCGCGGAATTTTGCTCCGGCAACCAGGCTTCCTAAATCAAGGGCGACTATTCGTTTATTTTTTAAGCCTTCAGGAACGTCACCGAAAGCAATTCTCTGCGCCAGTCCGTCCACGATGGCAGTTTTGCCTACTCCCGGCTCTCCTATTAAAACCGGGTTATTTTTTGTCCGGCGGCTTAAAATCTGAATTACCCTTCTTATTTCTTCGTCCCTTCCTATGACAGGATCAAGCTTTCCTTTTTTGGCCAATTGAGTCAAATCTTTGCCGAATTTCTCTAACCCTGCGTAAGTTTCTTCCGCTGACTGCGAATCCGCGCGGTGTACGCCGCGAATTTCCTTAATCGCGCGTATAATATCTTCCACATAAAGCCCCTGTTTGGATAAATAATTGTAAAGAAAACTGTTTCTGGCACGGGTGATTCCTGCAAGCAGGCCTTCTGAACTTATGTATTCATCTCCAAAATCACGCGCAAAAGTTTGCGCTTGATTAAAAACTTCAACAGCCGCAGAAGAAGCGCGAATCTCTTTATCAATATCAATACCGTAGACTTTAGGCTGGGCACTAAGATACTCCCTGGCTGCGGCGCGTAGCTCGTCTATATTCAACCCTAACTTCAAAAATACATCACTGACGATACCTTTTGGTTCCTCCAGAAAAGCAGCTAAAATATGTTCAGGTGCCAGCGCCTGATGCTTATACTCTTTTGTTATCGCTATCGCGCGGACAACCGCCTCTTGAGCTTTTAAGGTAAATTTATCTAAATTCATATTATCACCTTACAATGTAGAAGCGGAAGAACGCGGAACAAAACGTTCGCCTTGCTCAAGCTTCGGCGAAATCTCGCCGAAGAGGCGGACGGATAACCGCTGGCCCTGCGTCATTCCGCGTCGATATCCCTGCCTTACTCGCCTCGCGGCGAAGCCGAGGGCCGGCAGGTGCGTATATCCGCTTCTAAAATTTAATTTATCTCCTGAAATTAGCAATCTCTACTTCCGAGTGCTAAAAACTAATCAAAAAAAACTACTTTTCCTCTTCCATCTCAAGGATAAGCTTAATGCCTTTTACGTTTACGCCCTTATCCTCCATGAGATATTTCACGTATTTAAGAACCTTAACCTCTGTATAGGAAAAAAGCTTCTTCTTTTTGCTTCTTGGTTTCTGTTTTATGATCCCTTCTCTTAAGATGTCATGTAGCGTCCAATAATGCAAATTTAAAAGATCACACACCACATTCACCGGGAAAACCGGCTCATCTTTTGGTATAAAAACCTCGCCTAATTCCTTCTTTCTTTCTCTTCCCATCTTTACTTGTTTATATCATATTTCTAATAATTTGTCAATATTTTTTTAATTTTTTTTTGATTAAAATTTAAATATTTTTAAATATAATGTGAACGCAATATTGTATAAAGGTATACTATTTGGATGTTACTGCGTAAGAATATGGTAAAAATTGAAGGTTTTATGAAGCAGGCGGTAACTCTATAGCGTATTTGGTAAGTATCCTTTCTCTTTCTTTATCGTACTTTTTACTGAGCCGTTCTATCGTAACCGCTGAAAATTGTTCCCAGTAATCTTTTAACTCATCAACGCTTGTGAAATTATCGGTGACGCCGGAGAAGCGTTTGCTCTGGACATCAGCTATCTTTAATGCGTATTTCTGCAGCGCTCTGCATGCTGGCGGCGCAATTAACTTATCTATAGCGTCTGCTTGTTTTTTTATGTCAGCGGCTGTTTCTTTAAAGAATTTACGGTTCGCCGGGCTGATATCTTCTCCCGCTGCCGACGCAAACCCCCCTTGCGCATTATTAGCCGTCTTAGTTATTGAGGTTTTGGCGGCATCCAAGCTTTTAATAAAAACGGAGACTGCATACGCCGGGTCCTCTTTTAAAGTAATCTTAAGCACGCCTTTTTCGTTTGAGGCGGAACGCTCTGCGTAAAACTTTCTCGCCTTGGCCGCCACCTCCTTATTGATTTGCGCGATATCTTCTTTCCAGTATTTTAAAGGAATTCCGGAATAATCTATGGTCACATACTCGTCTGTTTCCGTTAGGATTTTGCCTTCTACTGATTTACCGGACTTAAGGATGATTGTGTCGCAAAAAGCGGGTAAAGAAAGAGTGCTGACTACCAGTGCGGCTATGATTATTACTGCGGCGTGCTTCATATTTATTATTTTAGCAAAATATTTATTATGATAGCAAAATAAGTATATCACTCTAGCTTTATTCTGACAAGTACTTAAAAAAATTAGAGCTTTTAGGCCAGGGGTTAGAGTTTTTAATCCAGCGCCTCAAAGCTATAACCGTAAACCTTTTACATTATTACACTTCCGATACCGTTAGTCCGTGCCTTTTTAAATATGCTAATACTTCGGATTTTGCGCGCACCAAGTAAATTACTTCATTTTCCTGATAGGTTTTCTTCAAAACCTCGCAATTGCTGTGGATATAATCGATAACCCCCATAAGCTTATGCGGAACTCCTATGATAACCTCTACAGTATCCTTAAAGAGAATATTGCCTATAGTTTCCCGCAAAGCCTCAAGATTTATTTTTTTCAGGGCTGAAATGAAAATTGCCGCCGGATATTCTTCTTTCAGCTGCCGCAGGCGGTCTTCGTCAATAAGGTCAATTTTGTTGAAAATGAGGATAGTGGGTTTTTCAAGAAGATTTAAATCCCTAAGTACTTCCTCTACCGCGCTCCTTAAACGCGCGATATCCCCGCTTTGCGCGTCAACAATATGAAGCAATATGTCGGCATAATAAAGCTCCTCAAGCGTAGCTTTAAAAGCCTCAACAAGTTTAAGAGGAAGTTTGTAAATGAAGCCTACAGTGTCGGTAACTATTGCCTGTTGTTCGCCGCGCACGCTAAAAGTCCTGCTGACGGTGTCAAGCGTGGTGAATAAGGTGGCAGCTGTTTTCTCCCGGGCCTCGCTAAAAGCGTTAAAAAGAGTGGATTTACCGGCGCTGGTATAGCCCACCAGGGAACAAACACTCGTTTTCTCCTTCTGGCGTTTTTTGCGTATTACATCGCGATATTGCTTAACGCCCACGATTTCTTTTTGCAAGCGCGCGATACGATCGGTAATTTTGCGCCGGTCAATCTCGAGTTTCTTCTCGCCCGGGCCCCGCGTGCCGATTCCACCTCCTAAACGGGAAAGCTCAACGCCTTTTCCTTTAAGGCGAGGAAGCAGGTATTGCAGTTGTGCGAGTTCGACCTGCAGCATGCCTTCCTGGGTATGCGCATGTTGCGCGAAAATGTCAAGGATAAGTTGTGTCCGGTCAATGGTTTTAACCAACAAAATATCTTCCAGATTCCTCTGCTGACGGGCGCTTAACTCGCTGTCAAAAATCACTACGTCTACTTTCTTCTCCTGAACGATTAAAGCCAATTCTTGCGCTTTACCTGAACCTATATATAAAGCGCTGGTTATGGCCTTTAGATTTACGGAGACGAGCTGCTCGACAGCTATACCCGTAGAAAGAACTAAATTCTTAAGCTCCTCTTCCAGCGCGGCTTTAGGCCAACGCTCTTTGCCCGTATAAGTCATTACCAGTAACGCTTTTTCTTGTTGTTTGGTTTCGTACATATTAAATAGAAGCGGATTGCCGCGGATATCTACGCGGAATTACGCTGAGAAAGCCGCGCGCTATCATAAACTCGTCTTATAATTTCGAGTTCCAATGAACCAAAATTTACCAATAAACCAATTTTATAGTTTGAGCCTTTTAAGTAACGCCAGAATTGTTTTTTGTCTTCTTCAAATAATTTTGGTTTAACTTTAAGTTCAAGGAGTATTTTACCATCAATCACGAAGTCAGGCACATAAATACCTACTTTTTCATTCTTATAGAAAATACCAATTCTTTTTTGTTCTTCAATTTTTAAGCTTCTATCTTTAAACTCTTTAGCTAACGCTCGCTGTATTATGGTTTCTTTAAACGCTCCCCTAAATTGTTTCCATACGGAAAAACATGCTCCTCGTATTTCGTAAGATAAAGATTCATACAGTAACTTGCTCATACCTCTTTCCGCGTGTATCCGCGTTTTGTTCCGCGTGGTTCAGCTTCTATGCTAAATACGCCAATATATCATCACGAAGCTGCTCAGGAGTTTTGTTATCAGCTGCCAACCATTTTATTCTAGCGTCCGCCCCAAACCAGGTAACCTGGCGCTTGGCAAAGCGACGGGTGTTCATTTTCATAAGCGTCGCGGCTTCCTCTATCGTGCATTTTCCGTCAAGATAGTCGCCGAGCTCCTTTATACCGATAATTTTCTCAGCGGTCAGGCTCAATTTCATCCTACGCAGAGCGCTTGCTTCTTCTATTGCTCCGTGCTCAAGCATCCAGTCAACACGTCTTTCTATACGCTCATACATAATAGGCCGCGGCAGCTTAAGGGCAAATATTTTTATCGGCAACTGCCCCCAAAGGCCGTTTGCGCTCTTTTTCTTTTCTGAAAGAGGTATGCCGGTTATTTTATATACTTCGAGGGCGCGGATGATTCTTCTTTTATCATTCGCGGATATTTTTCGCGCGCTTACTTCATCGGCTTTTTTAAGCTCCTCGTAAAGGCGCATAAGCCCAGTGCCTTTAGCTTGCTCTTCAAGAGACGCCCGCAACCCTTCATCTTTACCCGCGCCTTGGAATATTCCGTCTAATAATGCCTTGGCATAAAGCCCGCTGCCGCCGCAAACAATTACCGGCACTTTTTTTGCGTGCAATTCTTCTATTTTTCTGGTGCAATCGCGGTAATAATCGAAAACGCTGTAGGGCTCCTCAACGGAAATAATATCAATAAAGTGATGCGGTATTTCTTCCAGTTGTTTAGGCTCCGGCTTTGCCGTAAGGATGCGCGGCTCCTTGTATATGAGCATGGAATCGCAGGAAAGAATCTCCGCTTTGATTCTACGGGCAAGCTCGCAGGCAACTTCAGTTTTACCTGTCGCGGTAGGGCCAACTATAAAGATTATATTGTTCATTGAACGCAGATGTTCGCAGATCTAACGCAGATTTTCGCAGATATCTTTATCGCGTAAAGATTCATACACTCTTCGCTTTATGTCGATTTTCTCATTGCCAAAATTAACTAAATACCCGACTTTATAATCTGTTCCTCTTAAGTAATAATAAAGCTGCTTTTCAAATACTTTTGGCATATTCAATACTGACTTAATTTCGATAATTATTTTATTTTCTACTACAAAATCAGGCTCATAGACTCCTATCTCTTTATCTTTGAACTTAATCTTAATCCGTTTTTTATCCTCGTATTGAATACCCTTCTCAGTAAAAACTATTTTTAAAGCTTCATGATAAATCTGCTCTTTATGTGCAGGTCCTAGTTCATTATAGACATCATAAAAACAACCGATTATTTTGTACGACAAATCCTTATATAAAAAATCTTTAACCTTCTCCATCTGCGACTATCTGCGTTCTTCTAATCTGCGATCATCTGCGTTGTCAAGGATATATACGTGCCGGATATCCCTGCTTTGCGAGCCTAAGGCGCATGCTCTCAGCTTCCTTTCTATCCGTAAATTTACCAACCCTCACTTTATATAAAGTAAGCGTTGCGGTTTTATCCTCTACTACGTAAACGTTATAATTTTTTTGCAACTCCCGCGCAAGGTCTTCCGCGTTCTTCTTCTTGCTGAAAGCTCCCACCTGAATACTGAAGAAATAACAGACATCCTGCAGGGGGCCTAACAGATTCGCCTCTATGCTGTTTGAGTATTTTTCTTTAAGCAGGCTTGTATATTTTTTGTTATCATCCCATTTTCCTTCTTTCGCGGAAACTTGAGCCAGGCGTAAATAAACAAGCGGCTGGCAATTATAATCCTGGCA
>JAQTOI010000105.1 GCA_028713415.1 Candidatus Omnitrophota bacterium
ATATCCGTAAGGACATTCTAAAGGAGTTGAGTAACATAAACCGTTATCCGGAAAGCAGCTGTTTTTACCTTCGCAGGCAGCTAGCTAAAAATAATGCCGTAGGCACGGAGCAGATTGTTTTCGGCAATGGGTCAGATGAGCTGATTACCCTTACGCTACGTGCGTTTACCGACAGGGATGACGAAGTAATTATAGCATACCCTACATTTCTGATGTACGAAATCCAAGCAAATGCATGCGGAGCGCAAGTAGTAAGAGTGCCGCTTAAAAACTTTCGTTATTCACTTTCCGATATCGCGGCCAGCGTAACAGCTAAAACTAAGATAATTTTTATTGCCAATCCCGACAATCCCACGGGGACATACATTACGCATACGCAATTGGAGAATTTTATTAATAAAATCCCCCGTAATATTCTTTTATATCTTGATGAAGCATATTTTGAATTTGCTCCCGCTGATTTTCCGCGTTCGAAAGAACTACTCGCTAGGCGCGGCAACATTGTTATTGCGCGGACATTTTCAAAAGCCTATGGGCTGGCGGGATTGCGTATAGGCTACGGAATTACAAGCCCCCAGATCGCCTCTAGCCTTAATACGATAAGGGAACCTTTTAACATTAACCGTTTTGCCCAGGTTGCCGCCGTTGCCGGCTTAAAAAATAAAGCTTTTTTAAAAAAAGTCACTTCTCTGGTTGCAAGAGAAAAGAAGTATTTCTACGCGCAATTTGAGAAATTAGGTATAAGTTTTGTAGAAAGCGCGGCTAATTTTATACTTGTTGATTTTCACACTGAAGCAAAAGCCTTTTGTGATTATTTACTTAAGAACGGCATCATCGTGCGGGAGTTAAGCGGTTGGGGATTTAAGAATTTCTTTAGAGTGACCATCTCTACCCACAAGGAAAATAAAAAATTTATCACGCTTTTGGCTAAATATCGCAGCTATAATTCGTAATTTAATGAAATTTATTTTCAATAGAAGGATTTTTTCCTCGCAAGGCATATCATTTTTCTTACTTACCGTAGCCATTACCATAAATGCCTATGTCAGATTAGCTCCGGCCTATTTTCCGCAGGCTCGCGATAAAGCTAAAGCCGTCGTAACACAACGAATACAGACTGAAATGGCTATGTCCATCGATGAAAAATACCCTGCCTATAAAACTTCCGCTAAAGCAAAGATAATAAAGGAACTTTTCAGAGAAGAGGCTAAAAAAAACAATTTTTCGCGCCTGGTTGCTCTTGAATACAAAAAATTAGTAGAGCCTTATCAGGATAACTCAGGATATACTTACCTGTTAGAACTTGATCCTTACCAGTGGATGCGCAATACGGAGAACGTCCTTACGTTTGGCCATCCCGGCACCGAAATAAAGGAAGGCAAAATTTATGACACATATATGCTTGCACCTGTTGGCATGGAGGTGCCTCATATCCGATCTCTTTTTTATTGCTCCGCTTTTTTGTATAAACTATATTCATTTTTTTTCCATAACGCCTCTCTTTTCCATTTTTTGTTTTACCTTCCGGTTATATACTCAACGCTTTTCTTAATTGTCCTGTATTTTTTTTCCCGGAATTTTTTTTCTACCCTTGGAGCTTTCTTTACTGCATTATTTGTCGGGCTTGACGGAATTTTAATTACGCGCAGTTGTGCGGGATGGTTTGATTACGACACGTTAAGCTTAATTATGCCTATTGCTATTATCTGGTGCCTTTCTAGCGCATTTGTTTCTTACGATAACTGGAAACGTTTGATAGTTTTTAGCCTATGCGCTTCTTTTTTCCAGGGGCTTTATACCTTCACTTGGATAGGCTGGTGGTTCATTTTTCTGGTGATTATTGCAGCAATTGCTTTTATTATCCTCAATAACTATTTTTTGGGCCTAAGATTTTCTCAGGCCAATAAGGAAAATATTCCTTATGCGAGTGCAGGGTTGATTTTTATTGCTGGAAGCGTATTCTTCTGTTTTATAATCAGCAGGGTAAATTTATTAAAAGAATTTTTTTCGCTATTGCGGGAAAATATTGGTTTGGGCGCATCTTTTACGCAATCAATTTGGCCTGATGTGCGCTACACTATAGCAGAGTTGCAGCCACCCGGTATTCCAGTAATCGCCAGCAATTTCTATAACAAAATTATTGCGGTTACGGCAATGCTCGGCCTAATATGGGTTTATTTTAGGGAAAAAAGGGGAAAATATAAATTCGTCTTATACAGCATGGTGTTTTGGACTGCCTTTATGCTTTACGCAACCCTTAAGGCAGGAAGATTTTCTATTTACCTTCTTATACCTCTAGGGTTTTTCTTAGGCTGGGCAATAAATGCTTTCTGGGTTTTGCTGCGGGAAAAATTAGGGCATATTCCAAAGGCGCATTTTGTCTGTGTTGCTATTTTTGCCTGTATTCTTTCCTATATGGGAGGAATATTCATCAGCGCAGGCGTACAGAAATCGCGCACTATTTATCCGATTATGAATGATGAATGGTTTAATCTCTTAACCTTCGTTAAGAATAATACCCCCAAAGAGGCAATTCTTAATTCCTGGTGGGATTTCGGTGACTTTTTTAAAGCTGTAGGCCGGCGCCGCGTCATTTTTGACGGGCAGTCTCAAAAAGGCTTTATTGCCTACTGGATTTCTCAAGCTATGCTTGAAAAAGACGAAAATAGGGCTTTGAGGATATTAAAAATGCTCAATAATGCTTCCGATACCACGTTTGATACTTTAAACATTTACGTAGCTGATCAGTTTAAGGCCTACGCGCTTCTGGAAAAATTACTAACCTCAAATAGGGAAGAGGGCGCGCGGCTGCTTAACGAGTATAAAATTCCCGCTTCAAGCATACGTAAAATTCTCGACGATTTACATAATAAACCCGCTCCGGCATATTTTATCGTGGATAGGAGCATGCTTGTTAAAATGAGCAGTATATCTTTTCTGGGGAATTGGGATTTTTCGAAAGTATTTATTGCCCACAATATCAATAAGCCGGAAAGTTTTATTTTGACAAATTTAAAAGATATTTTTAATTTAAGCGATAAAGAAGCCTTGGAATATTACAAAGAGGTGTTGGTAAATACCATGGGCCACGACAGGTCCGTCAGCGAAAGTTTTTCTAATCGCTATAACATATATAATTTTTCACCAAATGGTTCCTTAAGCGGCAGGCTAGTCCATTTTGCAAACGGCATAGTTTATGATATCGATTCCAAAGACGTGCTCATTTATTCAGAACCCGCAATGAGATATATGCGCCCGATGAAAATCTTTTTTTATGAAGATGGAAAAAAAGAAGTCTTATCCCAGGAAAAAGGGGATTTTAAGAAAAGCATATGTATAATAAAAACCGGCGACAAATATGCTTCTTTGGTTTTGGACGAACCTCTGATTGATTCCTTATTTTTCCGTTTGATGTTTAATGAAGCGCGCAATTGCAATCATTTTAAGCCGTTCTTTACCAGTGGAAACAAAGAGGTTTCCGTCTACCAGATATACTGGGATACCCCTTAACCAGGATAACGTATTTTCAATTGCATTTTCTAGCTTAAGCTTTACAATATCACCAAAAACGCGGTATGGGAGGGAATAAGCATGATCGTAGTTTTCAGCAAAAACGCCACCAATAAACAGGTCAACCACTTAATAGAACGCGTTAAGAAACTAGGGCTAAAAGCCATGGTTTCCCGAGGGGTGGAGAGGACCATTGTGGGCGTGATAGGCCCCGAAGATGTCATCAGGCTTCAGCCCTTGGAAGTATTTCCGGGCGTTGAAAAGGTGCTTTCCGTTCTCGCGCCCTACAAGCTCGTTTCGCGGGAGTTTAAGCGTGAAGCAAGCGTTGTAAAAATAGGGAAAGGCGTTGAAATCGGAGGCAAAAGAATAGTCGTTGTCGCCGGGCCGTGTTCCATCGAATCAAAAGAGTTGTTGAAAAAAGTGGCCCTGTCAGTTAAAAAATCAGGCGCTTTAATTTTGCGCGGCGGGGCGTTCAAACCCCGCACATCTCCATATACGTTTCAGGGTTTGGGTGAAGAAGGCTTGAAGATTCTCAAAAGTGTTGCCCAAGAAATCGGCATCCCCACTGTCAGCGAAGTAATGGATACGCGAGATGTAGATTTAGTCGCGCGCTATACCGACATATTGCAGATAGGAGCGCGCAACATGCAGAATTTCAGTTTATTAAAAGAAGTCGGGCAAACAAAGAAACCGGTTATTTTAAAGAGGGGCTTGTCGTCGACCATCAAGGAGCTATTGATGAGCGCGGAATATATTCTTTCAGAGGGCAATTTCAATGTGATTTTATGTGAGCGGGGAATACGCACCTTTGAGGAGTTTACGCGTAACACCCTGGATTTAAGTGCTGTGCCGGCAGTCAAACAACTTTCACATCTTCCGATAATTGTCGATCCTTCACATGCCGCCGGTAAATGGGGCATGGTTGCCCCATTAAGCAGGGCTGCTATCGCATGTGGTGCCGACGGGCTTTTAATTGAAGTGCACCCAAAGCCGGAAGAGGCTTTAAGCGACGGCCCACAGCAGCTTTTACCGGATAATTTCTCTTCACTCATGAGAGATTTACAGGGTATCGCCCAGACAATAGGTAGAACGCTTTAGGACATATGAAAACGATAAAGAAAATAGAAAAAGTCGCGATTATTGGTGTAGGAATAATGGGAGGCTCGCTTGCTTTGAGCCTCAAAAAGCTATACCCTCATATTACCATCTGGGGTTATGCCCGTAACCAGACTTCTTACGCTAAGCTAAAGCGACTGCGTATCCTTGATGAAGTGGAAAAAGATTTGGCAAAAATGATAGAGGGCGCTGATCTGATTATTTTAGGGCTACCGGTTTATTTAATCATAGATTATTGCGCAAAGATAAGACCTTTTTTAAAAAAAGGCGCCATTGTTTTCGATTTAGGGAGCACCAAGGAAGTTATTGAAAAAAATGCGCGCCGCCTCTTAGGCGCAAAAGCAGAATTTGTTGGCTGTCATCCTTTAGCGGGGAGCGAAAAAAGCGGAGCGCAATTTGCTAAAGCCGGGCTTTATCAAGGTTGCCTTTGCCTGATTACATCTAGCGCAGCAAAACCGGCAACAAAATTTGTCAAAAGTATCTGGGAAGCAATGGGGGCAAAAGTTATATTTCTTTCAAGCGCCACGCACGATAAGATACTTTCGTGCGTTTCGCACTTGCCGCATATAATTTCATTCTCAATTACCCGTTTTATACCTAAAGAATATTTGAAGTTTATCCCGCCAAGCCTTAAGGATCTTACGCGTATTTCTAATTCACCTGCCAATGTTTGGGCAGATATTCTTCTTTCCAATAAGAACAATATCAATGTAGACATCCGCGCTTTCATAAAAATTTTGCGCGAGTTACAAAACGCTTTAAAGACGGCTGACCATTCAGAAGTTATGAGACTCATTACGGAAGCAAATGTCCGCCATAAAAACTTCTTTTAATTTTTCCTAAAAGAAATTATATGATTGGTAATAGGCCATGATAATTGCCATAGACGGCCCTGCGGGAAGCGGAAAAACCACAATCGCTAAACTCCTTAGCAAGAGGCTCAACATTTCCTATCTCGATACCGGGGCAACCTACCGCGCTTTAACTTTTAAAGCGCTTGCGCTTGGGATTAATTTAAATGACGCAGCAGCTCTTGGCCGCCTTGCTTGCTCACTTGATTTAAAGATAGATAAAGAAAAAATTTTTTTAGACGGCAACGATATAAGCAGCCAGATACGTACCCCCCTTATCGATAAAAGTATCTCTGAAGTAGTGGCGCACGAACCCGTGCGCAAAGCGATGGTTAACCTGCAACGTAAACTCGCCGCAGGCAAGGACGTTGTAGTAGAAGGCAGAGATATAACCACGGTTGTTTTTCCCGCCGCAGACTTTAAGTTTTACCTTGACGCTGATTTTAAAGTACGCGCGCAGAGAAGGTTTGATGAATTAAGAAAAAAAGGCATTGCTATAGAGCTAGAAGAGATGAGCAATGATTTACAAAAAAGAGACAATCACGATAAAAACAGGCAAATTGGGCCTCTGCGCCTAAGTGCGGATGCCAACTATATAGATACGACAAACCTGAACATCGAAGGCGCAGTTGATGCACTCTTAACCTATATACAGGGATAATTATCTATGGAGAATAATCAGGAAAATATACGAAATTTTTGCATTATCGCCCATATTGACCATGGCAAGTCTACCCTTGCCGACAGGTTCCTGCAGCTAACCGGCGCGATAGAGGAACGTAAAATGAGCGAACAGATGCTTGACAGCATGGAACTGGAAAAAGAACGCGGCATTACGATAAAGGCAAAGGCGGTGCGCCTTAAATTCCCCTTTAAAGGTAAAGAATATATATTAAATCTCATAGACACTCCGGGCCACGTTGATTTTACTTACGAAGTATCAAAGTCGCTAAAAGCATGCGAGGGCGCTATTCTTCTGGTTGACGCCTCACAGGGTGTAGAGGCCCAGACCGTAGCAAATTTTTATCTGGCGCTTGAGG
>JAQTOI010000106.1 GCA_028713415.1 Candidatus Omnitrophota bacterium
TAAGCGCATGCGCCTCAACGCCGTACAGAAAATTCCCTAAAGCGTATATTGCTTCAGAATACACCAGCGTCGTAGATTTTTGCAAAAAGTACGGGTTTCAATATAACTTTGATACGCTGGACGATGTCGTGAATATTTCTTCTCCAAATAAAGAGGTACGTATACTGCTAAATTCACCTGTTGCCTATATCAATGGTGATTTTTTTACTCTTAAAAATTACCCGTTCTATGCAACGGGGGTGATTTATATTCCAAAAGAATTAGAAAAGTTTGTTTCTTCAAAAGAGCCATCAAAATTCGAGCCAACCTTATCCTTAAAAACCATTGTTGTCGATCCCGGCCATGGAGGGCATGACCCGGGGGCATTATCGCGCCGCGGCTTAAAAGAGAAAAACTTAAATTTAGCTGTTGGCCGCAGGCTCAAAGAAGCTTTGGAAGAAAAAGGATACCGGGTTATTTTAACGCGCTCAGACGACGAATATTTAACTTTACAGAGGCGTGTTGAAATAGCCAAGGAGCAAAACGCCGACCTTTTTATAAGTATTCATAGTAACGCTAATCATTCACGCAGTTTAAGCGGAGTAGAAGTTTATTATCTTTCCCCTTCACGGTTTAATAGCGAGGAGAGAGCGGTTGAGCTCGCCAGGAGCGAAGGCTTCTGGCAGGATAATCTCCCCTTTGATGCCCGCACTATTCTTTGGGATATGCTTCTCGTAAAAAATTATTCCGTATCAATCGAGCTTTCACAGTCACTATATTTTTCGTTTAAAAATCTGGGATTTAAGGTAAAATCTCCTAAGAAGGCCCCTTTTTATGTATTGCGGCTTGCCTATGTACCTTCAGTGTTGGTTGAGATGGGCTATTTGACCAACAGTTACGAAGAAAAAGTCTTGCAGCGCTCTTCATACCAGAAACAAATCGCTGAAGCGGTAGCGCTCGGGGTAGCCTCTTTGGACAAAAGCCATAACCGTTTTGTTTATAAGAATAATAAATGAGCAATAAACCAATAGGTATTTTTGATTCAGGGCTTGGAGGTTTGACGGTTTTAAAAGAGATTGAGAAGATCCTGCCGCACGAAAACATTATATATTTGGGCGATACCGCCCGCGTTCCCTACGGTAATAAATCAAAGGCAACCATTGTAAAATTCAGCACTGAAAATATTCTTTTCCTTTTACAGAGAAAAGTAAAAATAATAGTAGTTGCCTGTAATACCGCATCGAGCCTGGCGCTCGATTATCTACGCGGCATTTTCAGCGTCCCTATCATCGGAGTCATTGAAGCAGGAGCTCGTAAGGCATTCCAGGTTTCTTGTAACAAGCGTATCGCAATTCTGGGTACCCGCTCGACTATTGCGAGCTTCAGCTACGAGAGGGCGATTAAAGAATGGGACGCAACAATTACTGTATATCCTAAGGCATGCCCGCTTTTTGTACCGTTGGTTGAGGAAGGCATAACTCGGGGCCCGATTGTCAGCGGGGTTGTCCGTATGTATCTAAATGAACTTAAATCCAAACGCGTTGATACCCTGATTTTAGGCTGCACGCATTATCCGCTCCTGAAGAAAGAGATTGCGCGTTGTATGCGGGGAGTTTTTATTGTTGATTCGGCGCAAGAGATGGCTGTGCATACAAAAGAGATTTTGCAGGAGCGAGGCATATTGAATCAGGCCTCAAAAAACGGCAAAAAAGAGTTTTACGTTACCGATGAACCCAGTGGTTTTTCTAAACTCGCTCGTCTTTTCCTGCACCGTGACATCGTGAAGCCAAAAGCAATCACTAATGTTTAAACTAACCGTAACGTCGCACTTCAGCGCTGCGCATTCCTTGAGAGAATACAAGGGTAAATGCGAGGCCCTGCACGGGCATAATTGGAAGGTGGAAGTTGTCGTATCCGCGCAAGATGTTGGTTCTTGCGGCTTAGTGCTTGATTTTGGCGAACTGAAGAAGTTAACAGCATCCGTTTTAGAAGAACTCGATCACAAACATCTGAATGAGATAAAATATTTTTCCACGCATAACCCCAGTTCAGAAGAAATCTCCCGCTATATATTTACAAAATTGGAAAAGGCAATCTTAGATAAAAAATGCGCCCTAAAGGAGGTTAAGGTTTGGGAAACCGATACCTCTTGTGCGTCATATAGCGAATAGTGAAGTTTCCGCGCGCCCCTCTAGTGCAGGCGAAACTAAAATTCCTGCGTTATATATCAGAAATAGCTCTTATTATGCTGCGCGCTCGTAAGCTTTTTTATCAATGGAAGATTTAGCGGTAGTTAAAGAATTTCTCAAGAGGCATGAGGCCGAAATGGCAAGGGATTTACTTTTGAGCAGCGGGATAGAAGGAGTTGTAGTAGCTGATGACTGCGGCGGATGCAGGCCTCATATGCTTTACGCTAAAGCCGCCAAATTGTTGATTAAAAAAGAAGACCTTGCGAAGGCTAAAGAGATCCTAGGTGATATATAGCGAATAATTTTTCTAGCTACAGGCTGCACGCTGCAGGACGCAAGCTTCTTTAAATTTATCTTTAAGCTTGTAGCTTGAAGCCTGTAGCGTGGAGCCATTGATATGGATAAAGCAGTAATTTTACTATCTGGAGGGCTTGATTCAGCGGTAACGCTTTATATCGCTAAAAGCCAGGGGCTTAGCCTGAAAGCTCTTATTTTTGATTATCATCAGAGGCACAAAAAAGAGATAGAATGCGCTAAAAGGATAGCTATAATAAACGGCATCAATTACCGTGTTGCTGCCATAGATTTGAATTGGGCTCATTCCAGCCTTATTGATAAAAATATCCCGACGCCCGTAAACAGGAACTTAAAAAAGAACAATATTCCAGTTACCTACGTATCTGGAAGAAACATAATTTTTTTAAGCTATGCTGTTTCTTACGCCGAGAGCATTGGCGCAAAAAAGATATTTATCGGCGCGCATGTTCAGGATTATTCAGGATATCCCGATTGCCGGCCGCAGTTTCTAAAAAGTTTCCAGCGTGCAGCTAATCTTGGAGTAGCCAAGACAGGCATAAAGATAATCGCTCCGCTCATTAATAAAAGCAAAAAAGAAATAATAAAAACAGGGTTGAGCCTGAAAGTTCCCTTTGAATATACCTGGTCATGTTACGGCGGCGGCAAAACCCCGTGTTTAAAGTGCGATAGCTGCCGATTTCGTATGCAGGCATTTAAGGAACTGGGCCTGATTGATCCGTTATTGAAAAAATTATAAAGGCGGATAAAGCCGGATTACTGCGGATGCATACGGATATATCCGTTGAATCCGTAACCATCCGTGACATCCGTTTATCTCTGGTTAAAATATGACCGCCAAAATCTCAGAAATTTTTAAAAGCATTCAGGGTGAGGGAATATATCAAAGCCTGCCCCAGGTTTTTGTCCGGTTCTTTGGCTGCAATCTTTCCTGTAGCTACTGCGATACTGAATTATTTCGCTATGAGGAGATAGGCCTTGAAAACCTTATTCAGCAGATTGAGTCATACCATGATTATCATTCGGTGTCATTTACGGGCGGCGAGCCGCTTTTGCAACCCGAATTCTTAAAAGCCGCCCTTAAGCTATTAAAAGCCAGGCGTACAAAGACCTATCTTGAGACAAACGGTGTTCTAGCTGATGCATTAAAGGATGTTATTGATTATTGCGATATTGTGGCTATGGATTTTAAATTACCTTCTTCAACGCAAGAAAAAGAGCTTTGGAGCGAACATAGAGAATTCTTAAAAGTAGCTTGCGCTAAGGAAGTATTTGTAAAAGCGGTTATAGGTAAAAACACAGAAGTTGGAGATATTGTGAAATCTATAGAAATAATAAAAGAGGTAAATCCTATGATAAGGTTTATCCTGCAGCCTGAAAATCCTTTTGAGGAGCAGCTTAAAGAAAAATTGTCCTTATTTTTAGGTATATGCCGGAAACAGAATATTAATGCTAAAATTGTTTCCCAGCTGCATAAGCAGCTAGGCATTAAGTAATCTGTGTAATCTTTTTAAAATCTGTGTAATCAGGGTATATATGGACATAAAAAAACAAATCGAACAATTAGTTGCAAGGGCTAATTTTAACCTGCGGGCGGATGTTTTGCACCTTTTGCAAAAAGCGTATAGGCTGGAAAAAAATATAAAAGCGAAGAATGCGCTAGGCTGGATTTTAGAAAATGCTAAAATCGCCAAGAAAGAATCTTTGGCTATTTGCCAGGATACGGGATTGCCGGTAGTATTTATTGCGGCAGGGAAGGATGTCTCTGTTTCTTCAACCTTAGTTAAAGCTATCGAGGAGGCTGTTGCAAGCGGCTATGCGAAAAACTATTTGCGCGCCTCTGTCGTAGATCCATTAAAGCGAGGGACGCCTTCTTATATCGGCGTTGTATCGCATGTAGAGTTTCCTTCTTCGTTTAAAGGGCTAAAAATTACGATTCTTCCCAAGGGTTTTGGCAGCGAGAATAAATCGCAACTAAGAATGTTTAATCCTACTGCCGGTTTAGGTGAGATCGAGGATTTTATTGTCGAAGCAGTTAAACGCGCCGGCCCCGAAGCCTGCCCACCCTATATTATAGGTATAGGTATTGGCGGCACTTCAGATACCGCTTTATTATTAGCCAAAAAAGCATTGCTCCAAAATCTGGATAAGCCGAATCAGGATAAAACATTAAGGCAGTTGGAGCAGCGCTTATGCACAAAAATAAATTCTTTACACATCGGACCAATGGGATTGGGCGGTAAATGTACCGTTTTAGCAGTAAAGATTAAAACCGCACCTACACATATTGCCGGATTACCTGTTGGAGTAAACATCAGTTGTCACGCGCTACGGAGCGCGACAATAAAGATAGCTCGTAAGCTCATTAGTTTTTGAGCTCATAAACATTAAGAAGGGGAATCCAGAGGGTGGGAATCAAATTTTAAATTTTTATTTTTCCTTATGAGCTTAACAGCTCATGAGCTCATCAGCTATTAATTTGGAGGTTAACTATGCGAGTTGCGGCAGTAAAAAAAGGGACGATTTTAAAAGATGAAGGAGAGTTATACGTGGTGGTGGATATGGACCACCGCACTCCGGGTAATTACCAGGCCTGTTATCAGTTGTACATGAAAAACCTGCAAACAGGAAAAATTCTTAAAAAACGCTACAATACCGACGCGACAGTTGAAGAAGCTGATGTTGAATCGAAAAAAGTACAGTTTCTTTATAGAGATTCTTCAGGAAGCCATTTTATGGATATGGAATCCTATGAAACAATTGCTGTCAGCGATGATATTGTCGCAGATGCCAAAAATTATCTAAAAGAAAACTGCGAAGCCACTTTACTTTATTACAACCACAAGACTGTGTCGTTGGACCTGCCGCCGAGGGTAGATTTAAAAGTTGTTGAAGCGCCCATGGGCTTGCGCGGAGACACCGAAGGCACCGCGCGTAAACTAGTTACCTTAGAGACCGGTTACAAAATCAATGTGCCGTTGTTTGTTGCCGAAGGAGACATTGTGCGTATCGATACGGTGACGGGAGAATATGTAGGGAGGGCGTGATTATGACAATGCGCATCCGCAGCCGTTTATTGTTTTGCCGCATATTGCTGGTATTTATTATCGTTACCTGCGCCTGTTTCTATACGAGCGCTGAAGTTATTATCTTAAAATCCGGAAAAACAATAGAGGGAAAAGTTGTCGAACATGGTAAAGACTTCCTTAAAATTGATATTAGCGGAATACCATTGACCTATTATTTCGAAGATATTGTCAGCGTCGACGGCCGAGGCATCAGCGTATATCTTGCAGGCGGAAGTTCGACGTATGGAGCTGTTCCTTCATACAACACCGGCGCGAAACCTATGGGCTCATCCATCTACCAGATTGGCTGGCCTACAGAGAGTGACAGTTCATACGCTCAAGGCCTTTCGGAGTGGACCAAGTGGTCTATGAACTCAAGCGTCTATATGCTTAAACTCCAAAGCATTGCCAATAGTGCAGGAGCTACATATAAAAGTTTAGCAGACAAGTTTTTAAGATCTTCTTCTGCTGGAGAGCAGGAAAATGCTATCAAGGAATTGCGCGATTTGATGGCAAACTATTTAGCGCAAGTTAGCGCGCTTACGCCACCGGCAGATTTAACAAATTATCACGCGAAGATGCTTGAGAGTATAAGAGCGATACAGGACATGCTTGCTAGTGCCTATAGCACCGATGCCCAGGCAATTATTACTAAATTATCCAAAATTAAAGCCACAACAATAGCAGCATTACAAGAATTAAAGAGTGTCTGCAAAGCGCACCAGGCTCCGGCGTCTTTTATCGCCGCCCTGGATAGCCGCATAGCAGAAGTAGAGGCGCAAACGAAAAATATCTGACGAATAAATATGCCGCAGATTTCTATTTTTAACCCAGCCCCCCCATTTAAAAACATAATTATCGCATTTATTATTGCTTGTAGCAGTTTTTATTTTCCCTGCAGCCTCTTTGCGTCCGAAAAACCATTACTTGAGCTGGTTGTAGCCGTT
>JAQTOI010000107.1 GCA_028713415.1 Candidatus Omnitrophota bacterium
CTCCTGAAAAACATTATGGGCCTATTGCGCCCTGATTCCGGGAAAATTTTTATTGACGGAGCGGATTTGACCCAGATGAATAAAAAAGAGCTTGAGAAGATAAGGTTGTTATTTGGCCTGGTATTTCAAAGCGCAGCCCTTTTTGATTTTCTTACCATTGAGGAAAACGTGGGTTTTTATTTTTATCAACACACGCATATGAAAAAACCGGAAATTCGCAAGCGGGTTAAAGACACGCTTAAACTCGTAGGCCTGGAAGGCATCGAAGACCTTTATCCTTACCAGC
Source organism: Candidatus Omnitrophota bacterium (assembly GCA_028713415.1). Taxonomy (GTDB): domain Bacteria; phylum Omnitrophota; class Gorgyraeia; order Duberdicusellales; family 4484-171; genus JAQTOI01. The sequence continues at coordinate 287 of JAQTOI010000107.1, forward strand.
TTTCAGGCGGCATGAAGAAAAGGGTCGCTATAGCCCGGGGGATTATCTATAGCCCTAAAATCGTTATCTACGATGAGCCTACTACGGGAATTGATCCGATTGCGGTAGATAAAGTAGTTTCATTGATTGACGATTTACATAAACGCTTAGGTATCACTTCCCTTGTAGTAACCCATGATTTGGAAGTAGGTTTAAAATTAGCCGACCGCCTCGCATTTCTTTTGGGCGGCAGAATTATTTTTCAGGGCGATAAAAATAGTTTGAATGATTCTAACGATGCCAGGGTGATTCAGTTCATTAAGGGTTCATCAGCCGGACCGATAAAGGAGACGGAAGTATAGAAGAAGCTCATAAGCTCATCAGCTCATGAGCTCATAAGAAAGAAAAAAGAGGGAGAATAAGCTCGTAAGCAAAGAGAAAATAATGATTTAATCATTCCTATATTAAAAATTAATATTTAAGCGGAGGGATGTGATAATGAAGAACGGAACGTGGGATTTCAAAAAGTATTTTTTGGAAATGAAAGTAGGCGGATTTTTTGTTATCGCACTCATCCTGCTTTTGATTACCCTTCTTTCTATACGAGAGGTGACTTTCTGGAAAGGGACATATGTTATAAAAATAAAGTTTTATTTTGCCGAGGGCTTACGCCCCGCTTCTCCGGTACGTTTCTGCGGGGTTGACGTCGGTGAAGTAAAAAAAGTAGAGATAAAAGAACAAAACGGCCAGCCGATAGTTTATGTATATGCGAAAGTAGAGGAGGGCGTACGCATACCAAAAGGCTCCTCTTTCATTATCAACAGCTTAAGCCTTTTCGGAGAAAAATATCTTGAAATAATCCCTCCTGAAAAAATAACAGGTTACTTCGCAAAAGACGAAGCTGTCGAAGGAGTATCTCCAATTCCGCTTTTTACCGTTATTGCCAACTTCCATAAGACAATGGGAGAAGTCAACGACTTCGTTAAGAACGGAAAAATGAAGAATTCTTTCGAAAACATCGTTACCAATACTGAGGCCATAACCTTTAATATACGCAAAATAGTCGAAGATATACAAAAGAAAGAAGGGACGATCGGAAAATTCCTCTACGATGATGCGCTGTACCGTAAGACTGAAGAGTTTATGGATGATTTAAAAAGCCATCCCTGGAAATTATTATATAAACCTAGAGAAACTAGGACTAAAGACCGAAAACCAAAGACCGAAGACCAAAGACCGAAGACATTTTAAAAATAAGTTGTAAGTGAGCTAAAGTTTGAAGTGCCTAAAGTTAAAGGGACGTTAAATAACTTTAGCTCACTTTAGGCACTTATAACTTTAAACTTTTTCAGAATTTGGTCTTTAGTCTTTAGTCTGTTTTATTTATAACTATGTTCCATTGTACAGCTTGTGGCTATAAATCAGTTAAATGGTTAGGAAAATGCCCTTTATGCGAAGGTTGGGAAACTTTTGCCGAGGAGGCAGAAGTTAGCGAGGAACACCCAATCGTCAAAGAAAAAACGGCGCCTAAGCTTTTCGGTAATATCAATGAGAAAAAAATACCAAGAATTCTTACCGGCATAGAAGGCTTTGACCGCATTTTAGGCGGAGGTATCGTGAACGGAGAGACGGTTCTTATTGGCGGAGAACCGGGCGTAGGTAAATCCACTTTGCTTTTAGAGGTAGCGGGCAAGCTGTCTTTTATCGGCAAAACATTATATGTCAGTGCCGAGGAATCTCCGGAACAGGTTTCGGTGCGCGCGGATAGGCTGCGACCGAAGGAAGCCCCGAGTATCCCCGAAGGACGAAGCGCTTCGAACAAAGACCAAAGCAAAAGTGATTTCTCCCGCCTATACATTTTAGGAGAAGATGACTTAGGAAAAGTTTACGAGCACATAGAGAGCAATGACTTTAAATTCGTTATTATAGATTCGATACAGGTAGTATACTCTTCACGCTACGAAGGCGCTAAAGGCAGTGTTTCGCAAATCAAGGGCTGCGCCGATTATCTTACTCAAATCGCCAAGATTAAAGGGTGTGCCATATTTATCGTAGGGCACGTAACCAAGGATGGCGCTATAGCAGGGCCTAAGTTGCTTGAGCATATCGTTGACTGCGTTTTTTATTTTGAGGGCGAGATGCTTTCCGATTACCGCCTCTTACGGGCAACAAAAAATAGATTTGGGCCCACAGGCGATATTGTCGTTTTTGAGATGAGCTCGAATGGCTTGAAAGAGGTAAAAAAGTTAGATGAAATTTTCCTTCCGCACCAGTCAGAACCGGTCTCAGGAAGCTCTGTAGTTTGCGTTATCGAGGGCCTGCGGCCTCTATTGGTTGAGCTTCAGTCTTTAGTCAGTAAGGCAAGCTTTGGCGTAGTACGCCGCAGAAGCCTTGGTTTTGATTTTAATCGTTTCTCTCTGTTGGTCGCGATTATCGAGAAACGTTTGAAAATTTCACTGTCAGCTGAAGATATCTTTTTGAATGTCGCGGGGGGCCTTCGTATAAATGACCCGGCTGCTGATTTAGGCGCCTGCGTTGCCATGCTCTCAAGCCTTAAAGACAAGGCTCTGCCCTCTCATAACGTCTTTATAGGAGAGGTAGGACTTGGAGGCGAGTTGCGAAGGGTTAACAATATAAATCTCAGGCTCAAAGAGCTGGCACGCGCCTCTACCAAACGCGCATTTATAGCTTCCAGTAATCTAAAAGAAGTCGATAAAAGCTTTCGTTTCGCGATCGAAGGGTTCGGACAATTAAAAGATGTAGTTAATGAAGTATTCCACTAAATATAACCGGTTTTTCTTCCGGTGCATCGATAGATTGTAGAAAAAAACGTTTTTTTATAATAATAGCCCCGTTATTCCAACTTATAGATACACAATAAAAGTAAGAAATAACGGGACAATTTGCACTATTATTTTTTCCTGCGAAGCGTCCTCGTAAGAGGATGCGCGCTTCGCGCTTGAAAAAAATAATGTGCGTATCGGAGGGTTTTTATGAAAAGTTTGTTGATGCTGCGGTTATTTTTTGTTTTTATCTGTACGGCTGCTGGTTATTCCTTGGGTGGTACGAATGCCATAGTTGCCATGATATTTGGCTTTACGGCCGGCTTATCAGTCGTATTCTTCGAGGTCTTTGCGCGTAAGGTTTCGCTCAAAGGACTTTCCAGCGCTGTCTTTGGGGTTGTGCTAGGCCTGTTGCTGGCAAAAGTATTTTCTGAAGCGCTAAAAAGTTTTCTCCTGGCGCCCCAGCTAGTTTCAAGTATCAGTTCGTTTGTCACAATAATATTCGTATATCTGGGGCTTACTTTGGGGCTTAAGGGAAGAAGTGAGTTTAACCTGGTTATTCCTTACGTGAAATTTAAACGCCAGGAATTGAAAGAGGAAACAGTTATTATCGATACCAGTATTATTATCGATGGAAGGATTATCGATATCGTGAAAACCGGTTTTTTGGAGGCCAGGTTTGTAATACCTATTTTTGTGCTTAATGAATTGAGGGCTCTGGCCGATTCGACTGACCACATGAAAAGGCAAAAAGGTAAACGCGGCATTGAAATTTTACACGCCCTTAAAAAAGAACCTAACGTTGAAGTTACCATACACGAAGAGGATGTTGAGGGAGTAAACAGCGTTGACGAAAAAATCGTAAAGTTGGCGCAGAATTTAGACGCCAAGATTTTAACTACCGATTATAACCTTAACCGTATCGCGCAGTTGCAAGGCGTGAAAGTGCTTAATATAAATGATTTAGTGAATGCCTTAAAACCCACTTTTATCTCCGGGGAGAGGTTTTCTTTAAAGCTGGTCAAGGAAGGTAAAGAGCACAACCAAGCGGTTGGGTATTTGGAAGACGGGACAATGGTGGTAGTTGAAAATGCAAAGTGGCTCATAGGTAAAACAGTAGATATTGAGGTAACCTCTGTCTTGCAAAGCCCAAGCGGCAGGATTGTATTTACGAAATTGGTGTCATAACTTCGTTAGCTCATAAGCTCATGAGCTCGTTAGCTGATTAGGAAAGAGAAGAAGCTCATAAAGCCATTGGCTCTTAATTTTTTTAAAACCATCCAGGAGCTTATCAGCTTGAGAGCTTACGAACTAAATAGCGTGAAGCATAATCATTATGAAAATTGCAGCGATAATTGTTTGTGCTGGCCAGGGAAAGCGATTTGACCGCTTTCATAAAAAAGCAATATTTCCTCTGGGTGGAAAGCCCCTTTTCTACCATAGCCTAAGCGTTTTTGCAACAATAGCCGAAATTAAGCAGATAGTGCTTGTTTTACGCAAAGAACACCTGTCCGTAGCAAAAAAATCGGTGTGCGCCTTAGGTAACCAGCGCATTTTCTTTGTAGAGGGCGGAAAAGAGAGGAATGATTCTGTCTGCTGTGGGCTTAAAGCCTTAAGGGGCGATATCACGCACATACTTATTCACGACGGCGCAAGGCCTTTTGTTTCCGCGGCTTTAGTGAAGCGCCTCATAAAGGAGCTTAGGAGATTCCCGGCAGTTATTTGCGGGTTACCTTGCAGAGATACGGTAAAAGAAGTCCATCATGGTTTTATTAAAAAGACGCTCGCGCGGGAAAAAATATTTCTTGCCCAGACGCCTCAAGGGTTTAAGCTTGATGTAATCAAAAAAGCATTTTGTTCCTTACGAGATAAAAAAGTATCTGATGACGCGCAGGTCCTTGAAGTGACGAGAAAAAGAGTAAAAATAATAGAAGGGGAGAGCGGTAATTTTAAAATTACCTATCCCGAAGATATTAAACTGGCGGAAGCGATTTTAAAACTAGAAGCGGATAAACGCGGAACAAAACGCGGATAAACGCGGAATGTCAACGTAAAATCAGCGTGTTTCCGCTTCTAAAATATTATTATGAATAATTATCGTATTGGTTTTGGTTTTGATGTCCATCGTTTCAGCGCCGCGCGCTCAAAGAAGAAAGATTTGATCCTCGGAGGAATAAAAATACCGGCAAAATTTAGCCTGGAGGCAGTTTCTGACGGCGACGTTATACTGCATGCGGCATGCGATGCGTTATGCGGTTGTGCGTGCTTGGGCGACATCGGTGACTATTTCCCTCCTGAGTCAAAATCATCTAAGGGGCTGGATAGTAAGTTAATTACCGCCCAGATTTTAAAAAGATTTTCAAAAAAATATGAAATTACGAATATGGATATTACTATTGTCGCAGAACAGCCGCGCCTTGCACCCCACAAGCAAGCAATACTTAGCTCGCTTAAACGTATTTTTCAAGGTTGCCCCATAAACATAAAAATAAAATCTAAAGAAGGCCTGGATATTCTAGGAGGCGCTCGCGCAATCGCCTGCCTTGTATGCGCACTGGCAAAAGTAAAACCTCGGTGCAGTCGTTAGGAGAGTCCTTCCCCATGAAAAAAGCACTTCTATTTATAATTCTAATAATTGCCTATACTAGCGGCTATTGCCAAGAGCAATTATCCGCGATAGAATTTCACGCCGTAACGGATAAGAGTGTTTATAAGCAGGGCGAACCCATCGCGATAACTCTTTATTTAACTAACCGCGATACAAAAGACATAAAGTTATTTCATCCCGATACCCTGGGAAAATCGTGGGTAGGCTGTGAATTGGGCCTGGAGTGCCGCGTTAGGCGGCCAGGCGGCAGTATAATTCTCCTTGAGCCGGATATGCGCTTCGAGGCTTCCTATGCCGTAGAAGCCCAATATTTTAAGGTTTTAACGCCGGGTGATGCTTTAGGAATTCCGTTAAGATTTAAAGGTAATAAATTTTTTGACCCGGTCATGAAAACGTATTCCAATAAAAGCGAGGGCAACGAATGGGTTGGCCTGATTGAAATAGGGCCTCATCAAGCTAATATATCGGATGAAGATGTGAGAAGGCGTTGGGGCATTAAAGGAGATTATGGCTTTTTAAGCGGTACTAAGGATTATATTATCGTTAGGCAGTTATTGTCGGATGTTTTCAACTCCCCCGGCCAATATCAACTGGATTTTGAATACGTTAATAATTGTAATTTTGCAAGTTCTGCCGATAGGCAAGGCAACGTTGACCAATGGGATAAAGTAACCGATGCCTGGACAGGAAAGTTGGAAGCTTCGGTGTCGTTTGAAATACAAGATTAAAGTTACATCGTAAAAACTTAGATCGTCTAGCGTTAAACGGTTACGTAGCTAGAATCGTCCACCGGTTATCG
>JAQTOI010000108.1 GCA_028713415.1 Candidatus Omnitrophota bacterium
TCATGCAGCGGTTATTATCGCATGATAAATTATAGCAGGGAATTTCGCATTCAACCTTGCTTTTTATAATTTTTACACAAGCTGAGCGAGGAGCGGTAATATCTGCGGAAGTCGGCCCAAATAAAACAAGCGAATTTACCCCTAAAGCCACACACAGGTGCGCGGGGCCTGAATCGTTAGAAATAAAAAGCTTCATATTTTCCAAAATGGCAGCTAATTCTTTTAAGTCGGTTTTGCCACAGAAATCATAAGCACTGTGGCGCATTTGTTTTATTACATTATCTACGATTCTGCAGTCTTTCTTTGCGCCGATAAAGATAACTGCGCAATTTAACTCCGCTATAAGCTTATCAGCGAGCAAAGCGAAATGTTCAGCCGGCCAACGTTTTAAGTCCCAGTTGGCCGAGGGATGCATTGCTAAAATTAGCGGGTGTTTCGCGCGAATTGCTTCAAGATTTTCTCGGGCGCGGGCGCGAAATGCATCAGGCACGAAAAACTGCGGGTCTTTATTCGTTATCTTAATCCCTGCTTTCTCAAAAAGGTATAGGTAATAATCCTGCCGGTGAATATTTTCCGGCGGTGGATCTACGGGCATATTCACAACACCTATGGATTTAACCCGGCGATAAGCTATGCGCGTTGGTATTCCGGAAAAATAAGCGATTAATGCCCTGGTAAATGAGCGGTGAATCAAAAAACAGGTATCGAAATGCTTAGCGCGCAGGGCGCGTACGAAGCCGAGTTTGGCGATAAAACTCCGATGAGTGGTGCGCTCATCAAAAATTATCACTTCATCCACATAAGGATTGTCTTTAAATACAGGCGCAACCCTCTCCACCGCCATAACCGCAATAAAAGATAAGGGAAAGTTTTCCTTTATGGCGCGTAATGCCGGTGTAGTCATGAGTGCATCGCCGAGCCAGTTGACGGTGACGATAAGAATTCTATTCATAATTTTCAGGCTGCAGGCCTCAAGTTACAGGCTATCTAATACGGTTTTTTCAGTTTACGGAAAACGTTATAAAATCCGCTTAATTTTGCCCAGAGATAAAATCCGGTATCACGGTTGGTAACTTTTATGCGGCGCAGAGCAAAACGGTTCAGTTTTCTTGAAAAACCACGGTTAGTGCTACAAGCGCATATAAACCCTGCATCCTCTGCCCAATTTAAAGCTTTTTCGTTGAAAATTCCGGTTGGGTATGAGAGGGTTGAAACCTCCTGCGAAAATAAGGCTTCCAGCTCCATTTTTGAATCCCATATCTCGCGTTTAAGCTGGTTGTCGCTTATATTTGTAAAATCCGGGTGGCTAAGCGTATGCGAGCCGATTTTAACTGGACTGTTTTGCAAGACCCAGGAAATATCGGAACTCGAGAGGTGGTCCTCCTGTCCTATACGGTAAACAATAATAAATATTGTGGCCGGATAATTGAATTCTTTTAATATATTTACCGCGGCTAAGTTATCGTTGTAGCCGTCATCAAAAGTAATTACTACCAGGTTTCTGCCGGGGGGCTGGTTATTTTTCAAGAGACGGCAATACTCTTGGAGAGATATCACACGGTAACCATGTTTCTCAATAAATTGCATCTGTTCTCTGAAAACTTCAGGGGTTATGGCGGCGTAAGTATCAATGCGCGAAGGATCAAATGAGTGATACATTAAAATCGGAGTTGTATAGCTAAGGTACAGATATCCGCAGAAACTGCCGATAATTATCAAGATGGCGAAAAATATAACAAATAATTTAGATATTTTCTTCATGATAAAACTTCCCGGTACACCGCTTCCGTGCGCCCGGCCATGGCTGAAAGCGAAAACGCAGCCACGTCACGGCTTGCGCAATCAATAATTTTATCCCGCAGAGCGGTATTATTAAGTAAGTTTTCAACCGCAGACGCCAGCGCATCGGCGGTATATTCATAAAAAATGATGCCATTTTCACTGTTACGTATTATTTCGGAGATACCTCCGACATTAAAACCTATTACCGGAACTCTTTTTGCAAATGCTTCAACAATCGATAAACCAAAACCTTCCTTCACCGACGGAACAAGCAGGATATCCAGAATATCCAGGAAATCACCTGCTTCGCAATCAATGAATTTTACCCGCGAAGCTATTTTTCGCTCTTCAATAAATAATTTCAGTTTTTGTTCCATTTTACCTTTTCCGGAAAGAAGAAGATAAGAAGAGGGGTGTTTTTGCAAAATTTTCTCGAAAGCTGCCGCGGCAAGAAAATGCCCTTTCTCCTGCGAAATCCTGCCTAAGATACCAAACAATAAGTCTTTCGTTGCGAAGCCGAAATCGCCTCTTTGCGCGCGCTTACCGGTAAAATCTTCCAGCTCAATACCGTTATAAACCACGCGTATTTTAGGCTGGTCAATTTTTAAGTCAACCGCTAGATGGTTTTCTACAGCATGGCTTACCGCAATTGAACGCATACCGGAGAGCTTGATTAATTTGCGCCAGAGCCCCGGCCGATAGTATCCATGAAACGCAGTTATGTAAGGAATGCGGTTGAACTTAAATAAAAGTTGCGCCACTGCCGCAGTTACGCGGGTATTAGCGTGGACTATCTGAATATTATTGTTTTTGACAAATTTACTTAGCTTAACAAACGAAAAAAATACCTTCGGGCTAAGTATGGCTTTTGTTTTTATAGGAATAGTTTCATGCTTCACGCCCGGAGTTAACCGGTTGACCCACTCTCCGCCAGATGAAGCAACCCAAATATTATTGCCCCGCTCTTTTAAACCATGGGACAGATTAAGAACGTAGCGCGAAATACCGCCGGGATTAAAATGGTTTGCGAGAATTAAAACATTCATAAAAGAGATGCTTTAGCGATAATTTCTTTTATAATAGCGAATACCTCCTGCGGTACTATTTTCTCCATGCAGAGGTTTTTTTCTCTTAATTTACATTCAGGGTCATAACACGATGAACAAACTAATTTTTTGTGGACGATATAGAGGTTCTTTGCGGGTATAGTGTGGCGGCTTGGATCTGTAGGGCCAAAAAGCGCTATAGTCGGTACTTTCAAGCTTTGCGCTAAATGCAGGGTAGCAGTATCCGGAGTAACGAATGCTTTTAATTTAGAAACTGCCTGGGGCAGATCGCGCAAAGTAAGCTTCCCGGCAAGATTAATAGGTTTAGGGTAAAGCATACTCTCTATGCGCGCGGCGCGCTCACGGCTTGATTCATCGCCGAAAAGGACAATTTTGTAGGAAGGAAAGTTTTTATTGATTAATTCTATAAGCGTGGAGATATTATTCGTTGGCCAGTTTTTAGAAACCCAACGCGCTGACGCCGAAACATTAATCCCTATCAGGTGACCTTCAGGCAAATTAAGCTCTGCCGAAGGCTTTTGTGGCCAGAAAACAAGCTTTTTTTCTGCAAAAGTGATACCTAAGAGTTTGAGTAGCCTTTCCTGTGAAGTTAGCGGGTCGTCGCTACGCAAGTAAGGTATTTTTCGGGTGAGCAGCTTGCCTAGACGCAGGCTGTATCCGAAAGAGTGCCTGGGAAAACTTAGAAAACTCATAATGTGCGAAACGCGGCTATTCTGCAGGTCAATGATGTAATCAAAAGATTTGCGCCGCAGATCTTTGCTGATACGCAGGATTGTTTTAAATTTCTTATAATCATCATCAAGCGTTATTACTTCATCTACATATGGACAGCCATATAAAAGTGGCGCGTATTTCTTCGAAGTAAGGACGGAAATCTTTCCGTCAGGGAAACGTTCCCGTAAAGCCTTAAACGAAGGCAGGGAAAGTATCAAATCGCCCAGAGAAGATAGTTTGATGACCAGTATCCGCGTAAGGGCAATAGTTTTTTCATAAATCTGGGCGGTCCGCTTTAAAGCTTTATCAATGGTATAGGTATCGTCGACTTTTATTTTTGCGTTTACAGTCAGGCTTTGGGCAAAAGCGGTGTCATTTAATATTTTTAAAATTCCGTCCGTTATCGCCTGAGCGTCTCTGGGCTCAATGAGAAGCCCGTCTTTGCCATTTTCGATAATTTCTCTAAATCCCCCTACTTTGGTGGCCAATACCGGCACGCCACAGGCAAAAGCCTCAATAATTACCCGGCCAAAAGACTCTTCAATGACCGAAGGGGCAACCAGCATGCGCGCGTCTTTTAAAATATTTTCGATATCCGGCTGATAACCGGCAAATTGCACGTTATAATGCAGGGCAAAACGTGTAACCAGGGTTTTAAGATGATTAAAATAATCCATTTTAAATTTATCGGGTGAGCCGATTATCTTTAGCTTCAAATAAGGATTCAGGCGGACAACCTTACGGAAAGCTTCAATGAGGTATTCATATCCCTTAGAGGAAGAAATCCTGCCAATGGCTACTATATTATTGCTGCTTTTTTTAAAATCGTAGCTGGTGAAACGGAATTTATTCAAATCAACCCAGCGCTCGATTATTATTATTTTTTCTTCGGGTACGCCGAATTTCTCACGCATGTGCCGCGCCACAGCCCGTGAGGGGCAAATTACCATCTTACCCCAGCCCATCACCTCGCTCCATGCGCCACTTCGATAGATGCCGTGGCAGGTGGTGACAAAATGCGTATTACTTGCGCGCGTGGCAAAAAAACTTATCCAGGCCGGGACTCGAGAACGTGCGTGGACGATATCTATTTTTTCTTTATTAATAATATTGCGCAGGCGCGGAACATAAATTGCCGAAAGCAGTGATTTTTTATATACCGGCAATTTATAATGGGTAATCCCCGCTTTCTTCAACTCATCCGCCAGGCGCCCCCCTGAACTAACGACAATATTATTGTATTTGCTCCCTTTAAAGTAACATACCAGGTCATATACTCCCCGCTCTACTCCGCCAAAATTCATTTGAGGCAAAATTTGCGCTATCTTCATAATAGTTTCTTTATCGCTTCTTTGACTGCCAAGCGGTTTTCTTCATAAATAGAAGAAATTTTTACGTTCACTTTTTCTATTTCATATGGAGGGCTTAGAAACCCGGCTTCATTCGCGATTGAGGCAAGAAATACTTTATGTTTGGCGTCCGCGCGTTCCAGGAAAAGGCAAACGCACGGTTTCTTAAGAGAAAGCGTTTCAGAGATCATGGAAATACTTTCGCTGCTCACAAAAACAATTTCAGACAGGCTCGCAAACCCCTCAAAAACAAAATCATAGTTTTCTTTTTTTGCGTAAACTATTGCCTCGGTGTTCACAAAGCCTTCGAGAGTCTCTTTTAAGTATTCGTCGATAACCTGTGGAGTGCGCCGCGAGGTGCTGATTAAAAGCCGGTAATTAAACTTTTCCGAATATTCCCTTATTTTGGCGATAAAGCGCTTGGAATTCTCGATAAATTCCTGCGTGTCGTAGATGGGCCCTCCGAAAAAGACGGACACTTTTTTATTGGGCCCGAGTTTGAAAAAATCTTTGCATAATTTTATCTTTTCTTCGATGTTGCTCGAATAAAACAAGGCACCCTTTATGCGTACGGAATTCGGAGTTTTCATCCGGTCATGGCAAGGTAGAATTGCCAAATCAAACCTGCTTAAAGGGATATTAGGCCGTAATATAGCTATTGATTTTGCTCCGATGTAGGATGCAAATATCCGGTTTACTGCCGCAGCGTAACTGCCGGTGCTTATCACGATATCAGCATAGCTTCCAGAAAGCTGGCCGTAAGTATCTTTTTCCAGAAGGCACTTGAGGCAGGCGCCACAACCGGAACACGCGCGGCTTGAAAAAAAAGCGCAGACTTCCGATAAGATCCTGGCAACTTTATTTTTATAGCGCATCTCAATTGATTTAACGCGTACTTCATAATTTTCTTCCTCAAATAAAGCGCAGAGGGCCTGCGATTGCTTGAAATGCCCGAGTTTTCCGTCGCTAAGCAGGAGTATGTCCAGCGTTCCTTTACGTTTGAAGCGTTTATAATACCAGAGGTATTCGCTCGGGTGCTTCCGCAAGTGTTCTTCGTAAATCCTGTTAATTTTACGCAGGAGCTCTTCATTGCTTAAACCGGACGGGTCTATCGGCTCACCTATTTCTAAAACATGGTCAAAGCCGCGCTTGCGGTATCCAAAGCCGGGATAAATCTTTTTATTAAGCTTCTTTGCAAGATATACCGCTCCGGCAGGCGTAGGAACCAAATGCGAAAAAAACTCAACCAATACGGCAGAATCCTCTGCTCCGTGGTCAACGCCTAAACCCACCATGTAGCCATTACGCAGGTACTTAACAATTTCCTTCAGAGAGAATGACACCTTGAGATTCTCTTCCTTGCGCACTTCGTTTAAAAATACATCTAAGCCTTTATGGCTCTGCTCGCGCGCAAAAATAGCGTAATTAAAGTGGTGGGCTAGCAGCCAGTTATACAACTCCCAGCTTCCCTCATGAATTCCTACCAGTATGCCTCCTCCCTGCTCAATGCCTGCTTTTGGAAGT
>JAQTOI010000109.1 GCA_028713415.1 Candidatus Omnitrophota bacterium
CCGCGGTAAAAGCAATCGAAGAAGGCGTAGGAAAGGCGCACATAATTGACGCCAAAATTCCTCACGCGATACTGCTTGAGATATTTACACAGGCAGGAATAGGCACTGAAATAGTTAAATAAAAAATGGAAACCGAAAAAGAAAGAAACAAAGCAAGTTTAGTAGCATTAGCCATAGCATGTACGATACTATTTATCTTGGCAACCCGTTGGGAACTGGTAGCGCACAAGTTCTCCCGTATGTATGAAAATTTTGGCATGGAACTTCCTTGTTTAACACTCATCGTTTTAAACCGTAATTTTATTTTTATATTTTATCTGATTATCCTTGTGCTCATTATTAAAGAGTTTTTAAAAAATAAAAAAGCTACATTTATTATTAATGTAACAAGCGCTATTTTATTTCCGTTTATTTTAGGACTTATTTATGTTGTAGGATTATTTCTTCCCATTTTTAAGCTTAGCAATTTATAACATACAAAAATTATGAACGACAAGAATATCTATGCCATTTATGATAAATATATTCTAAATACCTATAAGCGGGTTGGGCCGGTCTTTGTCAGAGGTAAGGGGTCTTTTTTGTGGGATGATCAGGGAAGCCGTTATCTCGATTTGTTTCCCGGCTGGGGCGTTTCTATATTGGGGCATTGTCATCCAAAAATAGCGGCGGTTATCGCGCAACAGGCAAAAAAACTCATACATCTGCCCAATAATTTGTATCAGGAAGCGCAGATTCTCTTAGCCCGGGAAATAGTAAAGAATTCTTTTGACGCAAAAGTTTTTTTTGCTAATTCCGGAGCTGAAGCTATTGAGGGAGCGCTTAAATTATCCAGGCTCTATGGGCAAAAAAGCGGACGCTACGAAATTATTGCCATGCGGAATTCATTTCATGGCAGGACTTTTGGCGCCCTTTCAGCAACAGGGCAGGAAAAATATAACGAAAATTTTAAACCGCTTCTTCCGGAATTCCGCCATGTTGCATTTAATAATTTTGAAGCGCTACAGAACGCAGCAAATTCAAAAACGGTAGGCGTGCTCCTTGAGTTAATTCAAGGCGAGGGGGGAGTTAATGTAGCGGGGAAAGATTACGTTCTTAAATTGCGTGACTATTGCAAAAAAAATGATCTGCTCTTAATTATCGATGAAGTGCAAACCGGAATGGGGCGCACAGGAAAAATGTTTGCCTATCAGAATTATGGTATTACACCGGATATAATGGTCCTCTCGAAAGGGCTGGGAGCAGGAGTACCCATTTCCGCTCTCATAGCTCATAAAAGAATCGCTGATCTTTTTAAACCCGGCATGCATGCCTCAACTTTCGGTGGCTCACCCCTTGTTTGTGCGGCTGGCCTTGCGGTTTTTAAAATAATCGAGCAGGAAAAAATTTTAAAACATGTTAAAGAAATGGGCCTATACCTGCAAAAACAACTGCGTGCACTTCAATCTAAATTTTCTTTTATAAAGGAAGTACGGGGAGCAGGCCTGATGGTTGGATTGGAGCTGGCCATAGACTCTTACCCTATATTCAAAGAATGCCTGGAGCGCAAACTGATTATTAATTCCACGCACGATACAATATTGCGAATCATGCCAGCTTTAAATGTAAGCCGAGATGAACTGAACAAAGGGCTGGCTATTTTGAAAAGTGTATTTTCCGATATGCAGAATCGCAACGGCATAAAATAAGGCAGGTACAAGATTATGATACGCCACTTTATTTCGCTAAAATATTTTTCAGCGCAAGAATTATGGAAGCTTGTAAATTTAGCTTCGGATATCAAAAAAAATCCGGATAAATACCATGAAGCGCTTGATCATAAGACTGTGGGGTTAATTTTTGAGAAACCATCCCTGCGCACAAAAACCGCTTTTTTCGTGGGTACCGAACAGCTTGGCGGTTCGGCAATATACTATGGTTCTGACGAAATACGCCTAGGAAGGCGTGAAAAAACCAGCGACGTTGCCAGAACGCTTTCAGGTTTTCTTGATGCGATAGTATTGCGCACTTTTTCGCACGATAACGTACTGGAGCTTGCGCAATACGCTTCAATTCCCGTTATTAACGGTTTAAGCGATTTGCTTCACCCTTCACAGGTTCTGGCAGACATTATGACAATAACCGAACATAAAGGAGATATCAAGAAATTAAAAGTAACCTATCTTGGCGACGGCAATAATGTTTGTAATTCTCTGATTTACGCTTTTTCTATCCTTGGCGGAAACCTTGTGGTTGCCACGCCCAGACGTTACCAGCCCCAAAAAGAAATCATTGAAGAGGTAAAAATGTATTGCCGTATTTCCGGCGCGAATATTACTATTAGTGAGTGGGCCCAGGATGCCGCACGCGATGCAGACGTGCTCTATACCGATGTCTGGACTTCAATGGGAAAAGAACAGGAACAAAGAAAACGCTTGAAAGTTTTCAGGCCATACCAAATCAACGAAAAAATTCTCTTATTGGCAAAAAATGATTGTATGGTTTTACATTGCCTTCCTGCGCATCGCGGAGAAGAAATTACGGATAGCGTTATTGACGGGAATAACTCCTTTGTATTTACACAGGCGCAAAACCGTCTTTACGCCGCAAAAGCCATACTTGTATATGCTTTAAAGAAAAACGGCTAGCGGATTTAATCATCACGGCAGTAATATACTGGAGGGAAGATGAAAAAAGTAGTCTTGGCGTATTCGGGAGGTTTGGATACCTCGTGTTGCATACAATGGCTTAAAGACAAAGGTTTTGACGTCATATGTTTTTCCGCAAATTTAGGAAGCGAATTTTCTCCTGACGATTTAAAGAAGAGGGCCAAAGCAAGCGGGGCCTCAAAAATATATATTAAGGATTTGCGCAATGAATTCGCACAAGACTATATTTTACCTTCCCTTAAAGCTGGTGCTGTCTACGAAGGGAAATACCTCTTAAGTACATCCTTGGGCCGGCCGCTAATAGCAAAGCACCTTATTGAGGTTGCAAAAAATGAACACGCGGAATACGTCGCACACGGGTGCACCGGTAAAGGAAATGATCAGGTGCGCTTTGAGATTACCACGGCAATTCTAGCGCCAGCCATAAAGACAGTAGCGCCGCTACGCCAGTGGGAGCTATACTCAAGAGAAGAAGAGATAGAATATGCAAAAATAAATCATATCCCTATAAAAACGAGCAAAGAAAAAGTATATAGCATTGATAAAAATATCTGGGGAGTAAGCGTTGAGGGCGGAGCCTTAGAAGATCTTTCCAGGGAGCCTTTAGAAAATTCATATTATTTCGTTAAGCCGCTCAATAAGACACCAAACAAAGAAACATCCGTAGAGATTGAATTTAAAGAAGGCGCCCCTGTGCGCCTAGGCGGCAGGAATCTTGATTTTCTTGGTATTATCGAAAAATTAAACGCGCTCGGCGCTCTCTGTGGTATAGGCCGTACTGATAATATTGAAGACAGGGTGGTCGGTATAAAATCCCGTGAAATTTATGAGGCGCCTGCGGCATGGATACTTCATGCGGCGCACCGGGAGCTGGAAAGCCTCACCATTGATAGAGAAACCTTATTTTATAAGGAATTAGTCGCGCAGAAATACTCGCAACTTATCTATCAAGGTTTTTGGTTCACCCCTTTAAAAAATGCTTTAGATGCTTTTGTTAACGTAACGCAAAAACCGGTTAATGGATTAATCAGATTAAAACTTTACAAAGGAAACATCGTTATCTCCGGGCGCAAATCCGCTCGCTCATTATATAAAAAAGAATTTGCCACTTATGGCAAAGGAGATACTTTTGACCGGACGCTGGCGGAAGGCTTCATCAAGCTTTTAGCAATGCCGTACATGAAGTGAGAGCAAAAAAGTTAGGGGTGTTAGCTATAACCTTTTTAATTGAGAGGTAAGCATGAATAAAAAATTATGGGGCGGAAGATTTAATAAAAAAACTAATCCTTTAGTCGAGGAGTTTACAGAATCCATTCATTTTGACTATAAACTCGCTAAATGCGACGTTTTAGGTTCCCTGTCGCACGTGGAAATATTAAAAAAATCCGGCTACCTAAAGCCAGAAGAAGCAAAAAAATTATCAAAAGCTTTGAACTCTATTTATGATAGTATAGAAAATAAAAATTTTAAATTCGATAAAACCAGTGAAGATATACATACTGACATTCAGAACAAATTGTATAAAAAAGTGGGCAATTTAGCTTTAAAAGTTCATACTGCGAGATCAAGAAACGACCAGGTTTTATTTGCAACGAAGCTGTATTGTAAATATTCAATCTTGAGTTTACAAGAAAGTATGGTTATCTTCATGAAAGCTCTGGTGAAGCAAGGCGAAGATAATAAAGAAGTCATAATACCCGGTTTTACGCATATGCAGCACGCCCAACCTGTTTATCTCAAAGATTATCTGGGCGCTTATCTGGAAATGCTCTTCAGAGATGAAGCCAGGCTGGAATATATTTATAACCATTTAAAAATAACCATGGGTTCAGGAGCTTTGGCTGGAACTCCCATTAAAGCCGGAGACTACCAGATAAAAGCGAGTGAACTTGTAAAAAAGTGGAAAATCGGCGGCATTTCAAATTTAGAATCACCTATTAATTCCATAGATACGGTAAGTGACAGAGATTTTATAATCGAGATCATCAGTGTTCTGTCAATCATCGCGACTCATTTATCGCGCCTGGCAGAGGATTTAATCATCTGGTCCACGCAGGAATTTGATTTTATAGAGATAGATGAAACGTTTTGTACGGGCAGCTCTCTTATGCCACAGAAAAAGAATCCCGATGTACTGGAATTAATAAGGGGGTATGCCGGAAGACTGTATGGAAATCTAGTAAGCGTGTTAACCATGATGAAGGGTTTACCTTTGACTTACAACCGGGATATGCAGCTAGATAAAGAACCCTTGTTTAACTCATTTGAAATAGTATCAAACGAATTAAAAGTATTAAGCGGGCTTATAAAAACGCTTAAATTTAATAAACAACGTATAAATGAATGCCTGAAAGATGAGTCGCTTTACGCAACTGATTTAGTGTATTATCTAGTGGATAAGAAAATAGCCTTTAAGGATGCTCATACCATCGTAGGCAGGCTTGTTAAATACTCTACGGATAATAATTTAAAGATAAAAGATATGCCTGAAAATACCTTGAAAAAATTTTCAGAAGAATTCATTAAGGCTGACATTATCAAATTATTCGATCCCAGGGTTTCTGTCGAATCGAAAAAATCTATCCTCCGTAAAAAATAACTGAAAAGTTTAGCTTGCCGGTGAGATAATGCATTATTTCAAATATAGGAATAACCATCTTTACTGCGAAAATATAAAAGTTCAGGATTTAGCCCGTAGATTCGGCACTCCTCTTTATATTTACAGCTATCGCACCTTAATCGAGCACTATCAAAAATTAAAAACCGCCTTCAGGGAAGTTGATCCGCTAATTTGCTATTCCGTAAAAGCTAATTCTAATCTCACCATTCTCAATGTCCTTATAAAACAAGGCGCTGGCCTTGATATAGTTTCAGGCGGTGAACTATTCCGGGCATTAAAAGCGGGGGCTAACCCACAAAAGATTGTTTATGCTTCAGTCGGCAAGACCGATGAAGAAATCGCTATTGCCATAAAAAAGGGGATTTTATTTTTTAATGCCGAGTCAGTGCCGGAACTCGAAAATATCAACCGCATAGCCAAGAAACTCGAAAAACACACCAATGTTGCTATAAGAATTAATCCTGATGTTGAACCTGGGACGCATAAGTTTATCACCACGGGAAAACTTACCAACAAATTTGGTATCGACTTTAAAAAAGCTCACCGGATATTTTTAATGCGCCACAATTTTGAGTACTTAAAGATTACCGGTATACATATACATATCGGCTCGCAGATTACCGAAGGCGCACCCTACGTTGCCGCTATAGAAAAAATGATTAAATTTATCTCTACGCTGAAAAATAGCGGTATATATTTAGAATATCTTAATATAGGCGGAGGACTTGGTATTGTCTATGACGACGAGACTCCGCAAACAGCAGAAAAATTTGCGCGAAACGTTCTCCCGTTATTAAAAAAGACCGGCCTAAAAATAATTATGGAACCTGGCAGATTTATAGTGGGTAATGCGGGGGTTTTGGTGACCAAAGTCCTTTACAATAAAACAACGCCGAAAAAGAAATTCGTAATTATTGATGCTGCGATGAATGATTTGATACGGCCGGCTTTGTACGAAGCATATCATCAAATTCTTCCTGCCTCAGGCGCCTTGCGCCCTACGTCGCACGAAACAGTAGATGTAGTAGGGCCGATATGCGAGAGTGCCGATTTTATCGCTAAAAAACGCGCTCTAACGCATGCAGACGAAGGCGAGCACCTGGCTATCATGAGCGCTGG
>JAQTOI010000110.1 GCA_028713415.1 Candidatus Omnitrophota bacterium
GGATACATTTTCTAAGCCAAAATGCTTAAACAATTGCTGTAACCACGTCTGGCTCCACGATACCCGCGGCCTGCCCGAAGATTGAGCGGAATGCTTCTGAGAAAACAAAAATATCGCGTAACCGCAGTCACTTATCGATTTAAGAATCTTGGGCATAAAGGCAGAACTATAGCAGAGATCGATGTCGATCGCGCTCTTTTGAAAGTACGCCTGGATTCCCCGCTCAAGAAGTTCATTCAAACTGCGGGGATACTTGTTTACATCCGCGATATCCCTCACGCGATGAAACACCAGTGTATGAAGTTTTTCTTTACCCTTGTGACTGGCCCAGTTAAACTTTATCGTTATCGTATTTTTGCTGGCATCCTCTTCTATTCCAATGATGTTTTGTGGTGAAACGCCCATACATAGTAAAGTACCGAGCGTTTTCATTTCAATATTTTCTATTGCTGAACCATATATGGAAGAAACAAAATAACCAAGTTCCCACGTTTCTTGGCCTAATGCCGCGCAACCCCACAATAGATTTAAGTATCCGGCTACTCGTTGGCCGCGAATCTTTAACCAACGCTGCGCTAATGATTGACGACAGTCCAACAATCTGCTCATTTGCGGATACGCTCTATCGGCAATATGTATCTCGTCGGCTTGCGTACTTAAAACTGCGCTTACCCAATCAGGGCCGCCTAAGGCGTACAAAGCTGCGGTAGGCTCAGTTGAGGTTGCGGTATTTAAAGCTCTCACAACTGACCCTGCTCCTTGCTGATAAAAGCCTACGTATGCCGGATGTAGAAGGCCGTTTTCCACTGGCCTTAAGTCTAAGCCCAATTTTTTAGCAATTGCGCAAAGTTCCCTGCACTCTTCTGTGTCGACTAGTTGGGCGATCAACGCATCTCTTCCATAGTTTGAGGCTGCTGATGACGAAGCAAGAGGCCCAGCAGTCCCGGCTTCTATTACGCGAGGGACAAGGAGTCCACCCGGCTTTCTTTGGATGGAAAGCCCTTTCAACGCTGTAAATTCTCTTGCAAGAAGCTGCCGTGAACGGGATACAACATCAGGCCCGTACCTTAAAAGATATTGATAAGCTTCACTTCTTGTGATGCCTCTTGGCTGAAAAGATATTCTCTTAAGTTCTTCAACAAAATAATCTAAAATAAATCCGCTTTCCTGACTATAAACTGCGGGCCGTTGTCCTTGGACAGCAACATCTCCGAGCGCTTCTCGAAAATGGCTATGTACTGCGTGGAAAGGTATCCTAGTTTGAATCAAAGTGACGAGTGCTGACGCGATTTCAAAAGCTAACCCTATTATTTCCTGTTTCTGCTCTCCGTGAGCCTCATTGAACCGCTGCCACAATAAGCTCTTATCTTTATTGAAAAGAGTATCCGCAAAAACCGACCAAGCAGCTTCAGGAAGTAATGGGTGCCGCGGGTTTTCAAGGTCTATAACCTCACCGCCTTTTTCGATAGATTCAAACGGGTCAATACCAATGCCCATCAAGTGCATCAAAAACCAATGAACGGCTTCATGGTTAAAAAGATCACTAACCATGCGCTCACGCAAAACCGGTGTTTGTGAGGCATCCGCAAAATACGGCCAGATACCGGTGTAATAGCTCCACATTTCTTCATTAACCACCGCAGAAACTCCGCGGAATTCGCGTAATAACGCATTTTTTGAAAACTGCCGGCCAAGACGCTTTTCAAGAAGGGGGATTACCTCTCCGGCCTCCCGCAAGTTGTTTATTAACCAATCAACACCTTGCTGAAACACCAAAAGACGTAAGGACGTAAAATATGCCTGGAAACTAAAGCCGGGGCCGGTACGTAGCGTCTCTACTACATAACCGGGTACCTGAAACGTTTTATCTTTCTGGGAAATCTCGATAATCTCTTGAGACTTGATTTTTCCGCACGCAAGCGTATATCCACCGCTTACCGCTTGGATAAAAAGAAGGATGAGTCCGTTTGGTATGAATATCTCGCGATTAAAACTTTCGTGAAGATACACCGCCTCAAGATACCTGGCTTCAGTATTTATGGCATCAAAAGCTCTCTTAATGAGCTTCCTTCTTGCATAAATCTCTTCCTTATCTAAGCCTAAAGCTCTGCACGTATTTTCAAAACTGTTCCTCACTGATGAAAAGTCTGCGGTTTCGTTGCGGCCAAAGCGCGCTTCCAGCAACGCATAAAAATATTCCAAGAAATTCTGCGCCGCCCCTTGAGGGCTGATGTTCTTTTTAGCCTGCGCAACCAAAGCGCTCAATCGTTCTAAAAGTTCTTCTATCCTGGCAGAGATGGTATTGCGCCAGCATTGATAGAATCTATTTTGAAACTCGACCAATTCCCTGATAAAGCCCGGTATCTGGTCAAAAGGTACGGAATTAAGACTAGAAGTAAACTGTTGCATTCTTTCTTTCACCCTTTCTAAATCGTTATAATTATGCGCATCATCTATTCCGTCCTTTATTGTTGCCGGCGAGCCCGCCGTCATACGGCGAGGCTTCCCGTCTCGACAAGGCTTCGCCGAGGCAGACGCTGAAGGCGAGCTGGCGGGAGTTTCGCCGTGATTATCAGCATAAGGTAAAAATTTATCCAGGGTATGGTTAAAATCGCATAATTGCTTCTGCGAAATTACAAGCAGCATATCATGCAGAAATGTAAACGAAAAAGCACGAGTACCCCTATTCAAATTACGCCAGGTATTACGACTTATCTGCAATCGCGCCGGCAATTCACCGGGCGAAAAAAGCATTTGAGCGCCTTTACCCACACAAGAATTCAATGCAGTAAGAACTAATTTTCTGCTGTTTCCTCCGGGAGTAAGAATAAATTCTCCTGTTCTGTTTACAGGGAAAATTATTCTTGTTAAATTATAGTATGAAGTATCATCCGTAACCAATTCTGTTAAATCATCATTAGCCTGGATGCGCCTTAGCATGTTCCGGGCTTGTTCTATTCTTGGCATATTAAAGAAAAGATCAATAGTTTCGATAGCTCTTGTATTTTTCTCTATATTTTGCGAAGCCCCGCGCTCATCGCAAGCGGCGGACTGGTGAGTAGGTAAATCTTCCAACTGAAAATTATTTTGCGATGCAATTGACAGAACTATAGAATGTAATGTTGTCAGGCACAAACGTATTATACCGTCCGCCCGAAAGATACCGCCTGCCACCTGTTCGCTTCGATGCATAGCATGTCCTAAGTCAGCACGGGTCATGGACGCTGCGCCTATTTGTGAACGCTGATGTAAAATCGCCGGCTGCACAGTACTTCTAACCATAACCATACCTAAATTGTAGGTAAACACAGCTAAAGCTTCACCGGTAAGCTGCCATTCTTCACGTTTGCGCGGTGACACCAGCGAAAGAAACCGACGAGGGCCCATCTTTTGTGCCGTTCTTTCTTTAGACGATACACTGTTAATTTCCTCTGCCATTTGCACAATATGTTGTGCTTGTTGAATTGTCTCTAAGGAAAAAAGGGCTTCTACTATTGCTGTAAATCTATTTTCTTCGCTGTCGGGTATATCATCGAATACAAAATTTTCTTTTGATGCTAAGGTTGAAACGAGTAGATGAATTTTAAAGTAAGTCAGTCGAGGAGCTTTTGAGGATGCTTTTCTATCTTTACCTTCCAACCACAGTATTAATCTTTCATGCCCATGCATACAGAAAATTATATCTTTCGGGGTAATGAGAGATGTCCTCTTGTCCTTTGACCGCGCTGCTTTTACTCTTGGAGTAGGCACGCCCATACATTGAAGCAGCCCAAAATTATAACTTAGGACAGCTAAAGCGTCGCCGGATACCTTCAAGTGCCGGTACTTCTGTTTCGCACTGCCGGAATTTTGTTTAAAAACACTCTTAACAAGATGTGCATATGAAATTCTTCTTGTATCCGCCTTACCCCTGGGTGTGGCTTGGGATAGCCGGTCTGTGCGAGTAACCTGCTGTCCCCTTACTTCACCTTGCTGTCTTCGCATAGCAGCGCTTCTAGTGTTAACATTTTTTGCAGCCATAAGAATAGCGCGCACTTCTTCAAGCGGCGCAGTGCTGAAAAATAAAGCGTAACATTGTTGAATTCTCTCTAACCTATTTCTTCCGGCAATACATTCGTCTGTTGCATAGCTTAAATCATCAAAGATAAAATCATCTCCGGCATATAACCTAACGAGTCTACCGATTTTATCTAATGTGAGATGTACCATGCCCGTCTCGATGTTACTGATATTACGTAAATATCTGCCTAATTTTCTGCCAATCGTTTCCTGAAGAATATGTTTATTCTCTTTTTCATGAGCTTTTTCCACGCCCCGATGGCGCATATACCTAATATCATATGCTGCTACTGCCTGCAGTTCTCCCGCCAAGCAAAGCTTTTGATGCATGTTTACTGAAAACAGGCTCTCAAATGACAAGCCTACTTTTCCACAATACTCCTGAAGCATGCCAAACAAAATAATCAACTTATTCAATACGCATTCGCACGTATCGGCAGCCACCTGTTCAGCATCTATCGGCAACTTGGGCAACACCTTAGGTCCCACACCCAAAGTTGATGTTATAAAAGGCTGGCGTACTATTGCGGCCAACACAAGATATGGCCCTATGGCTTTTTTTACTTTAGCTAATGAATCGCTGTCTTGCTGGCCGGTCTGCCATGTTAGCAAAAGCCCCTCTGTTTTTGCAGCGCTTAATTCTAACCACACAAACTGTCGAGTTATGCCAAGCTGCCTGCTTATCTCTCCGATAGTCATGTGTTCGTCGCGTAACTGGCGTATTTGTTTCCGGCAATCGCATTGTTCCCACGTCATTATTGTTTTTTCGTCCCGTGAAAAATGTAAACGCCAATCGCAAAGTCCTTGGGAACCGGCTAGAGGCACCGAAAGTTTTAATAAAGCTATTTCACTTAAACTTAATAAATCTTCCGATAAACCGGCGGCGAACATAGAACCATTAAACCCTGCCGTGCCGCGGTTAAAGCTGGAAACCATATACTTAATTCGGTTTAAATCATATATCTTTGCAAATCGCTGAAGGATTAGCCTTTCAATTTGCTCATGAATCCTGCGTAAAGCCAATAATGCAGGCTGTGAAGAAGAAAAAATCGTGCCATTTATCTTATCGATATACCCGGCTATCATACGTTGTATCTTTCTATCAATCACTCTTTCAAACGCGCCCTCATGCATACTTAAAGCACCTGCTCCGTACAAAGATTCGAAATCAGCTTTAAGAGCAGTGAAATCGGCGTCATCAAGTGTGCCTGAAATCTTTGCAAAAATCATTTCTTCTGCTGTCCGCACAATCTCGTAGGCGTAAGCCGCAATCCTGGCCTCTAAACAAACTGATTGCACGTTGAGCGCAAGCATATCGGAAAATTCTCTGACGGCATTTGTAATATAAAAAGGTGTCCTATTAACCTTAGCCGCAGCTGAAAATTCCGATATTGCATCATGACCTGCTGAATCTAAAATATCTAGTGTAAACTCGCGCGCATTCGCAAGCACGGCGCAAGTAATACCTTGCTGCGTATTCGCAAAACGAGAACTGTCTGTATATTTTACCAATTGCGAAAAAGGAAAAATTCCTATGCCATAGCATAAGGTAAAAAAATTAACCTTGGCGGAATCAATTTTAGTTTTCTGTCGATACACGCTTCGCGTACCCTGCATTAACTTTTCCTTAATGAGCTTGGCAGTATAGTGTATCCTCTGCAAGCGATGGAAATAAGTAAACAGGCTTTCTCCTTCGGATAATATAGGCACAATACTTCCTATACCGGAAAGTTTGCGATATAACTCTGATTTTTTAAGGCAAGTATTTACAACATACCACTCATTGTTTGCTGCTGAAGGACTGGATACTGCAGCTATATCGTTGAAACGAACCGTTTCTTCACATAAACCAACCCATTCCGACAAAAGACGGATGAGGTCTCGCTTCCGGCGTAAATCTTGAAAATCTGCCGGCGAGCTGGAGCAAGCTTGTCTTAACCATTTTCCACCTACGAAGTGGAATGGGTTATTATCGGCTGCGGCAGGAGAGGGCTCCACCAGCCACGGAAAGAGGCCGCCCTTTTTAAACTGCCGCAACCGATTTGAATTCGTATTAGTTCCCGCTTCCGGCGAGATTTCGCCTAGATAAATTTTTTGTGCCTTAGCTGGACTGCTGGTAGCGATCTCATCTTCAACTGCTGCTGGGCCCACATATACCTCTTCATTTTCATAATAAATTAACGCCCATAAAAGGCCTTCTGCGTCTGGGTAGGTAAGTAATGGCATTATGCCCACTTGGCCTCGCGCAAACCAGATATCCGCAGGATAAAGGTTACCAAAAATTTCAATAGTTCCGCAAGTATTACCTTCTCTGC
>JAQTOI010000111.1 GCA_028713415.1 Candidatus Omnitrophota bacterium
AACTTTTTTTAATTTTCTTTTTCTCCCGCAAGGCATCTCTCTTCTCCTTGTATATATAGGTTATTAAAATTCAAACAGATTAATACGGATGCAACGGATATCCGCGACATTCGTAACCGTTCGCTTTATTCTTACTTATGAGCTTACGAGCTAATGAGCTCATGAGCTTCTTACGGTATAAGTTTATTTAACGGATATTCTATAATTCCCTCTGCGCCCTTCTCTTTTAAGAGGGGTAGCAGTTTACGCACTTCTTTCTCCTCGATAATGACTTCCAGAGCGTACCAATCTTTTAAGGTAAGCGTTGAAATTGTGGGTTTTTTCAGCGCCGGCAATATCTTTAAGATATTAGGCAAATCTTTCTTTCTTGCGTTTAATTTCAAACCCACTTTACCGCGCGCCTCAAGCGCCCCTTTTAAAAGAAGCAGGACATTTTCCATCTTTTTCTTTTTCTCTTTATCCTTGTAGGCAGTTTTATTGGCGACAAACTTTGTGGTCGAGGTGCAGATGGTCGCGATTTCCCGCAAGCCGTTAGCGCGCAGGCTGTCTCCGGTCTCGGTGAGTTCAACAATCGCATCAACAAGCCCGCTTTTTACTTTCACTTCCGTCGCCCCCCAGGAGAACTCCACTTCCACGTTCACTTTGTTTTCTTTAAAAAATTTCTTGGTATAGCCCACAAGCTCGGTGGCTATACGTTTACCTTCAAGGTCTTTTATTTTGTGTATATTTGAATCATCTTTTACCGCTATTACCCAGCGCACCGGATTAAGCGTCCTTTTTGCGTAAATCAACTCTGCGAGGCGCAAAACATCAGAATTATTTTCAAGTATCCAGTCTTCGCCTGTAATACCACAGTCAAGCACGCCTTCTTCAACATAGCGCGACATCTCCTGTGCTCGTATAAGCACCACTTTTATTTCCGCATCATCAATAGAGGGAAAATAAGAGCGCTGGCTGACATAAATGTTAAAACCGGCGTTTTTAAAAATTTCCAGCGTCTTTTCCTGTAAACTTCCTTTTGGTATCCCTAATTTAAGCATACTACATCCTTATTGTAGGCTGCAAGCTTCGGGCCACAGGCTACAAGCTTCAAGATTTTAATCTTAGATTTATCTGTCCCAAAAACACCGCAAAAATTATACAACTACCATATATTATTGTAAAGAAAAATATTGGAATTTGCATTGTCTAGTTTATATCTTAATAATGATTACAAAAGTAATCCACCTTTAGTTTAATATCCGTCTGGTTTCTTCACAGACAGGCATTTATCACCCCTGTTAAAATCCATTATACCTTAAGGTTTGCAATAGCCTAATCTTTCCCGTTAACAAACAAGGCATTTTAAGCTATAATAAGTTTTTAGCGGCGCAAACAGTTACTTTAATTATTCCAATAAGTCCTTGCGGCAACAGATAGGATTCCTGTAAAGAATAGCGTCTAATCAATGAGAAAATCTTATAATCAAATCTGCCGTTCATAATTGCCTGAAAAAATGCTTAGAGAGTTAAATTATTTAAAAAAAATCATTCATTCTAACTTCTTTCGTTTAGACTTCCCTCATAAGATATCCTATATTGTAACATATCGCTGTAATATGCGGTGCAAAATGTGCAATATATGGCAGAAGGAACCGGCAGAAGAGTTAAGCCTTAAAGAAACAGAGCTGTTCTTTAAAAAATCCAATAAATTCTCATGGGTAGGTATAACCGGAGGCGAGGCGTTTTTGCGAGAAGATATTCTTGAAATATGCAAGATTATCTCCGCCAATTGCGTACAGCTAATGGCAATGCACTTTGCCACAAATGGGACAAAGACAGATAAGATTATGGATGTTGTCGAAAAACTGCTTGTATTTAAGAATAAAACGAGATTACTGTTCACCTTAAGCATTGATGGCCCTAAGCCTCTTCATGATGAAATCAGGGGCGTCGAAGGCACATGGGACAGATGCATTGATACTTTCCTTAAGCTCAAAAAAATAAAATCCGTTGAGGCTCGCATAGGTTTTACGCTTTCTCATCGCAATCTTGATAAATTCGTTGATACGTTCGAATCTCTGAAGGCGGTATATCCTCCTTTGCGCTTCGATGATATAACCGTGAACGTCTTTCAAAAGTCAAATTTTTATTACAGTAACGAAAACCTGGAAGAATTGAATTATCCTCAAACACTTGAATCAATCGGAAAGATTTTAGAAATGGATAAAGAAAAATTTACCCTGAATAATTTTCTGCGGCGTAGGTATTTAAAGCTCTATCCTAGATTTGTAGAGCATAAAAAATGCCCTGTCAGGTGCCAGGCATTGTCTTCTTCCTGCATCTTAGACCCCCAAGGTTATCTTTATCCTTGCAGTATCTACAATAATAAAATTGCTCATATTCGGGAGAAAGAGTATGATTTAGGGGCAATATGGTCTCACCCGTATACCCGCGAAATCAGCGAGCGATGCTCCAGGAGCGCCTGCCCATCCTGCTGGTCACCCTGCGATGCTTATAGTTCAATAACCGGTTCTTTGTTCAGGCCTGATTCATGGCGCTAGGCTCAAAACTGCCTTTATTGAAGAATTTTTCGCAGATCCTGTCAAAAACTTCTTGCGGGCTAAAATCTAAACATTTATACTTATTTATGCAATCTTTAGTTATATAATTAATGCCTACGCAAGGGCTACAAGCGGTTTTTTTGTAAAATATCAGGCAATTTTCAGTTAAGGGTTCATACATATGCGGCATAGTCGGCCCATAAAAAACCGCGGAAGCAATTCCCAGAGAAGCCGCCAGATGCACCGGGCCGGTATCATTAGAAATAAACAAAACGCTCTGCCGCAATAATTCTATAAATTCCCATATAGTCAAGTCGCCTGCGAGATTCCTAACTCTATCTTTTGGCAAGATTTCTTCGATTATATCTTCAGCCAGAGCCCGCTCTTTTGGCGTGCCGGTAAAAATTATGTGAGCGTCACTGTTGCATATCAGTAAGTTAGCCAATTCAGCAAATGAGCGCTTGCTGTATCTTTTTCTGTAAAAATTATCGCTTGTGCCCGCATGCATGCATACAAATTGTTTTGTAGCCAAATTTCCTAAAACACGCTCCATCTTATATCTGTCTTTTTTTGATTCCGAAAAATTGAAATAACTATATGGCGAATCTATCCCTAACGGTTTTAAGAGGCTTGAAAACGTTTGAGAAATATGCACATTTTGATTACGGTTGGCCCAGTGATTATAAAATATTTTTTCGTATTTATTATGTATGCCTACGCGGTCAACTGCCCTCATCAGGTAAGAAAAAAATGCGGAGGCGTTGTTAAAAGTCTCAAAATTAACCGCTATGTCTATTTTTTCTTTTTTAAAATACCTTATAAGCGCGGCAAATTGAACCGCTATTTTAAAAATATTTTTTGTATATTTAAAATAAAAAATCCGGTTTATTGCCTGGTTTCTCTCCAAAAACCCCCTGTTTAAATCAAAAGTCAAAAAATATATTACAGCATCAGGGTATTTTTCCTTTATTTTATAAACAAGCGGCCAGATAATAGTGAGATTGCCTAAGCCCCAAAGTTTTATAAGAAGGATTTTCCTGCAGAATATTTTATTGCTGCAATATTTTTGGCGGATTAATAAATTACATACCCTGCCTAAATATATATCCAGTTTCCGTAAAAAATAAAAATTAGACATATTTATACACTCGTAGGGCTATTTTAATTTATATACAACCACTATCTTTGCTCCTCCTATCTTTATGGAAAAAAACTCTCTGCCATACTTACAATATTCTTTTGGATGCCATCTGTAGTTACTTATAAGATATTTAGCCTCATCCTCTGATTTCGCATATATCAATCTTTTCCTGTAAGCGGCAGGTAAAATACCTTGGCCCGGCATCCCTTTTGCTGCCGGGAAAAATACCTTTACAACGTCATCTTTATCATTCTGCAAAATATACTCTAAGGCTTTCCGGTAAGATAAACCCCAAAAATCAAAGTCAAACTTACGCTTTATTTCGTTCATTGTTTTACCGGCAATCCTATTAAAATAAACATTTTGATAAGGATGATATTTGACCATGAAATATGCGACGCGGGCCAAACTCGCTAAAGTAACAACAATAATAAGCAGGTGCATTATTTTACACGTTTGCCTTGAGAGCTTAATCCTCGGTATTTCCCACATAGCCGATAATCCAGTCAGGCAAAACATCAAAAAAGCCGGATAGGTAAAGTATAAATGCCTCCATCCATCATACAACCTGCCGTGCCCGCCGATTAGCGGCAAAAGAAGCCATACAAAAAATAAAAAGTTATTCCTCTTGCTTAAAGCAGGTATTGCAGATTTTCCAAAAAAAGCTTTTATCGACGCAAGGCTTCCGATAAAGAAACAAAAAGAATAAAATACCGGAGTGGTAATGGCTAACCATACGGGCCCGTAATGCCAGGGTTGCTCCTTGGGCTTAAAAAATTTGCTAAAATACAGAGATGAGGAATTAAGGCGGTTAAACCTCCAGAACTTTACCATGGTTTTTAAATTTAAAAAAGTATTTGTCCAAAAAATAGGCTGGAAAATAAAAACAAGTATAATTAACAGCGCGAAATAAAGCAAAAATGTTTTACAAAATTTTAGGCTTTCTTTGCGGGTATGAGCTCTAATTATTCCAGCAATGAAAAAAATGGCGGTGTATGCGGGTAGAGTCAGCCCTATCGGCCTGATGTTAATCAAAAGGGCGCAGGACAAAGCGTGTATGGCCGCTGACAGGAAAGTTTTCTTATCCAACCATAATATAAGAGTGTATATACTTAATATATAGAAAGAAAAAAAGGCTATATCTACGGAGTTATAAAAAGCATCGGCAAACAGCCTTGGGCTAAAAACCAAAAATACGCAGCCGAGTAAAGCGATTTTCCAGTTTTTAAAATGGCTATTGGATAATAGATAAAAAAAATATATGCCGGCACAAAATAATAAGAATACGCAGAAATGCCGCATAAAAATTATTTCTCGCGAGTCTTTAATCCCAAGGATTTTTTGAATTGCAACTAACGATACTTCAAAAAATGGGCCGTGCGTCCAATCGTGATCATGTTTATAATTAAGAGATTCTGGCGGCTTAAGCGAGCGGCTGGTTATTGTTTTAGATATATAAGAAAACCAGCGATTTCCATAAGCCTGATTGTTTCTCTCATCCCAATGCATGCCGTAATCCTTAAATATCGCTGAACCTAAAATCAGGAGAGTTAAAAAGAAAATGCCTACGCTGACTTTTCTTAGGTTTCCGTTATAATGCATTTTTCAATTAATTTTGTTATTATCCTCTAAAATGATTAATTGCTTTATGGCGGGGATAACTTCTTGCGGCGTAATATCACGCAGGCACTTTTTATCCAGCGAACAGGAAGGAAACTTAAATCCTTTATAGCAAGGCCGGCAGGGTAAATCGCCGGCAAAAAGAGTGATATTTTTCCTATCAGGATAAGCGCCATATACCTTTTCGTCAACCGGCCCGTAGAAAACAACAGTTTTCTTCTTTAGCGCCTGCGCCATATGGAAAGGCCCGCCGTCATTGGTAAGCACAAGCTTAGAGAAAGAAAGCAGCCCAGCGAATTCTTCCAAATTCACTCTTGCGCAAAGATTAAGCGGCTTATCGGATAGTCCATTATAGATATAGTCGCAAATACTTTGTTCTACCTTTGAGCCAAAAAGAATTATTTTTGCTCCCAGGCCTGTCTGCAGCCACTGGCATACTTCCAGAAAATACTCCTGCGGCCAACGCTTAAAATACGCAGTCTCCTGCCAGCTGTCACCTGAGCCCGGGCATACCGCGACTAAAAATGAGTCTTTATCCAATAAATTAGTGCGCAATAATTCTTCCGCCGCCTTCAGAATATCATCCTTAAGAAATAGATCAAAGGGGTATTTCTTGGGCGTGATATTTAAAAACTTAAGCAGTTCCAGATAATAATCCGTAACATGGCTCTCGGAGTAACCCTGCGTAAGCTCCAATTTATGCGTTAAGAACCTCCCCCTGTCTTTAAAATTATATCCTATGCGCTTAGGTATGCCTGCCATTTTAAAAAAGAACCCATATTGCGAATTCATGGAAAGGTCAAACATCACATCGAATTTTTCCCGCTTTACCTCGCCCAGAAACGAAAAAAACTTCCTTAAGAATTCGAATTTAGACTGTCTGGCTTGCGCGCGCCACTCATCCTTCTCAAAAACCAGCACTTTATCTAAAAAAATATTGTCTTTAACCAGGCTTTCAGCGCGGCGGTTACATATATAGGTAAGGGGGGCATCTTTGAAGTTTTCTTTTAAATTGCGGATAAGCGGCGTGCTAAAC
>JAQTOI010000112.1 GCA_028713415.1 Candidatus Omnitrophota bacterium
TTGCCGCAAACCACGGCGATAGAAGTTCCAGGCGCTTTCGAGCGAGAGAACGAAAGAGCGGAAGGATGGTCTGTGCGCGGTTGGCGATTTTCCAGCCGAAAACTTTCGCAAGCCAGCAGTATTTCTTTCTCAAGTTTGGAGGTGAGTAAATTTCTCCGCCAAGAGCCCAAGCCTCAGATTGCATCCGACTGAATATACCCGCCTTCTCAAGGTAGAAATGAGCTGCCATCCTCTGTAAGAACTTCAGGCAGGCAGCGCGCGTCCGCGGACTATCCTCCATTACCCTCAGAATTTTGATATGTGAAAAGATCGAGCTTGCCATTGACTCTAATTGCTGGTCGTTAACGTGCCAGCTGCGCCGCAGGCTAAGATTGCCTATGCGATAATAACATAGGGCGCCGCCAACAAACAGGATTCTTTGCGAATGGGAAAGCATTCTGCAAAAGTATTCTCCGTCATTGTCCATATATAAGCTTTCATTCCAGGGTCCGGTCATATCCACGAGCGCGCGGCTTGACAACCAGGGGTGGGCCGGCATCCATAAATTCTCGTTCATCTTACGGTAGAGCCATTCCAAGGGATCAAGATCCTCCCAGAGAGAATTTGACTCAAAGCGGGCCTTTTGGGGAAAATTGTAAAACTTACCCCAGGGGCCAGTTAACAAAGTAAGTGAATTTCTTCCGGGTTCTGCGTCTTTTAACTGCCTGGAAATTTTATCTGGCGCCAGCATATCATCAGCGTCCAGATATTGGATATAATCCCCCTGCGCCAGGGAAAGCGCGCTGTTTCTGGCGGCGCTGGCGCCCCTATTATTTTGAGTGATTACTTGGACCCTAGAAGAAGTGTAGCTTCTTGCGATTTCAAGCGTAGCGTCCGTTGAACCATCGTCAACAACAATAATTTCCTTAACCGGCCAGACCTGCGCAAGAGCAGATTCAATCGAATCGCGTATATACCGCTGTGCGTTAAATGCCGGAATAAGGATAGACACAAGCTGCATAAATTTTAAAATTACCTCCGTTTTTGCGGATCAAACACTCCCAGCCAAAAAAGCAGCCACATGTTACTTGTCCCGGAAAAACTAGCCTCCGTATAATTGTAGAGGACCACAACTAGAATAAGAGATAACCTCAAAATTCCGGCAGGAAAATCTATGGACAGGTATTTCCAAGCTTTAATTAAGCCGGAAAATATAGTGCATGCGATAAGAGCCACTCCAACCAGGCCTAAGTTGAGATAAATTTCAAGATAGCCGTTATGCGCTTGTTTGATGCCTTCCCCAAACATTTGCCAAACCTGTTCAAGCCGGCTACCCACCCAAAAGCTATCGTAGCCAACCCCCACCCAGGGGTTGCCCGCGTGAGATAAGGCCCAATCCCATAGGGGAAGCCTGTATGTTAAATCCTGCCTGCGGCCAAGCCCAGAGATTATCATATTCTTTATATCTATTGCAAAGTATAATTGCAAAATTACAAAAATAATTATACCTGCAATACAAATGGCTAGCAACCTCCGGGGTTTTTCATACACCCAGGGAAGCCTGGCGGCTACAAAAAAACAGATAGCTGACATCAAGCATACAAAAGAAGTAGCGCTGTTTGCCTTATACAGAAGCCAGGCAAGCATTGGCATGATTATGAAATATACAGATAGGCTTTTTCTCTTTTCGTGCCCGATTTCTTCGCGGTAATTAAAAAGTAAATTCCAAGAGAAATAGATGCCGAATATCAAACATATCTGCCCAAGGCCGTTTTTATTAATAACTGCTCCGCGGTACAATACCTTGCCCCAACGCGAAGTTGCCGTGCCTATAAGAGGGTAATACCTGATAAATAAAACAGACAAAGGTAGAATAATAAACGCAAGGCGCTTAATGATAGTCCCCAGCGCTCTATAAGGCCTTTCTTCGCTCATAATAACGATAGCCATTACAATAAGCCCAAGCGACCTGATTAGCCTTTTAAATGAAATAAAACTGTAATCGGACCAGAAAATACTGGCAGCAGCGAAAATGAAAAATAACCATATCCAGGGATACTGGATTAACAATTTTTTCCAACAAATCTTTCTTTGCCATAGTATCAGAATGCCGGTAACGATAAGAACCAGGAGCACGAAAGCATTTAATGGGTTGGCCTCAAGGTAAATGCTTGAAGTTTTAACGGGAAAAATAATGTTTAACCATTGAGAGAGCTGCCGCGAGCCAACAAAAAAAATCCAAGCCGCAGGCACCCATGTTGCCCTGGAAATTCCGGAATTTCTTTTACGGTCCAATAAAAAAAGTCCACAGATAACGATAAAACAACTTAGCGTAGCGATAATTTTCATTTTACATCCGCAATCCTCCGGCCTTACGTCTCATTTTCAATCAATAACCTTTGAATCAACTCTACCGTAAGGGCCTTATTTATTTCATTGGTATAGTTTCCAATTCCTTTTATATGATTCAATACCGCTTTCTCTAAAAATTTAGGGTTCAGGTATGCCCTGGAAGAGGCTCGCTTATCCAATAAAATATCCCGGATATAATCTGATAACTCATTCCTAAACCATATACGGAAATGATGAAATTTATGCCTCCCTAAAAATAATCTTTCTATATGCAAAGGCGCAAATATATAATCAGCTTCTGCCAACCAGTTAGGCATACCGTGATTATAACAGTATTCTGTTTTAAAGAGAAACTCGCGATAAATTCTTAGGATTATTGATGAACCCTTGCTTAATCTTCCTACGCCGCGGTCAGTAGCAATGTTTAATAACGCTGGATTACAATCGGCAATAAGGCGAAGCGAAAACCCATCGCTACCAATCAAATGCCGCGGCGCTTGATACATGAGGGCAACAAGGCCATTATCCATATAAGGCGTACGCAGTGTCAGCTGAGACTGTTCTATTGCAAGGCGGCCGCGTCCATACCAAGGGGCATTCTTGAATAAATTTAAAGAGAGCCTTTGCGCCTGGCGCATACCAGCGTTCAGTTTTAAGGCATTTCTGATATGATTGACAAAATCAGGAGAGAAAAGCCTTTCGTAAGGAACAACGGCTTTAGGCGGCTTTAGGCCTCTTAACACTTCTCCGCCGTAGTCGCCTGTAATACGTATGGGCGCAATATTTCTCGCAAATTTATTTAGATACAACTCATATGAGCCGCAAGCATCCAGGCAACCATCAGAAATGTAGATACATTTTTCTGCGTACTTTTGAAAATCAGAGAGAAACTCTCCCCCTAACTGCAAGACTTGATGCGGCTGATGGCATAGCCTGGCAACTTTACCGGCAATATTCGCGTCGAAGCTCTGCCGATACATGCCGTCAAAAGTATAACAGGGTAAACTTCCGGCTGGCTTCTGCGTACCTGCCATAATAATCCGGCTGTCTAATCCGCCGGTTAGAGACATACCGATACGTTCATTTGAACCTAAATAACGCGGTAAGATATCAAGAAAAGCTTGCTTGAGGCGGCTGTAAAATGCCTCTTTCTCCAAAATTTCCTGATTTTCCCAAATTTGCGGTTGAAAATAATGACTTTTACTCACGCAAGTACCGTTGCGAAAAGCCCATAAGGCTGCGCCGGGCAATAAAGAAATGCCTGGGAATAAAGTCCGATTTTCTAAAACACATCCGCAGCCAAACAACTCCCCTAACCCTTTTAAATCAAGTGTTCGCAATTGCGGGCAGATTTTAAGCAACGATTTGGCCTCTGAAGAAAATAAAAATTCGTCTTTATTCTCATGATAATAAATCCTCTGCATGCCATAGCGATCATTAAAGATAACTGCTACTTCCTTTTGGCAATCAATGAGCACGCCGTTAAACCAGCCGTTCAAACTGCTTATAAAATCCTCACCCTCCTCTTCATAAAGGTGGATTATATAATTTGCTTTCGATCGGTCAAATACATGCCCTCGTTCTTTTAAGCGTCCGGTAAGATCCATTTCCGGAAAGTTCTCTCCTGAAAAAATCAGGGCTAAATCCTTTTTTTCATTATATATAGGCATGCAATCGGCAAAAGAATTTTTATGGCATATCCAGCCAACATAGAGCCCAAGTTTTTTATTAATATAAGTTCCGGAATTATAAAAAGGCTCATGCATCATGCAACCCATCATCAGGCGCAGGCGCTCTTCGTTTCTACTTTGAGACGATTTACTTATTATTCCTATAATGCCCGGCATAAATAACCTTACACTTTTCTGTATTTCATTGAATACCATTTCTTTCGTAAATGTATCAAAAGCCTTATTAACTTTCCCGGCATAATTCCGGCAATCCCGCGATGAAACCGCAGCGCGAGAATTATTCTCCCCATGGCGCTAAAAGGTATGTAATATCTCGGAAAGTTAATCTGCTTAAAGCCATTGTTAACCTTGAAACTGGTCAACGTATCGACTCCTTTGTTGCCATAAGTAAACTTTCCAAAAACAAGAAACGGATATTTTTTCTCCGCGCACACTTCAACTGCTTTAGCTATTAACGCGTTCATTAGTGATTTATCGCGATGCTTGATTTTTGCGATAGCTTCGCCAATTCTTGCGTATGTCAAAGCATCAATTAGTTTAACATATCCAATTAACTCATTATTATAGTATGCCGCTATGAAAATAGACCTGTCTGATCTATCCGACAGGGCTCTCTTTACGTCTTGGAAATTTTTACCGTAATGCAAAAACCGTTTGCCTTGTCTAATAGATGTTTCGTTGAATATACTTACTACCCCCCTCACTAAATCATCATTGAAAGAATCTATCTTGATTTTTACTCCATTCTTCCCGGCCTTTCTTATTCTATTTCTAGTCTTATCGTCAATTTGTTCCACCCACCAATAATCGAAACTACTGACAGGAATAGCGGCGACATTATCCCACTCCATGAAATAATCATAGCGGGGTTTTGTATCGGTAATTCTTTGCGTGAAAGTAAATATATCCGCTTTAATTTTATTTTTTATTTTTTGTATTAATATTCGCGGATCTACGGTATCTGCCTCCCATTCATCAAGTAAGCTGGCGGTTTTAAACAACCTGCCTGTTATAATTATTTCTATATTATCAATTTTCATTTTATTGCCCGCGTGGTGTTCCCTCCGTTGTCGTAAAAAAAAAGCATTTGCTTAAACTTTCTAACTCCGTGTATGCTGATGTCTTTTTAGGATTAAGCTCTATGGCCTTTTTGAAGGCCTCCTCTGCCTGCGCAGATTTTTCCTGTTCTTGATAAAGCCAACCTAATGCATAATACGTCAAACTACTTTTAGAATTAAGCTCTATGGCCTTCATAAACGCGCTTTCTGCGACGGAAAATTTTTTTTGATTTCTATAAAACCAGCCTAATTCTCTATATGCTGAATCATTTTTTGGATCAAGTTCTATTACTGTTTTAAGCGCTTGTTCTGACTCGAAAAATTTTCTCTGGCTGTAGTAAATTCTGCTTAGCTCTTCGTATAAAGATGCTTCTTGAGGTTTAAGTTCCAAGGCCTTTTTAAATGCTTCTTCGGAGCAAACAAGTTTTGCCTGAGCGCCGCATGATCTCCCTAATTCATAATAAGCGGAATAGCTTTTAGGGTTAATCTCTATGGCTTTTCTGAATGCCGCCTCTGAAGCGGAAAATTTTCCTTGAAGAAAACAACACCTTCCTAATCCATAATAAGCGGAATAGCTTTTAGGGTTAATCTCTATGGCTTTTCTGAATGCCTTTTCGCCGGCGGAAAATTTTTTCTGCTCACTGTAAAGCCAGCCCAGCCCTTCATATGCGTAATCATCTTTTGTATTAAGCTCAATAGCTTTTTTAAATGCATGCTCGGAGGCGGAAAATCTATTTTGATTCTGGTAAGTCCAGCCTAACCCATGATACGCGGGAATATTTTCTGGATTAAGCTTTATGGCCTTCTTGAATGCCTTCTCGGCGGCGGAAAATTTTTTCTCCTTCTTATAAATCATTCCCAACCCAAAATACGCTGAATCATCTTTAGGGTTAATTAGCAATACCTTTTTTAATGCCTCTTCCGATTCGCCACGGTAAAGCGGCCCTATGCCTGTTGTTTTTCTATTAAATGTTTGTTTCTGCGAAGGCTCCCCATATGGATTTCTAGCCCTGTTTATACGCAGGCCTATTTCAAGAATTACGATACTTAATAATATTCCAAATGCTATAAGGGCAATTTTCTGGCGCAGTGAGGTTTTAGTAAGCATAAGTGTCA
Source organism: Candidatus Omnitrophota bacterium (assembly GCA_028713415.1). Classification (GTDB taxonomy): domain Bacteria; phylum Omnitrophota; class Gorgyraeia; order Duberdicusellales; family 4484-171; genus JAQTOI01. Next base: position 6,197 of record JAQTOI010000112.1, read on the forward strand.
ATTTCTATTTTTTGTTAAATACCTCTTTTAATATCACATCAGCAATATTACTGGCTAAGAGCATGTTGCCTTTATCCGTGCAATGGCCGAAGTCTCCGGCAAACATATCTTTGAAATATTCTTTATAACCTCCTTTGCTTA
>JAQTOI010000113.1 GCA_028713415.1 Candidatus Omnitrophota bacterium
CATTGGAATAAACAGCCGCCTTTTACCAGTATTTTTACCAGAGAAACGGCAGTCTCTTATATTAATGCATTTCGTCCTCACGCTCCCCATAAAGGCGAGGAAATACTTAGTGATATCAAATCATTGATTAATGATTTCAAACCGACAAAAATATTTATTTCTCATCCTGGCGATCACAACCCCGATCACTGTTCCCTGTATTTATTTACCAGAGTAGCTCTCTGGGAATTGGAAAATAAGATACACCCGGCCATATACCCTTATCTGATTCACTTTAAGAATTGGCCTCTTCCGCGCGGATTTAATCCGCTAAATAGCTTAGAGCCGCCCGCTTTTTTTAAAAACCAGATTCGTTGGCAAAGATTTCCTCTCACTGTTGCCGAGGTCACTCTTAAAAATAATTCATTAAAAATGCATAAAACACAATACGAATCCGCTCCAAAATATCTCGCCTCTTTTGTACGTACTGATGAATTGTTTGGAGATTTTCCGTCGTTTGGCTTATCGCCAAAAAATAACTTAGTGCATCTTTTTTCAAACTTCCATCAAGCCGCTTCACGCGATGGAAAATCTATGCGTGACAAGGGTTTTTTCCCCGGGATTAGCGAAGAACAATTAAGGTTGAACAACGATTCCCTTGAAGTTTATATTAATTTTTCGCAGCCCCTGGCCAGGGAAGCCAGGGTATATCTTTATTTTTTTGGCTGGCGCAGCGATATTGCGTTCAAGGATATGCCTAAACTCTATATGCAGCTTGGGCTTCTGAAGTCTGCCGCATTTGACCAGGGTCATAGGATCCCCCTAAAAGATATTAAAATCGTCAAAGAATCAAAACGCATAGTTGTAACTATACCGCTTACTGCTCTAGGTAGTCCTACCCGAATATTTACCAGCGCTACGTCGTATTTAGGTGAAGTTCCGCTTGATTGGCCGTCGTGGTATATAGTCACAATATTACCCAATTAGAAACTAATTGAGCTTGCCCTTGTGAGCCTCTAAAAGCTATATAAATACGCTCAAAAAAGCGCCGGAGAACTATTTTCTATCCTCTAACCTTGACAAACTAAGGCTGTACCTCGATAATACTGTATTTATGAAGAATGTTTATTTAGTAGGTTTTATGGGAACAGGGAAGACCGCAGTCGGTAAACTTATATCGCGAAAACTCCATAGAGAATTTATCGAAACTGATGCCCTTATCGAAGAGGGCTCCGGTAAGAAAATTACTGAAATTTTTGAACAATACGGGGAAGTGCATTTTCGCAAACTGGAAAGAAAGCTTCTCGAAAAACTTGCCACAAAGACAAACCTTATTGTTAGCTGTGGCGGTGGGCTTATTTGTAATCCGGAAAACCTTAAATTAATGGCAAAAAGCGGTATAATCATCTGTTTAAAGGCAAAACCTGATACGATATACAGGAGGACAAAGCAAGCCAGTCACAGGCCCCTGCTTAACGTAAAAAACCCTCTTTCTGCTATCGAAAACCTGCTTAATTTGCGTGAGGAATTTTACTCTCAAGCACATTATTGTATTAACACGGACGACATTCTACCGGACGAAGTAGCTGCGGAAGTAATAAAAGTTATAGATAGCAAGGTATAAAAGGATTCAGGGTTGCATATGGCAAAGAATGGCTCTATTTTTCTGAATTTTCTGAATTTTCCCCCGAAAAAGACCGAAGGTATTATTAGTTTTCTGGGAGATACCGAGAAGATATTTGACGCTAAGGAATCAGACTTAGCCAATATTGCCGTATTAACCGACACGGACAGACAAACTATTATTAAGTCGCGAGATTCCGATGCTTTTAAACAAGAATTGAGGCTTATAGCCAGAGAACAATTAACTGTTATAGATATTCACGACAAGGATTATCCCGAAAGCTTAAAAGAAATAGCACATCCACCTCTGGTCTTATACATACGAGGTAAAGCGCAAATCTTATCAGGATTTCTTCTTGGTATTGTCGGCACGCGCATACCGACAATTTACGGTTTATCCATGGCGCAAGAATTTTCGCATACATTAAGCTCACTTGGTTTTGTCGTTGTTTCCGGCCTGGCGCGCGGCATAGATACTGCCGCTCATAAAGCTGCGATAGAAAACGGCAAAACCATAGCAGTTTTAGGCAGCGGCCTGTTGAATATTTATCCAAAGGAGAATAGCCGCCTCGCAGGAGAAATTGCACGCCAAGGAGCCGTTATTTCAGAATTTCCCCTCACAACCCCACCCCTAAAAGAAAATTTTCCGCGTAGAAACCGTATTATCAGCGGTTTATCAAGGGGTATTTTAGTGGTCGAGGCTGCCCAGAAAAGCGGAGCTTTAATTACCGCGCATTTAGCCCTGGAACAGAACCGCGAAGTATTCGCTCTTCCCGGTAAAGTTGATTCACCTTTAAGCAGAGGAACCCACTTGCTGATTAAAGAGGGTGCAAAATTGGTTGATTCTGTAGGTGATATACTTGCGGAGTTAAACATAGACCTGAGCAGGAAACAACAGAAGTTTTCTTGTAATATAAGTTCGCAAGAGAAGGTAATTTTTGATATAATTACCAATGAAGGAATTTCTCTCGAAGAGATAATTCTTAAATGTAACCTCGAACGCCCCCTTTTAAATACTCTTGTCTTAAGCCTTCAATTAAAAGGATTGATAAGAGAAGTGCGGCCGGCATGCTTTGCGCGTCTACGTGGCATGGATTACGCGCAGTATTAAAGGATAAAAAATGAGTAAATATTTAGTAATTGTTGAATCTCCCACGAAAGCGAAAACAATTTCTGCTATTTTAGGCAACGATTACGAAGTTTCGTCTTCCATGGGCCATGTCGTCGATCTGCCGACAAGCAAACTTTCGATCGATATTGAGAACGGTTTTGCGCCTCATTACCGGGTTATTCCTGGAAAAGAAAAAATAATTTCCCAGCTTAAAAGCAAAGCCAAGGGAAAAAAAGCAATTTACATCGCTACCGACCCTGACCGCGAAGGAGAAGCTATAGGCTGGCATCTGCAGGATAGATTGTTCAAAGATAAGATGGTTTTTCACCGTGTAGTTTTTCATGAAATCACTGCCGAAGCCTTGCATGAGGCTTTTGCGCACCCGACCCATCTGGATATGGATAAAATAAATTCCCAGGTTGCCCGGCGCGTGCTTGACAGGATTGTCGGTTACAGCCTTTCGCCGCTGCTATGGAAAAAAGTGGTAAGAGGGCTTTCTGCGGGGCGCGTGCAATCGGTTGCTTTGCGTTTTATTGTTGAACGTGAAAAAGAAATCATGGGTTTTGTGCCAAAAACCACATACAGCGTTGAAGCAAAACTCAAAGTTAAAGAGGCTATCTTAGAGGCAAAGCTTGAAAAATATAAGGGCGAGAAAGCGGTTTTCCAAACGCAAGAAGAGGCGCAAGCTTGTATAGCGGAGTTAGAAAAAGAAATCCTAACAGTACATAATATTCTTAAAAAAGAGAGTAGGCGTAACTCGCCGCCACCGTACACAACTTCACTCCTGCAGCAGGATGCCTTCAATAAGCTTCACTTTTCTTCGCAAAAAACCATGTTGCTTGCTCAAAAACTATATGAGGGAGCAGAAGTCAACGGCACCATGACCGGCCTCATCACTTATATGCGTACTGATTCTTTTAACATCAGTCTAAAAGCCAAACAGGAAGCGAAAGAATTCATACATAAAGTTTTCGGTAAGGATTATATTCCCGAGAAGGAATTGCGGCGCAAGGAAAAAAAGGGCGCGCAACTTGCCCATGAAGCTATACGGCCGACAAGCATCTTGCGTGATCCAGACAGTGTTAGAAAGTTCTTAAGTTCTGATGAAGCTGTGCTTTATGAGCTTATATGGAAGCGCTTTACCGCTTCAAACATGAAAGAGGCCTTATTTGAAAATACCAAAATAACATTCACATCATCAAACGCTCAATTTGCTTCGCAAGGTATGCGTACCGTATTTGACGGTTTTTTAAAAGTCTGGGGCAGGGATGAAAACGAAATTTTATTGCCCGAGTTACATAAAAATCAGCCTGCCGCCTTTGAACAGTTATCTACCTCAAGCCACACCACCAAACCTCCCGCGCGTTTTAATGATGCGTCATTGGTTAAGCTAATGGAAGAAAAAGGCATAGGCAGGCCTTCCACATATGCGCCTACGATTTATACTCTTATTTCCCGAAACTATATCCGCAGGCAAAGCGCCGCATTTGTGCCCACTGATTTAGGGATACGCGTTAGTGATTTGCTAAGCAAATATTTTGACCAGGTAATCAATGAAAGTTTTACTGCCGAGATGGAAGAGAAGCTCGACGAAGTCGAGGAAGGCCGCATGAGCTGGACAAAGGTATTGGAAGATTTTTATCCGGCGTTTAAAAAACAGATAGAACAGGCGGGCGCAGTTATCAAGAAAGAGGTAGAGCTTTCCGATAAAAAATGCCCGCAGTGTGGGAATCCGTTAGTCATCAAATGGTCACGCAAAGGTAAATTCTTAAGCTGCAGGGAGTTTCCAAAATGCCGCTATGCGGAGAGTATCACTACCGAAATAAGCTGCCCCTTGTGCAAAGAAGGCAAGCTAATTGAACGCAGAAACAGACGCGGCCAGGTTTTCTACGGTTGCACTAAATTCCCGCTGTGCCGTTATACCGCGCGAAGCCTGCCTTCTGATACGCCAGACGATGCAAGCCCTGCGCAAGGCGCGCAAGCGGATACATCAAACGAGCAAAAGAGCACAGAAACATGATTTTTTCCTACTATATCGATAAATTTATAAATTACCTGCGTATCGAAAAAAACTATTCTCCCCACACTATTATTAATTACACTATTGATTTAAAAGAATTTGAGCAATTTTTGTCCGGCAATCAGAATGCGTCAGCGGCTCGCGTTACGCTTGAAATAAAAGAAATTGATTATTTTTTATTACGCAAATTCCTAAGCCATTTGAGCGAAAGAAATCTTAGCAAACGTACTCTTTCGCGAAAGATTTCTACCTTAAAAAGTTTTTTTAAATTCATGGCTCGCGAGGGAGAGATCAAAAATAACCCGGCTGTTTCTCTTATCTATCCCCGCATGGATAAGAATCTTCCTAAATTTTTGACAGAACAAGAAGTGAAGCGAATTCTTTCGTTGCCTTGCGGCGATAGTGTGTGCGCGCTTAGAGATAAAGCGATTCTCGAATTTTTATATTCAACCGGAGCGCGCGTTTCCGAGCTTGTATCTTTGAAAACTGACGATATCGATTTAATAGGCGGTATTGTGAAAGTCATGGGGAAGGGGAGAAAAGAGCGGTTACTTCCCTTAGGCGAGCCCGCTGTCATAAGCATTAAGAAATACCTGGATAAACGCACGGATAATGTTTCTGCGTTTTTAGTCAATAAGCGCCAAAAACCCCTTACTGACAGAGGAGTAAGGGTTATCATTGATGGTTACCTCGCAAGAGCCGCTTTTTCCCTGAAAATATCCCCTCACACGTTCAGGCATTCATTCGCGACTCACCTTCTAAACCGCGGCGCGGATTTACGCAGCGTCCAGGAACTACTTGGGCATTCCAGTATCGCGACAACTCAAATTTATACGCATCTGACCATAGATTCCTTAAAAAAGGTTTACGAAAAAGCCCATCCAAGGGCCTGATAGATAGGGAAGTCTGTCATATGAAATTACAAACCACAATTTCTAAATCACAAATGAAATCTTATAGAGCAAAATTTTTTAATTGTTTGGTAATTGGAATTTGAAAATTGCTTGTAATTTGTGTGTTGTTTATTGTTTGCTAAAACCAAATCGTAATGACTTTTATATTATTTTTCATATATGATTGGATTTTTTTTGCTGCTTTACTGGTTTATTTGCCGGTTTATGCCTCACGTAAGAAAATTACCCTTAAGGCCTTAAGGGAAAAATTCGGGCTAATCTTAAT
>JAQTOI010000114.1 GCA_028713415.1 Candidatus Omnitrophota bacterium
GCGGAGTTGCTGGATCGGCAAGGCCTGTGGAGAAAATTACTGCGCCAGCTACGCGAGAAGCGTCATTAAAAACAGAACCCATCTGTGGAAGATATATCGATGCCGCGTTGCCAGCGCTTTCAGGCGAGGTGAAAGATTTTTTGTCTCCTTCGAATCTACCAAGAGACGCTGCCTTTTCTGCTAGTTCTATAACGGCTGATATTTTGCTTCGGTGTCTTGAGGCGTCGCTATTTGGCTCGCCAGAGGTAATTAGATTTTCTACCCTTCGTGCGCAACGTGCACCAAAGGCAATGCAGGCCCATCTTGGTATATTTTTTAAACAGCGGCGGTTAAAAAATGGAAGAACTAAAGAGTCGAACCATTTCTTCCCGGAGGGAGTATTGTCTTGCCACACGCTAAACAAGCTTATTAGAAGTTCAGCCATAACATCTCCTTTAAATATTGATTATATCATGGAAAATAAAATATATTTATTGAGATGTCACCTCTAGGAGAGGTGACATGGTTTAACGCTCTGCTTATCAATAAGTTAGAGAGATATAGCTCTTTAGAATGGTGACAAAAGTGACATAAAATCTATCTCTTATTACGCCTAATTTCTGGATATTTGAGATTTTTATACTATAATAGGGAATGCATGAGGGGAGAGGTAGTTCTAAAATACACAGCCCCGCGCAGCCATCAGCATCCTTCCCCATGTAATACAAACACAGCCCAGAAAAATGGATTGGGATATTTTTGCTTCATCTCTTTCCTGGCTAGAAAGAACGCCTCGGATTTAGATTTGCCTTCTTTTAAGTGGCGATAGAGCAGCTCCATATATTCTACGGTAGGTTCCGAAGCAACTTCCCATAGGCTGGCCAGGACTGTCCTTGCGCCGGCATATTGAAATGCCCTGGTAAAATTAAGCAGGCCTTCCCCCTCCATCGTTTTGCCCCTTGCCGTAATACAGGCAGAAAGTACAACCATATCCGCGTCAAGAGGGATATTTAAGACTTCGCTCAAGGTAAGCAATCCGTCGTCCTGTGGGTTATTTTCTACCTGGCCGAGAAGCAGGAAGGGCTCGTTTATGCCTTGGACATTGCCGGGCAAATCTGCGTGGGTGGCAAAGTGCAGCAGGCGGTATTGGTTCAGTTTTGTCTTGTGCAGGTTAGTCTCGTTGGCAAAAACACCCAGGAGGATATCCGGAGGCCGGGTTTGCACTTTAAAAATCCGAGCGATAGATTTTATTTCCGTTTCTGTTTCAGGAAGAGGGCTAAAATATATTTCATCTTCCTCTTCGTCCTCTTCGCTGGTCTTCCCCCAGTCTGCCCGGGTAGCCAGGGCGCGGAAACCGGCCTTATCGGTATCTTTAGCTAAAAGGATAGGCTGGGGTCTTTTTTCTTTGTAGGCGAGGTAACGGGGGTCGTCTTCATTGTAAATAGGATTACCTAAAGCAAAGATGGGTTTGGGCGCCTGGGATGGCCGAAGCATGCGGTTGAGGGCTAAAACTGTAGCGGATTGATAGTAGGTAATATTCCATTTGTCTGTAACAAAAAGAGTTTGTTCTAATGTATCGCCAGCTTTTATTGTGAGGGCGTCAAAGGGGAGGCGGCCCAATATTCCGTCGGGAACAATAATGATCTTGGTGCCGGAAGGCAAATCTTTCAGGGCTTCGGATAAAAGCAGGTCATAGAGAATTTTCCCCCGGCTAGAGGAGAAGTCTTGATAGGGTATATCTTGAGTCTCGAGATCCGGCTCAAAAGGCAGGCAGAACTCAATAACCATATTTTCTATTTCCTCTTTGCCTTTTGGGATTTTGATTATCTCTTTTACCCCGCCCTTTTTTACCTTGAATATATAGGCGGCATCATCGCAGAGAGCGTATTCTAAAAGCACTTCATTGTCTTTTAAGGGGAGCTGCTCTGGCGGTATGGGCCGGGGGTAATTGAGCGAAGCATATTTAGGATAGTCCTTACGAATGCGGGAGACAAAAGAATCGAGTTGTTGTTTCAGGTCTTGTTTTCTTTCGGTTAGCGCCTTAAACGCTTCTGCGCTATTTTTATAGACGCTGTCCCAGTTTTTCTCTATAGCAGAAAGCTGGTTTATGATATCTTGTTCTTTCCTGCGTAATTCTGGCGGTAATTCTTGAGTAATGTATTTTTTAGCAGATTCTGCCATGGCCTCAAGCAGGGTTCTGGCTTTGGTTGACTCGGAAAAATAGAAGGCGGAAGAGGCGATATCCCTGCCATAAAAAATAAAATCAGCGTCTTGAGTTTCTCCTTTTAAGGCTCTTTCGGCAAGGACAGAAATGAGGCTGCGGTATGGCCGGGTATAGCCGCCAATGATTCCTGCACTGATAAAAAATCCTTCTTTTTCTTTTATTCTGCCCCGTATTTCTTCAGTCAAGGAAACCGCGCTAAGTAATTTAATCGATGCTTCTTTAAGCTGGCCTTTTCCTTGGAGGAGAAGGCCATGTTGAGTGTATGATGTAACGCGGTCAAAATCATTTTTTTCCCACCCCGGCCCCATTTTTTTAAGCAAGCGGTCCGCTTCGTTGAATCTTTTTGTGGCGAGGTAAACATCCGTTAGCCCTGAGTCGTTGTCAGCCAACAGAAACTTTTTTTCCGCTTCTTTGTATTTTTTTTGAGAAAGATAAAGTTCGCCCATATTGCCTAGAATTGGAAACTTACCAGAAGGATTTTCAGATTTATTTGCTGTTTCTAACGCCTCTTCAAAATAAGATAGGGCTTCATTGTATTGGCGCAGCGCCAGGTAAATTTTTCCGATATTATTTAGATAAATTGCGTTTGCCGTATCGTTCTTAAAGGCCTCTTTATAACAGGAAAGGGCTTTATCATATTGGCCAAAATCAGCATAAAGTACCCCCATGTTATTCAAAATGATATCCTTAAAATTACCGCCTAGCTGCTTATCTATTTCTAATGCCTTTTCAAAACAAACAATTGCTTTTTCGTATTGGGCAAGAGAACCATACGTTGTGCCCAACATTGTAAATGCCTCAACAAGCGCTGAAGGATAAACGTAAGATCCGTTGTATATCTCTATCGCTTGTTCCAGGCAAACCAGGGATTTATTATATAATCCCATATTAGAATAAGCTATCCCAAAGTAGGTTAGGACATCAGCTGCGCCTCTAGGAATATTAAGTTTTACATAAATCTCAAGCGCCTCTGTGAGATAGCCCCAGGTTTTTTCGTATTGGCCAAGATTATAATAAAGCAAAGCGCTCTTTTTAAGGGCTAAAGCTACATCTTGCGGGGCGTCAAGCTTCCGGAGCCTCTTAAGGGCTTCTTCCCAATAAAAAGCTTCTTTCTGAAATTGGCGCAGGCTGTCGTAATTACTGGCGATATTAATTAAACTAAGGGCTATCCTTTCGGGATTATCAAGTTTTGTATCTATTTCTATCGCTTTTTCAAAGCAAGAGATAGCGGCTTCGTAATTGTTCTCTTCGGTTTTCACCTTGCCATCTAAGAATAATCTATATGCCTCTTCTTCAGTCTGCCCGAAAATAAGAGCGGATGGAAGAATAATAAGAAATATAGAGATGATGATTTTTTTCCGCATGAATATACGCCTTTTATCTTAAGCTCGATTATTGCTTTTTCCTGAAATCTTCCAGCATCGCCCCTAAATTAAACGACCCTAACAGGAATTTTCCTGCATCTTCTTGAAAATAGACTCCTGTTTCTTTTGACCCTTTTTCTATTTTCGCTATTGTTTTTTTATGGTTCTGCCAATTTATCTCTAACGCCTCTTCTTCAGAAATGGCCGGAGTAGTGCTTGATTGTGCGGAATAAACGAACTGCTTGCCGTCCCATATCCATACCTCTAATAGCGATTTTTCACTAGAATTTGCATAGCAGAATTCTTTATCCTCCCAGTTTTCTCTGCCGATGATTATCCTTATAGGGCTGGCATCTGTTTTAAGCTCGCATACATAACAGGCAGTGCCATTTTTAAAAAGGCATTTATACCCGTTATTTTTAAAACTATAGACCATAATAGTAGCGTAGTGGTTGCCGCTGTGGTCATAGGCTATGATTTCATCTATTTTATCGCCATCAATGTCAAAAAAATTAATTTCTGACGGAGAGTCTCCGCCGATAATCGTCTTGACGGGGACTAATTTATTACTAGTCAGTTTGTATATCACTGTAAAAGCCCTTGCCGGGGCATCCTGGGGTTCCCCTTTGACCCTGGCTATGAATTCTTCCTGGCCATCGCCGTCAACATCGTGTTTCACAATTTGTTCATGCTCCCCTAAATGAGGATCCCTTAGGTATAATTTACCCTCATGTTTTATAGCGCAGGGCAGTTTTATATCTTGCCCATAACAAGGGAACGCGTAAAGGGTAATTAAAATAATCAATAGGTTAATTTTCATAATGTGAACATGGGTCAAAAAACGATGAGCGGATTTAAGCTAAGGCGACTTTATGCTATAGAAACTTATATCTTTTCTTTCTAACTCTTTTCTTAACGCCCCTAAAGTTAGCTTTTCGCCTTTATTGTAATTTTTTATGATAATTTCCCCGGCAGAAGAGATATCTTTAAGAGGATTTTTGCTAAGGAGGAGAACTAGTCTTCCTGCGTCCTGAAGCCATCCTTTTTTAGGAAGGGCGTTTTCAATTTTTCCTGCAATTTTCTCCCAAGCAAGGAAGTCTATTTTATTTTTTTTAATACTAAATAAATAAACATAACAGTCAGTCGCGGTAACAATTTTGTTAATTCTGAATTTGCTGTCCGCAGTAACTATTGCGGGGGTGCTAGTTAATCCGCGTGTTTTTATGATTGGCTGAGCGAATTCAAAGGAATAATTTTTTAATTCCAAAGGCTGATTCGAAAATATTATAAAAATAAGAATTACGGCCAGGGCAGACGCTAACGCAGGTGTAATCCGGGGCAGGGCCTTGAAAGGTAAGGCTATGGTGTCTGCAAAATTCCTCGAGGTCTCTATAAGCCGCTCATATATAGTAACTCGTTCTTCCTCCCTTACGGCTTTCTCAAACGTAGCAATCATTTTTTGGCAATAAGAACAGGACTGGAGATGTTGTTTTTTGGCAATGGTAAGTTTATCTGCGTTACCTTTTACATACGTCTCTAGTTCAGCAAAACATAGGCAGTCCTTTGACTTTGGCGGTTTAATTTCTTCGATTCCCCGCAGCTTTTTCTTCTTCCAAAAATCAAATAGCTTATTGAATTCTTTATTATTCATATTTCGCCTTTCTACTGATTAGACGGCTATTTGGTGCTTATTTTTCAAAAATATTTTTGAAAGAAGAAAGTTTCTTTTCAATGCAATTTTTTACCCTTTTCTTAGCTGAGGCAATCCTATTCACTATAGTCCCTAGGGAGCTGTAGCCGAATTTCTCCTTGGTAATTTTAGCGATTTCTTTAAAGGCTATATTATTGAGCTCTCTGAGCTCTAAGTTGATCTTTTCTTCTTCCGGTAACTTTTTAATACATTCTTCTAAAAACATAAGCATCATCCTGGTTTTTTTATCCGCTTGGGAATCGTTTCCGGCCGTCCTATTATCTATACCCGGGTCTAAAATTTCTCCTCTTTCAATTTCTTCCGTGTCATCTATGGCTTCTCCTATTTTTTCTTCTGCGGGTTTCTTGCCGCCGTTCTTCCTTATGATATCTTTTGCCTTGTTAATCAAAATTCTAGTAAGCCAGGTTTCTGTTTTGGATAAAAATAAAAATTTACCTCTTTTAATATAGCCCGCTATTAAGGCTTCCTGCGCAGCATTTTCAGCGTCAGCCGTATTTCTTAAAATCTTCCACGCTACATTGACAAATTTTCCATAAAGCCTTGCATAAATAATATCATAGGCGCCTTTGAC
>JAQTOI010000115.1 GCA_028713415.1 Candidatus Omnitrophota bacterium
GCGCTGGGCAGCAGGGTACTATGAGTCTGGTAGTGCCGGGTCCTATTCTTCCGGTTCCTTTGAAGTGCCGGAGACCAAGCTGATATTCTCTTTTGAGCCCGATGAAATCAATAAAATTACCCTGCGTTTTAACTTAAATAACGGCGCATTTAACAGCGTTGATTATTCTTATCTGGATATGAATTTATCAAAATTGTTTAATCTTCCGGCGCCTTTAAATTTCCGTATCGGAAGATTAAGAATGGATTTTGGCGAAGAGTGGTTGGCGAATAATCCGGTAGAGGGGGTGCTTGTTTCTAATTCCGTAGCCAACGTCGATGGTAAAGATGAAGGATTACAGCTGTTGGGAAAAATAGGCAAATCTAAGCCGCTGGGGTATGTATTTTCTATTACCAATGGCAACTCCGGCACCGGCTCGGATAATTCGGCTGCCAAGGCATTTACCGGCAAGCTTTATTATAATATCTTTGAGCCTTTGTATATCAGCGCAAGTTACCACAATTCCGGCACAATGAAGATGTCCAGCGCAGAAATGTCCATTGCCGGCCTAACCGCGCGTCCAGCCAATGCGCCAAAGTGGTCCAGGCAGGTCTGGGAAGTGGATATGCGCTATGACTATCAGAAAGGAAAAACTCTTTATCCGACTGCTTTTTCCGATTCCAAGGCAATTATGAGGCTTGCTTACGGCGGATTTGATGAAGAGGTTACCACCACACCGGCATTGGGCGGTGAAAAGCGAAGCGGGAAATATGGGTTTATCGAAGGAACTTATAATTTTAACAAGAAATTTTACTTGGCCAGCCGGGCAAGTTTCATTGAGCTGGATGATGAAGCAATCGCTTCTTTAAATAATATTAATTGCAACAGGTATAAAAGATATTCTTTAGGCGCGGGATATCGGCTGACCAACAACACGATTTTAAAAGTCGCTTATGATTGGAACTTAGAATCAGGAAATGATGTCGATGAGATGAACAATAACCTATTTTCAACGGTAATTGCTGCACAGTTTTAATCGACGTACTAAATATCCCGGCTTTAGTCCTCCCAAGAACATCCCGGAGGAGAAGACGCCCCCACAGGATACCCTGGTGGGTAGCCCCACGGTAGCCCGCGGAGATTCATTTATTAGATCCAAGCGCAATAAATTTTTGAACAAAGAGGCATTAAAGTGCTTTTTGGGAATCCGCAATTTCTGGACAATAGTACAATAGGATTTTATACCTTCCTGCATGCTGCCAGACAAGAATAACTTCATTATTTTCGTGCCGTTCTGCCATTAGAATATCCTTGATACACCAAGATATTACGTATATAATTGGCTATAAAATAAATAACGGCCCCTATTAAATCACATAGGCCATAAACCCCAATGCAAAAATCTAGGAGTATTATTATCGGCGCAGGCATATCTGGTCTTTCCTGTGGCTCAGTATTGAGGGACTGCACAGTCTTAGAGAAAGAAAACGTTATCGGCGGCCTGGCCCGGACGCTGCAGTTTAATGATTTCAAATTCGATATAGGCGGGCATAGATTTTTTACCAACGATCGCTCCCTTGATATCTTTTTCAGGAATCTTTTGCGGGAAGAAATTGTCGAAACCCCGAGAAAAAGCAAAATCTATCGTAAAGGCAAGTTTATTGATTACCCCCTCCGCGTTTCCGTAGTTTTTCAACTAAATCCGGTAGAAACATTTTTATCGCTTTTTACTTACATACACAGGAAGATTAAGCCCCTCACGGAACATTCTTTTGAAGAAAAAACAAAAAATCTTTTTGGAGATTATCTTTATAAGACATTTTTCAGGGATTATACGTTTAAAGTCTGGGGCATTAATTGCAGTAACATCTCTAAAGAATTAGCTAACGCGCGCCTGCAGAGGGTGTCATTAATGCGAGCGATTAAACATGCTTTCATAAAAGACAAGCATATCAAATCATTCGCGGATAAAATCGTGTATCCGGAAAAAGGCATATCCAGAATCCCCGAAGTTTTATCTTCCGGACTGGATATAGAGTTGAACAAACAAGTTACAGGAATGGTTTATTCTAAAAATAGAATAGAAAGGATTATCAGTAATGAAGCAGAAGAAATGGCTTGTGAAAATGTTATTTCTACAATGCCCATTACGCAGCTAATCGGCTTTCTAAACGCTCCGGAAGATGTAAAAGTAGCAGCCCGTAGTTTAAAATACCGCAGTGTAATTTGCGTTTTTTTAGTTTTAAACAAGGAGCATCACAGCAAAAATCATTGGATATATCTTCACGGCACTAATTTATCCGGCCGGCTTCATGAACCAAAGAACTGGTCAAGCTGCATGGCCCCGCAGGATAAAACCGGAATCTGTGTTGAGATATTCTGCGATAAGGGCGATAAAATATGGAGGAATAACGACAAAGAAATAGCGCATCAGGTTATAAGAGACCTGCCTTTGATTGAAAAGTTTTCCATCGAAGACCATTATGTTGTAAGGGCGGACTATGCTTACCCAATTTACGATATTAATTATTCAAAGAATTTAGGGATAGTTAAGGATTTCCTTTCTTCTTATCAAAATTTATTTCTCTTAGGCAGGACCGGTTCTTTTCGATATATAAATATGGATACGTGCCTTGAAGAGGGATTGCGGCTTGGGAATTTTCTGCTCAGGCACTAAATTTAAGAATAAAACAACGGTGGAACCGCTACAATGAGATTTTCGATAATAATCCCTGCTTATAATGCGCAAAATACCCTTAGAGCCTGCCTGGAAGCTGTTTTTTCTTCTAGCACTTGCGATTTTGAAGTAATCGCGGTAGATGACGGGAGTACTGATCAGTCGCTTGCAATAGCAAAAAATTATTCATGCCGGATAATTCCTTCGCCCCAAAATCAAGGCCCGGCGCATTCCAGGAATACAGGCGTGGCTGTATCAGCCGGGGAAATCCTCGTATTTATAGATTCCGATGTTCTAATAAAAAATGACACTTTAAGCATTATCGACAAAAGTTTTCAGGATAATAAAGATCTCGCCGCCCTCACCGGCATGCTCTCTAAAGAATGCCCTATCAATAACTTTTCCAGCCAATACAAAAATTTATATATGCATTATATTTTCAATAAATGTCCGGAATCTATAGATTTTCTTTATGGTTCCATCATAGCCATAAAGAAAGAGCATTTTTTGCCTTTTGATGAGACATTCAGGATTACCGATGATACAGAATTAGGCCAGCGTTATAATAAGCTGAATAAAAAAATAATCCTCAATCATGAATTAGAGGTTACGCATCTCAAGCACTATAATTTGGCAAGTTTAATCAGGAATGATTTCTGGGTGCCTTTTTGGTGGGCAAAATCGTTTTTGAAATATAAGGGGTATACAACTTTTATCTCAAAGCGCGGGTTCTCACACTCAAGCCTTAGGCAATTTTTGACTATTTGTTTTTCCTACCTTTTTATTTTATTTTTATTTTTTATGCCTGCAAAAATAATCAGTTTATCTATTTTCATTTTTATTTTTCTTTTAAACAGGGACTACCTATTGTTTTTAAACGCTGAAAAAGGCACCCTTTTTGCGCTGGGGGCTGTATTTTTTATCATGTTTGATTCTTTAATAATGGGGGCAGGAGTTTTTATCGGGTTGTCTTTTTTTGCGTTTAAAGGAAAATTAGATTCTATAAATAGGGCGCAAGCCGCTAGCGGCAAACTATACAGTTCTTATAATAAATAAAAAGTTAATAACTAAATGAAGATTTGTTACATTGCAGGGGCAGATTCCTGGGACATAGAGGACGCGGTTAAATATTTCACAAGTAAAGGGCACGAGATAATCGTTGTCAGTGACCGTAAGAGCGCTCAAATAAAAGGCATAAATATGCGCTTTATGAAAGAATGGAGGTTTTTGCTCAAGCCCTCGCCTCCGATTTTTGCTAAACCCTCTTGGCTTGATGAAATTATGCGTTTTATCGCCAAATTCCATCTTTTTTTTGCAATACGCCGGACAGTTAAAAGAGAAAAGCCGGATATTCTCCATGCTTTTCTGGCGTTGCATTACGGGACTTTTGCCGCCTTTTGCGGTTTTCACCCTTTGCTTATGACAATATTCGGGCCCGACATCAACATTTTTCCACAGCAATCCGGTTTAGCCAAGCGCATTTTATTGCATAATTTGAGTAAGGCGGACAAAATCATCACCTATTGTGAAACAAGTAAAAGAAAATTAATTGATTGTTATAAAATAGAGCCGGAAAAAATTATTAAAATGTCCTGGGGCATAGATTTAAATATTTTTCATAAAGGATATCAACAGCAAGCCCTGGAATTAAGAAAAGAACTTGATATTCCGGACCAATGCCCGGTTGTATTGAGCAACAGGAGGCTGCTGCCGCATTACCGGATAGAAAAGATAATGGAATCTATACCGTATATTCTTGAAAAAGAACCTGGAGCAATATTTGTGTTCATAAGGGGGGAAAAACCGGATGAGGCTGACTTAAAATATGAAATTGAGATTGAAGACAGGGCCCGTAATTTAAAGATTTTTAACAGCATTCGTATTATCAAGAGATTACTCCAGCGCAGCGAAATGGCAGTGTATCTGAATATGTCAGAAGCAATGGTTTCTATCCCCAAAACAGACCAGTTCGCAAATAGTATACAAGAAGCTATGGTTTGCGGAGTCATCCCTATTGTGGGGAAACTAGAAGTATATCGCGAATATCTCAAAGACGGGAAAAATGCTTTTTTTGTTAACGCTGAAGATGAACAGGATATCGCAGAAAAGATTGTTTATTGCTTAAGAAACAAAAGCTTGAAAAAAAGTTTTTCCGAAATCAATTCTAAAATTATAGTAGAGAAGGAAGATACCAGCAAGCAGTTATGTAAGTTGGAGGATTTTTATAAGTCGTTTGTAAACCAATGAAGATTCTGATTGTAAAAGCCCAGCCGAATCCGACTTCTTTATCACATCTGGCTGTTTCCTTAAAAAGGAGAGGGCATAATGTTTCTTTTATGGGCCCGAGCGAACACGGTGAGCTGCAAAAATTAAGGGTTGAAGGCATTCCGGTCTTTTTAAATAAAATTTTTACTTCCAAAGCAGTGCGCAGGAAATTATCATGGGAATACTTTAAATTATTCTTTCAATTTGTTAAATTTTTAAGGAAAGAATCATTTGACGTCCTTCTTCTTAACTTACCCAATGGAAGATTTTTTGGAAGGCTGGCATCAATTTTTTCTGTGAAAATTTTAGTGGTTTCAATAATACGCGGCAGGGATGGCCTTTTTGAGCGCTGGATCAACTGGCTCGATGACGCCACCGTATGCGTTTCTGATGACGCAAAAAAATTCCTCGCTAAAAGGTATTATATACCAACAAATAAAATCACGATAATCCCTAATGGTATTGATATTGCGAGAATGGATAAAATACCTGAAGATAAATTTTATCTTCACAGGGAACTTGGCATTGATTTTAAAACTAAGTTGATCGGAATGTTCGCGTATTTTTACAGGCCGCGCGGGAAAGGGCAAGAGTTCTTTTTAGATGCAGCCAAAATCGTGTCTGAACAGTTTCAAAATGTCCGTTTTATATTAATTGGCACAAACATTGAGCCGGGGTTTACCTTCAGAGAATATTGCGAAAATTACGCAAAAAATATAGGCATACATGATAGAGTTTTTTTCATTGGAGAGCGGCTGGATGGCCCCTCAATATTAAGCTCTTTATT
>JAQTOI010000116.1 GCA_028713415.1 Candidatus Omnitrophota bacterium
AATTACGTTCCGGCCGCGCTAACCCTAAAATGGTCGAAGGTATACGGGTAAACTACTATGGGACCCCTACGCTGCTTAGAGAAATCGCCACCATTAGCGTACCGGAAGCACGCATGCTCGTTATAAGCCCTTGGGATCCGACATCGGTGAAAGAGATTGAACGCTCGATTCTGCAGTCAGAATTAGGAATTACTCCGGTTAATGACGGCAAAGTGATACGGCTTATCGTGCCGCCGCTTTCGCAGGAGCGTAGGGAAGATTTGGCAAAAATAGTTAAAAAAGTCTCTGAAGAAGGCAAGGTTTCAGTGCGCACAATCCGCGCTAACGGCAAGGATAGAATAAAGGTGCTTGAGAAAGAAAAGAAAATTTCCGAAGATGAACGTTTTGCCGCTGAAGGCGAGCTTCAAAAACTGACCGATAAATATATTGCCGATATAGATAAACTTCTCGTAGATAAAGAAAAAGAACTGAAGGAATTTTAATGAGGCTTCATCGAGCGCAAGCCACAGGCGCAGCGCGAGATGGCAGCCGAATTAATCCTGAGCGTAAGCGAAGGACCTAATGGGAGGCACTCAGGTGCCTATTGTATTAGTGGCAGTTTATATTTTGTTTAGGTGCTTCGGAAAGATTTTCCTCAGCACCGATGAAAAATAAGGAATAACCCTGAATAATAGCTTTTTCATCGGGCCGCTAGCTCAGCTGGTAGAGCACCGCCCTTTTAAGGCGGGTGTCCCGAGTTCGATCCTCGGGCGGCTCATGTATATAAGAAAGCAAATAAGCTCATGAGTTCATAAGTTTGTGAGCGTAAAAACAGAAGCAAAAGTTCTTTTGTAGTCGTATAAGGCAAGGATCGAACTCGCAAAGGGGGTTTGAGGGAAAAGAATTTTCCCTCAAAGCGTTAATTCTTCCTCGTAAGGGAAGGAAGTGACAGGTGCGAATCCACTAAGTGGATGAGCCCGTCAGAGAGGGAAACCGTAGGTTTCCCTTTATGAGGAGCGTAGCGACGAGTTCGATCCTCGGGCGGCTCATGTATATAAGAAAGCAAATAAGCTCATGAGTTCTGCGGACGTGGCGGAATTGGCAGACGCGCATGGCTTAGGACCATGTCTCGTAAGAGATGGGAGTTCAACTCTCCCCGTCCGCATGGAAATACAGATTAAAAGTAGAAGTCGTAAGTAGAGAATAAAGAAAAAATAGAGAAAAGCGAGTACTCGAGCGGAATAACGACGCGGGTGAGTAAGCGAACCAGCGAATTGTTCTTTTTTATTTTCTCTTCTCTGGTTTCTCTTCGGGGTGACAGTGAGCCGTGGTTTGCATCCATGATGTATCTTGCAGGCGAGTGTCATAAGGGGCAGCGCCCCTCTTGAGGAGGAATGAAGCGAGTACTCGAGCGGAATAACGACGCGGGTGTAGCTCAACCGGCTAGAGCGTCACGTTGCCAACGTGAAGGTTGTGGGTTCAATTCCCATCGCCCGCTTATTAGATTTTCAAGAGTATCGCGGCTTTAAGCAAACTCTTGTCTATTTCTAAGCAACAAGCAGGTTGGGGAACAACATTTTGGGAAAGTCAGCTTACGCTGACCGTTGTTACCCATCGCCCGCTTATTAGATTTTCAAGAGTATTGAGGCTTTAAGCAAACTCTTGTCTATTTCTAAGCAACAAGCAGGTTGGGGAACAACATTTTGGGAAAGTCAGCTTACGCTGACCGTTGTTACCCATCGCCCGCTTATATAAACGCGAATTACCACAAATTCGGGAGGACGCGAATTACCGCTAATTAAAATAAGCTAATGCCTGCAGACATATTCGCGGACATTAGCGTTTTTGATTCGCGAAAATTAGCGTTAAAGGATAGATAAATGGAAAAAAATATAATCGATTATCTGGATAAGGATTGCGTTATTTTAGGATTAAAGCAAAAAAGCAAGAAAAATATCCTTTCAGCCATATTGGACCACCTTATTCAAAAAAAGAAAATAAATAAAGCCGATAAAAATCCTATATTAAAAGTGTTATTACAACGAGAAGAAATGGGGTCAACCGCAATAGGCGGTTACATCGCGCTACCACACGCTAGAGTCGACTGTGTAAAAGATGTTTTGGTATGTTTCGCTATCTCAAGTGAAGGCCTTAACTTCGATTCGCTTGACCAGGAAGTAGTAAACATTATCGCGCTTCTTTTATCAAACCAGAAAGAGGCAGGTATGCATTTAAAAACGCTTGCATTTTTGGCACGAATGCTGCGCGATAAATATTTTGTGCAGCAGCTTAAAAACGCTAAAACTGAAGAGGAAGTTTTAAACCTGCTAAATAAACAGCAGCAGATTGCGCGATGAAAAGCTTTTTCAAGGTTATACGCTGGTTTTATCCGGGCCTACGGATAAAGCGATGGATTGGGCTTCTTTTAACCGGGCTGATCCTGATATTGGTAGCTTCTCCTCACCTATCCGAGACCCGTTTTCTGCTCCGCATAGTATACGTAGTAATATTCGCAGTAGGCTTCGTCACCCTTATTTCAGGCACACTTTATCTTATCAAAAGCTTCTTTGACGCCATTTATCCCCACGAAGATAAAGATTTTATCGATATAATTTACGAGAAACGTTTTCTCGCTCGGGGCCCTAAGATAGTTTCTATCGGCGGAGGTACAGGGCTCTCTACTATCTTAGAGGGGTTGAAAGAATATACTTCCAATATTTCCGCCATTGTTGCGGTTGCCGATGAAGGCGGTTCTTCTGGACGCCTGCGCGAGGAATTTGGTATTCTGCCACCCGGTGATATACGCAACTGTCTGGTATCTTTGGCGGAGGCACACCAGCTTATGAGAGACCTTTTTCAGTATCGTTTTACTGAAGGAGAGGGCATAAAAGGGCATAGTTTCGGCAACCTGTTTATTACCGCGATGACTCAAGTAACCGGCAGCTTTAAGGATGCGGTTAAAGAATCGAGCAGGGTTTTGGCAATTCGAGGAAAAGTAATTCCTTCCAGCCTGGACCGCATACGCCTAAGAGCCGAATATAATGACGGCAGTTTTACTGAAGGAGAAAATAAAATTTCCGATGAAGTAAAACCCATACGGAAAGTGTCTCTCTTGCCGTCAGAGGCGCATCCTAATCCGGAAGCCCTGGAGGCAATACGGGAAGCTGATTTAATTCTTTTGGGCCCGGGCAGTTTATTTACAAGTATCATTCCCAATCTTTTAATTAAACAAATCAGCGAAGAAATCGCCAAGCGCGATATTATGAAATTGTACATATGCAACGTTATGACTCAACGTGGAGAAACAGATGGTTTTACAGCTGCAGACCATCTCGAAATGCTTATCAACCACAGCGCTTCAGATGTAGTTAACTGCTGTATAGTAAATTCAGGCAGGCTTGAATATAAATTGCTGCGTAAATACGCTCAGGATAAATCCTTCTCCGTTATATTTGACCGTGAACGCCTGCATAATATGGGCGTACGCGTTTTTGAGGCTGATGTAGTAAGTAAAACTAATTATCTTCACCATGATTCGGTAAAGACAGCCAAAGAAATAATGAATATTTACAATTTCTTTAAAAACCAATGATTAAGATAGAAGAAGAAATTATTATTTCAAATAGCCATGGTTTGCACGCGCGCCCCGCAGCTATATTTGTGCAAATTGCTAATAAATTTGATTCGCGAGTTGAGCTTGCGAAAGACAATGAAGCAGTGGACGGTAAATCCATCATTGCGATATTAAGCTTAGGGGTTAATACGGGCTGTAGAGTCCGGCTGATAGCTGAAGGCAATGACGCACAAGAAGCATTCACTGAGCTTAAAAAATTTCTGCAGGATTCCGATGATTAAATTAAAAGGCATCGCTGCTTCCGGTGGCATCGCAATAGGCAAGGCCTATTGTATTGGTAAGGAGGAATTTACTACCACAAAACGGAAAATTTCTCATGAGGAAATTTCTACGGAAATTTACCGCCTCGAAGAAGCATTAATTGAAACGCGCCGAGAACTTAATGCTTTACAAAAAAGAATTTCTGAAGAACTCGGTTTTGCGCACGGAAAGATTTTCGAAGCCCACCTCCTGGTTCTCGAAGACAGGGTTTTGATTGAGGATATTATTCAACAGATTAAAAACAAAAAAATTAATGTTGAGTATGCATTTTCACAAAGCATAAAAAAATATACTGATACCCTCCTCAAGTTGGATGATGAATACCTACGCGAAAGGGTTGTGGATATCGAGGACATTTCGCGCAGGGTTTTGCGCAAGCTCTATAAACAGGAAGCAGTAAGCCTTCAGGATTTAAAAGAGAAGTTTATTATAGTCTCGCATGATCTTTCGCCCTCACAAACCGCGAGCTTACCTAAGGATAAAATACTGGGGATAGTGACTGATGTCGGAGGCAGGACTTCGCATACCGCGATTATAGCCCGCAGTTTAGGGATTCCTGCAATCGTGGGTTTAGAGGTCGCTACCAAGCACATAAAAACGCAAGATAAAATTATTATCGATGGCTCCGAAGGAGTGGTGTTCACCGGGCACATAGAGAAAATTTTAAAAGAGTATCAGGGTAAAGCCGCGCGCTACAGCAAAGAAGCCAAAATTGTACATGTCCCCAAAGTTTTAAAGACGGCTACTCTTGACAACAAAGAAGTAACCATATCAGCGAACATTGAGCTTCCTGAAGAGCTGCCTCTTGTGCATGAATTCGGCGCAGAAGGCATAGGGCTTTACCGCACGGAATATATTTTTTTAGGGAGGCGTGATTTACCAAACGAGGAGGAACAGTATAAGGCATACGTGAATGTTGCAAAAAAAATAAAGCCTTATTCAGTGATTATCAGGACTATCGACATCGGGGGGGATAAATTTCTTTCGCAGCCGCAGGTGCCAAAAGAAATGAGCCCATTTTTGGGTTGGCGTGCAATAAGGTATTGCCTGGCGCGCCCAGATGTGTTTAAAACGCAGCTCAGGGCAATATTACGCGCTTCTGGAGAAGGAAACGTGAAAGTGATGTTCCCTATGATCTCGGGGATAGAGGAGTTGCGTGAAGCAAAAAAAATTATAGAGGATTGCAAAAAGGAATTAAAAAAAGAGGGGCAGAAATTTGATGAGGCGATTGCTATAGGCACGATGATAGAAGTTCCTTCCGCGGCGTTAACTGCCGACACTCTGGCCCAGGAAAGCGATTTCTTCAGCATCGGGACTAACGATTTAATCCAATATTCTCTGGCAGTCGACAGAGCAAATGAAAAGGTAGCTTATCTATACGAGCCGGCACATCCGGCGGTATTGCGCCTGATAAAAAATGTAATCGAATGCGCGCATCAACATCATATTTGGGTAGGAATGTGCGGGGAAATGAGCGGAGAGGCCATATTTGCATTTTTATTACTCGGATTTGGTTTAGATGAGTTTAGTATGCCGCCGCCAAGGGTATCAAAGATACGCGAGTTGATAAAAAACCTCAAGTATGAAGACGTAAAAGCAATAGCAGAGGCGTCTATAAAATTTTCTACTGCCAAAGAAGTGGAAAAATATTTGCAGGAAGAACTGCATAAAATCTTAAAAGACGATTTTGAACGGTTAGCGATGCTCTGATATGAGGATATTAATACTTGCAGCAGGC
>JAQTOI010000117.1 GCA_028713415.1 Candidatus Omnitrophota bacterium
AAAACTAACCACGTCAACGCGGAATTAAGTAAATCTGAAGCGCAATATCGCCTTACTCTTGATTCAATGGGCGACCCAATCCACGTAGTCGATTCAAGCCTGCGCTTTATTCTTTTTAACAAAGCATTTGAAAAATGGGTGAAGGAAACGCTGGGCCTTAATCTGGAAGGCATCAGTAACCAGACTGTTTTTGAGCTATTTCCGTTCTTGCCTGATATTGTGCGCCAGGAATATAAAACTGTATTTGATACCGGACAAATTTTAGTTACCGAAGAAGAAACTCCCGTGGGTAATAAAACCTTCATTACCGAAACCAGAAAGATACCCATTTTTGAGAATAAAAAAGTCATACGTGTTGTTACCATAGTCAGGGATATTACTGCGCGCAAACGCATGGAAGAGGATTTAAAACATCATATCCTTTTTGAGAACCTTATAACTAGAATTTCCACTAACTTTATCAGCATTGCATCCGATAATGTCGATACGCAAATCAAGATAGCCCTTAAAGATATAGGTGAATTTACCGGAGTTGATAGGGTCTATATCTTTTTGACTTATGCCAATAATACTACAGCAGATAATGCCTATGAGTGGTGTGCACCGGGGATAGAATCATGCAGCAAGTATTTTCAGTCTGTATCGGCGAAAAGTTACCCCTGGTTCGCGGAGAAAATTCTTAATTTCGAAATTATCAACATTGAAGACATAAATGGCATTCCCGATCACGCAGCAGGCGAGCGTAATCTTTTTGAGTCTTTAAAGCTTAAGAACCTTATCTGTGTTCCAATGATAAGCGAGAATTCGGTTATAGGTTTTTTGGGGTTCCATTCACTAAAAGAGACAAAATGGTCTGAAAATAACATAGCGCTTCTCAAAATCATAGCTAATGTTTTTGCTAACGCTCTAAAACATAAGCAGATAGAGAAAGAACGCGAAATGCTTAATAAAGAACTTAAAAAATCAAATAAAAGATTGCGGCAGATGTCCTTACGGGATATGGAAACCGGCCTCTATAACCATAAATATCTGGAAGCAATAATTGATGCGGAGTTTTATCGCGCCAAAAGATTTTATCACGCTATTTCAGTAGCAATGATTGATATTGATTACTTCAAGTCCGTTAATGATATGTACGGCTACGCGTTCGGTGATTTAGTACTAAAACAGTTCGCCCGTCAATTACGTAAAACCGTCCGTAAATACGATATTATTGTGCGCTTTGGCGGCGAAGAGTTCGTTATCATTTCTCCGGGTATCAATAGAGCTAGCGCATTTTTGCTTGCGCAACGAGTGTTGGAAACTATAAATCTATGCAGTTTCGGAGACAAAAAAAACAAAATGAAACTGCAGATAAGCGCCGCTATCGCTTCATACCCCGAAGACGCGGTTATCAAAGGCACTGACCTGATCGATATAACTGAACGCCTGGTGCGCAACGCCAAGGAAAATGGCGGCAATAGTATTTATTCCTCTTTAGATATCTGCCAAGAAAAAATTTCCCGTAAAGAAAAAAATAAAGAAAATCCGGAAACCAAGTTTTTAAAGCAAAAAATACAGAAGCTAACCAAGCGGGAAAATCAGGGCCTGGTTGAGGCAGTATTTGCATTTGCTCGCACCATTGAATTAAAAGACCATTACACCGGTGAGCATGTAGAGCGCACGGTTAGCTACGCCTGTGCTATCGCCCGAGAGCTTAATCTGCCAAAACAAGAAATAGAACGCATCCAGCAAGCAGCCATGCTGCATGATTTAGGAAAAATCGCCTTAAGCGAACAAATCCTGCTTAAAAATGGCCCCCTGAACACTGAAGAATATGAACAGGTTAAATGCCATCCGAAAGTCGGTGCTGACATACTCCGGCCCATTCAAATGCTGCACGATATCATTCCGCTTATTTTGTACCACCATGAACGTTGGGATGGTAACGGCTATCCGGAACGCTTACGTAAAGACGAAATTCCCATCGGCGCACGTATAGTCGCCCTGGCCGACGTCTATCAAGCATTAGTTTCAGACAGGCCTTATCGCAAAGCTTTCAGCAAAGAAAAAGCGATGCAGATAATCGAGGAAGGCGCTGGCACTCAATTTGACCCTACAGTAGCCGCTGTTTTCCTTGAAATACTGCGCAAAAGCCGGGACTAAACCCTTTTAACTGCCTTAAATTTTATCCCCAGCATATTCCTCAAAGTTCCTTTTCAGCTTTCTGCAAAATTATTTATTTTGACAAATAGATTAAATTTTGTATCATTATTGCTACGGAAATGGTTTGCCGGCAATGCGAACAGACAGCAAATAATACAGGGTGCACATTAAGCGGCGTTTGCGGGAAAATACCGTATGTCTCACTTCTGCAAGACTTGCTTATCCATAGCCTCAAAGGAATTGCTATTTACGGCAACTTGGCCAGACAATTGGGCGCAACGGATCCGGAAACCGACCGTTTTCTTGTAGAAAGCTTATTTGCTACCGTGACCAACGTTAATTTTGACCCTTCAAGCATTGCGGAATTTATCCGCAAATCCTACCAGGTTAAGCAAAAAATGAAAACAATATTCCTGGATGCTTACAAGAAAAAGAACGGCGTTGACTTTGCCGGAGATCTTCCTAATGTGGCAGGCTGGAAGCCGGCTGATACTTTAAACGGCCTCAAAGAACAGGAAAAGGAAGCCGAGTTAAAGCATGAAATTCATGCAAATGAGGATATCCAAAGTTTACGGGAAATTCTTTTATACGGCTTAAAAGGCATGGCTGCCTACGCTGACCACGCCTGGATTCTGGGCGAGCAAAGCGAGGAAGTAAATGCGTTTTTCCACAAGGGGTTAGCTTCCTTAACGAATAATAATTTATCTGCAGATGATTTGCTTAAGCTGATTATGGAATTCGGGCAAGCAAACTTAAAATGCTTAGAGGTGCTTGATGCGGCGCACAATAAGCATTTTGGCAATCCTGTGCCTACAAAAGTTTCACTTAGCATACTCAAGGGGCCTGCGATTATTGTATCCGGACACGACTTGCGCGATTTAGAACAGCTTCTAATCCAGACTACAGGCAAAAATGTAAATATATATACCCATGGAGAGATGTTGCCTGCGCATGGTTACCCCGGCCTTAAAAAATATAAACATTTAGTGGGGCATTTTGGCGGCGCGTGGCAAAATCAACAAAAGGAATTCGACAATATACCGGCGGCGATACTTATGACAACCAATTGCATCCAGAAACCGCGCGATTCCTATAAAGGCAAAATTTTCACGACCGGCCTGGTTGGGTGGCCGGAAGTAAAACACATAATCGCGGTAAATGACAAAAAGGACTTTAGCGAAGTAATCAATAAAGCGAAAGAGTTAGGCGGATGGCATCAGGAGAAACCCGGGAAAGAAATCCTGGTAGGTTTTGGCCACGTAACAGTTTTATCGCTGGCAGGAAAAATCATCGAAGCCGTGAAATCAAAAGCAATACGGCATTTCTTTCTCGTGGGCGGCTGCGATGGTGCTAAACCCGGCAGAAATTATTATACCGAGTTTGCTTCAAAACTGCCCGCTGACTGCATTATCCTGACTCTTGCGTGTGGAAAATTCAGATTCAATACTCTTGAATATAAACCAATCGGTGATTTTCCGCGGTTGCTTGACTGCGGCCAATGTAACGATTCGTATTCCGCTATTGTCGTAGCTGGCGCATTGGCTAAAGCCTTTGGTGTCAGCGTAAATGACTTGCCGCTTTCGCTCATCCTATCCTGGTATGAGCAAAAAGCAGTTTGTATTTTACTTACCCTGCTTTCGCTTGGCATAAAAAATATACGTTTGGGCCCGAGCCTTCCGGCATTTATTTCGCCTGGAGTTTTAAAAGTGCTTGTTGACAAATTTGCCATAAAGCCTGTAACCACCCCCGAGCAGGATTTAAAAGAAATACTGGGGTAATTTGAAAAAACTAATGCCTCCAAATAGAAGGCTAATTACCGCGAATTCATTGGTGGCAATTCGTGCCTGAGCATTTATCCTGAATAGTATGTCGCAACTAATCAAAAAAATATATTATCACGACACCGATTGTGGCGGTGTGGTTTACTACGCTAACTATTTACGCTACATGGAAGAAGCGCGCACGGAGTATATGCTTGAGCGGGGAATAGATTTAAAAGCACTTGGAGAAAAAGGCATAATGTTTGTGGTTAAAAATGTATCTATCGATTACAAGGCGCCTGCCCGTTACGCCGATACGCTAACAATCAGCAGCTCCATAACAAAAATAAAAAATGTTTCTTTGGAATTCACCCAGGAGATAAAACGCGCAGGTAAACTTTTGGTATCCGCGCAAACAGTTCTGGTATGCATAAATTCTGATTTTACTCCCTGCCAAATCCCCCCGGAACTGCAAAAAGTAATTCAGGCATGATTTATAAAATCTTCAATAAAACCACGGGAAAAATCCTGGCTGAAAACACCACTATTGCCGATACTTTCATTAAACGGCTTTGCGGCTTAATTCCTCGTTCTGCGATAGCTAAAGACGAGGCTCTTCTTTTCTATAATGCCCCTTCAATACATATGTTTTTTATGAAATTCCCCATAGACCTGGTGTTTTTAGACAAAAACATGAAAGTAGTAAGAGTGGTTAAGGGGCTTTCTCCATGGAAAATGGCTTATTGTTTTGGCGCGTTTGCGACAATCGAACTTCACGCTAACCAGACTTCCGACGTACCCACCCATAACGGCGATACCCTTGAACTTCTCCCTATTGTCGGATAACCCTTATTTCTCTGCGCTTTATCCAGGGATTGGCGAATTTATGTTGACTCAAGCGCTATTTTGGTTTATTATACTGTTTTCTGAATTCCTAAAGATAAGTATAGGTGATTGCCATGAAAGTTAAGGTTGGAGTACTGGGAGCCACAGGTTTTACCGGCGAAAAGCTGGTTGAAATACTGCTTACGCACCCTGCTGTTGAACTTACATATCTTTCGTCACGCACCCAAGAACCGATAGCTTACAGCAAGCTTTTTCCGAGATTTATAAAGAAAACCGAGTTATTATGTGAGCCTTTGCAGGTTGAGGAAGCGGCAGCCAAAGCGGACATTTTGTTTTTATCGCTTCCGCATACGGTTTCAATGGAATTTGCCCCTGTTTTGCTGCAAAAAGGGAAAAAAGTCATTGACCTGTCTGCTGACTACCGGTTTCAGGACACTGATTTATATGCCAAATATTATAAAGTTGCCCATAAGGACCCAAAAAATCTTCCTTTGGCTGTATATGGCT
>JAQTOI010000118.1 GCA_028713415.1 Candidatus Omnitrophota bacterium
AACCTTTATTTCACAAGAAGCGAAGAACCGCCTGAACTTAATAGAAGAATTTTCACACCTTGGCGCAGGTTTTGAGGTGGCGATGAACGATCTTGAACTGCGCGGAGCAGGCAATATTTTGGGACAACAGCAGCATGGATTTATATGGATGGTTGGCTTTGATTTGTATTGCCGCCTCCTGAAAAAAGAGATAGAATATCTCAAAAATGCATTCAAGATTGAGCTAAGTTAAATTCAACATTTTTTCAAACCTATCTGCCCTAACTATACGGGCAGATGGTGCGAAAGGTTAGATTGAATCCCGACAGCTAAACAACGTCGAAAATTTATTCTAAATTTTCTCGTAGCCGTCGGGATTAAATTGCCCCGCTGACGCGGGGAAATTTAAGGAGAAAATAATATGCGCAAACTTTTTTTATCTCTGATTTTATTCGCACTTCTGGGGCTGCCGGCTTTGTATGCCGAGGAAGTGAGTAAGATAATCGCAAAAGTAAATAACCAGGTTATTACCTCAAAAGATCTGAATGATTTCTGCAAAATGCTCGCTTACCGGCTTTCAGAAGCAAACGAAGAAGCTGAACTTTCCCCTGAAGATGAGAATTTTCAACAAGAGGCGCTTGAAAAGTTAATAGAGGATAGGCTTATTTTTAGCCAGGCAAAAAAAGAAAATATTGAAGTACCTACCGCATGGGTAGAAGCAAAACTTAATGAGATGATAGCTGCTCACCAATCGCGGCTTGATTTTGAACAATCGCTGACCGAGAGAGGCCTTAATGTTACAATGTTAAGAACGCGCATAAAAGAACAGTATATGGTGCGCCAATTAATCGATCGATACGTGCGGGCTCATATCAGCGTATCTCCGCAGGAATTGCGTTCTTTCTACGAAGAACATCCTGATAAATTTTCCCCACCTTTGACCTATGTCATTTGGATAGCCACTTCAAAAGATAAAGACGATTTGATTGAGTTGGGAAAACTTATCACGGAAAAAGGGTTTATTGCCGTAGAAAAAGAACACACCGAAAAATTCGTGAAGCTTGAATTAACAAAAGATCAGCTACGCGAAGAGGTTGCGCAGCTGATCCAAGACACAAAAGAAGGGCATTTCATTATAAAGAAGTTTGATGGTAACGATAATCTTATTTATTTCGAAAAAACGCTTCCCATGCGCAGGCTTTCTTTCGAAGAAGCAGGAGAGCAAATTTATTCATTTTTATGGAAAGAAAAGTTTAAAAAACGCTATCAGGAATGGGTTTCTTCCCTGAAAGCGAAAGCTACAATTAAAAACCATTATCAGTGAAAAAAATAGTTATTACTACGGGTGATCCTGCCGGCTGCGGCCCTCAAATTACCTTAAAAGCCATTAACGCCCTGAAGAACTTTCCGGTTGAATTTATAATTGTGGGCGATAAGGCAATCATGAAAAAAATTCCGCTATATGCGCGCCTTAAAAAAAGAGTTGTTTTTATTGATGCGGATACGCCAGGTATAAATAATTTAGCATACGGCTGCGCCTCTAAGCTTTCCGGGCTTGCGTCGCTTTCTTATCTTAATATAGCGCTCCAGATTATGAGCGAGAATTCAATCACGCGTTTAGTCACCGCTCCCGTATCAAAAGAAGCGATACAAATGGTAGCGCCGGCGTTTGCCGGGCATACCGAATATCTGGCGATGCACTATAAGGTAAAAAATGTAGTAATGATGATGGCTTCTAAAAAACTAAAAGTTATCCTTTTTACGCGGCATTGCGCCCTGCGGGAAGTGGCCGGTTTAATTTCAAAGAATTCTCTCATTGGGGCATTTTCTCTCGTTCTTTCCTCACTTAAGGAAATATTTACAATAAAAAACCCGAGAATTGCGGTTGCCTCTTTAAATCCACACGCCGGCATAAATACTTTTTTAGACAAGGAAGAAAAAACCGTTCTTTACGCGGTTAAAAAATTTCCTGGGGAAATTTTCGGCCCGTATCCCTGCGACACACTTTTTATGCAAGAAAAAATTTCTCGTTTTCATTGCATCTTCTGTTTATATCATGACCAGGCGATGATGCCGTTTAAGCTTCTTTCTTTCAAAAACGGTGTTAACGTAACCCTAGGGCTTCCGATTACCAGAACTTCTCCTGATCACGGAGTTGCGTATGAATTCATACGGAAGAATAAAACTCCGTTTTATTCTTCCATGCAAGAAGCAGTAAAACTAGCGCTGAAGCTGTCACCATGAAACAAACCCGCGCACTTAGCCAGATTTTCCTAAAAGATACCTCTTATATTGAACGAATCGCACAAACAGTTAATATTGAAGAGCAAACTGTCCTGGAAATCGGCGCAGGTGACGGCGCAATCACCTCACATTTCCTGGAAAAAGGAAAATTCCTTTATTGCGTGGAAATTGACCGCCGTTTTTCCGAAATCCTGAGAAAAACATTCAAGGATTCTACGAAAATTGAAATAATAAATGCCGATATTCTTAAAATTTCTTTAGAACGTTTTGGAAACAAGGTGGTGGTTGTCGGAAATACGCCATATCTTATCAGTAATGAACTGATACGTTATCTGGTAAAAAACCGAGCATTTATAACGCGCGCGTATCTGACCTTTCAGAAAGAATTTGTTGATAAGCTGATTGCTGAAAGTTCTACCAAAAATTATTCTTTTATAAGCTGTTACGCTCAATATTACGCGCGCCTGGAAAAACTATTTGATATACCGGCGCAGGCTTTCTCGCCGAAACCTAAAGTAGATTCAAGTTTCCTGAGTATTGAATTTTACCAGAAACCATTGTTTGCGGTGCCTGATGACAACTTTTTATTCTGTCTTATCCGCAGGGCTTTTAGCCAGCGCAGAAAAAAAATCATCAATTCGCTACCTCAACTTAAAAATCAGGGGCAGCTTCTTGAATCGTTAGGTATATCTGCCAATGCCCGCGCTGAAAACATTTCGCTTAATCAATACGCTACACTGGCTAATGCGTTGTCAAAACCGCACTAAATTTACCTTTAAAATTTTAATTTCTGTGATAATATATGAAACTCATTGACGATGTATTACTATAAAGGAGGCATAACATGTTTGATTTGAGCAAATTAGGGGATATGTCAAAATTGGCAGCGCAAGCTAAAGAAATTCAACAAAATCAGGATCGTGCTACCAGAGAACAAATGGAATTATTGAAAACAATATCCCGGCAGCTACAGGAAATAATTGAACTCCTGAAGAAGGATATTTAAAGTAAAGCATGGCGAACCAACGCGTTGCTCCACGGCAAAAAAACATACCGCGCCTCCTGCGGCAAAAAAATGCGATACTTAGCGATAAGCTGCGTAAAGTTACCTGCGGTAAGAAGAAATACTAAAATATGAGCGAAAAAACCGCAACCTTAGAGAATTGGGCTACACAACGGATAAATTTTGCGCAAATTTCACCATACTTAAATAATATGCGTGATTTTATCTGCGAAACTGAAATCGAGGGGTTGCTGCGTTCTCAAACAGATGTTCCGGCGTCTTGTGTGCACGATATTATTCAAAAAGCGCTGGCAATCGAGACGCTCTCTCTTAAAGAAGCCGCTATTTTGCTTAACGTGCGAGACAAAGACCTTCTGTCCCGCATGCGCGAGGCAGCATTGGCCATCAAGACTAAAGTATACGATAACCGCATAGTTACTTTCGCGCCATTTTATACGGGAAATTTATGTGTTAATAATTGTTTGTACTGCG
The DNA here is from genome assembly GCA_028713415.1 of Candidatus Omnitrophota bacterium. Taxonomy (GTDB): domain Bacteria; phylum Omnitrophota; class Gorgyraeia; order Duberdicusellales; family 4484-171; genus JAQTOI01. The sequence goes on from JAQTOI010000118.1 coordinate 3,719, forward strand.
GTTTTCGTAGCGGCAATCCGGCTATCAACCGGAAGCTGCTTACGGTTGATGAAATAAAAAACGAAATAGAAATTATTGCCGGTTCTATCGGGCATAAGCGTATCATCGCTGTCTACGGAGAGCATCCTGAAAGTGGAATTGACTATATTATTTCGACGATGTCCGCCATTTATAATACAAAAATCAGAACCAAAAATAATAGCTCTGCCAGTATTCGCAGGGTCAATGTAAACGCTGCGCCAATGCAGGTTGAGGAATTAAGGGCTTTAAAGAAAGCGGGGATAGGGACGTATCAGGTATTTCAAGAAACTTATCATCATAAAACCTATGAATCAATACATCCTCGCGGGACCGTTAAATCTAATTACCGATGGAGGCTTTATAGCATGCACAGGGCCATAGAGGCAGGAATTGATGATGTAGGTATCGGTGCCTTATTCGGTCTCTATGATTGGAAATTTGAAATTATGGGGCTATTAGCTCATGCAAGAGAACTTGAGAAAACATTCGGGATAGGCCCGCATACCGTTTCTTTTCCGCGCCTAGAACCCGCTCTCAACACCCCATTTGCCAAAGCATCTAAATATCTGCTCAACGATGAAACTTTTAAAAAAGTTATCACTGTTTTACGGTTATGCATCCCTTACGCGGGCATGATTCTTACTGCCAGAGAAAACGCTTCAATGCGCCGCGACTGTTTTTCCTTAGGGATTACTCAAACCGATGCCTCTTCAAAAATCGGAATCGGTTCTTACAGCCAGGCCGGATGCGGGCAAAAAGGAAATAAACAGCAGTTTTTGCTGGCAGATACCCGAAGCCTCGATGAAGTGGTGCTCGAACTAGCACAAGATGGTTTTATAACTTCATTTTGCACCGCTGGTTACCGTTGCGAAAGGACCGGTAAATGCATAATGAAGCTTTTACGTAGCGGCCAGGAAGGAAAATTTTGTAAACTGAACGCCGTTCTCACTTTTAGGGAATGGCTCGACGATTTTGCAAGCCCCAGGACAAAAGAAATTGCGGAAAATATCATTAACCGCGAAATTTCGCAAATTAAAAGTATGATGCCAGATATCTTTCCTGCATTTATGAATTATTATGAGCGGATAACCCAGGGTGAACGCGACCTCTATTTCTAACCTACCCCACAAACTGACTTTAACCCCCTTTCCTTCTTTTTTTTAACTAACTCGTGCGCAATGAGTTAAGCAATTTAACTGGCTTTTTTCTACAAAAAATGGTATATCTAAAGCGAAGCTTTTTTAGGGTAGGGGAGGTGTTTTGTAATTTGAGCCAAGAGTAAAAATCTAAAAAGGTAAATGCAAAACTCGCAATTTACGCCTTATAAAAATAACAATTCTGCTCAATCCATCCTGCACAAAACTAACCACGTCAACGCGGAATTAAGTAAATCTGAAGCGCAATATCGCCTTACTCTTGATTCAATGGGCGACCCAATCCACGTAGTCGATTCAAGCCTGCGCTTTATTCTTTTTAACAAAGCAT
>JAQTOI010000119.1 GCA_028713415.1 Candidatus Omnitrophota bacterium
ACAATTGGATAAAGTGAAATACAAGATAGATAGGCATTTAAGCTTTAGGCGCGACAAAACACAGAGAACATACGAAGAGGAGTAAGGCCTATATAATATATATAGGTAAACCTTAGAATTGCTTTGGTTTGATAACTTGATGAAAAACGAATGGATTGCAAAGCCTCTATAGTCTTTCCCTAATCTCCGTAATCACAATTTAAGTTTATTGCAATCTTGACGCGACATAGAGGCTGTGTTAATATATCTGGCATTCTTGGCTCAAGAGTGCTAAAAAAGGTATTAGTTTAGTAGTTTGAAGAAATCAATATATTCTTTGAATCCGTAATAATCCCTGCCTTGCCGGTAGGCAGGCGTATGCATCCGTTAAATAATGTTACTCAATAGGCTAAACGTTTACAAAAAAAAGACGTAAAAATGGTACGCTTTGTAGATACACGCGAACGAGAAGAGGAAATTCTGGATTTTGTGATAGAGAGCTATATCAATGAATCTAAACCGATAAGCTCTACGCACCTTTGCTTGAAATATAACCTTCCCTATTCTTCGGCTACTGTGCGCAATGTTATGGAGAATTTGGAAAAGAAAGGGCTACTGTCGCATTTACATACCTCTTCCGGCCGCATCCCCACTAAAACCGGTTTTAAGGCTTACGTTGGGCACCTCGAGGAAGAGGACCTGATAAAAGATTATCCTGTTACGTTGGATATGGCTGCTCATCAAATTATTGACCTCGAAGCAGGCATTAATTACGTGCTTGATGTACTGGCGCAAATCAGCGGTTATACTTCGCTAATCGCGATTTCAGGCAAAGACGCGCGTTTTGTTTTCCGCGGCGCGCGCTTTATCTTAGAACAACCGGAATTTGAGGATATCGCGAGGTTAAAAAATCTCTTTTACGCTCTGGAAGTTGAAATAGGCCAGCTTCAGGATTTGCTGATGCATTGCCTGGACGAACGCGTAAAAATACTAATCGGCGACGAAATCGGTTTTAAAGAAATCTCCGATTGCTCTTTGATGGTTTCCGGCTCAAAAGAAAAAAATCTTTCTTTTGCGCTTGGCTTGCTTGGGCCTATGCGCATGAATTACACTAAGGCCGCTTCTTGTCTTTACTCGACTAAAAATGAATTAAAAAAAGTCATAGAGGCGCTATATGAATAAGAATCACGAAAATAAACACAAAGAAGAGGCGCAAATTAAAGAAAAGGACTCCGGCAGCGGCCTTGAAACGAACGAGGCTAAGCAGGAGCCCTGCAGCCAGGATATATTAAAACAAAAAGAGCAGGAATATAACGCCCTCTGGGATAAATATTTGCGTTCCTGCGCTGATTTAGACAATACGCGCAAGCGCCTGGAAAAAGAAAAACAGGATTTAATAAAATACGCCAACGAAGAAATCATTCTTGAGCTGCTCAATATCCTGGATGATTTAGAGCGGACTATCAGTCTGGCAGACGGAAAGCATGAAGATGTTTCGATTTTTTCGAAAGGGGTTGAAATGATACTGGCGCATCTTTATGAAATGTTAAAAGAGCGCGGCGTAAAGCCTATTGAGGCAGAGGGGAAAATATTTGACCCTCATTTTCATGAAGCTCTGATGCAGGTAGAAAATCCGGATTTGCCGGAACACACAATAGTAGAAGAATTGCAGAAAGGCTATCTGTTAAATGATAGAGTAATTAGGACGTCAAAAGTGAAAGTCAGTAAACATCTTTCAGAAGACAGAGAACAGAAAACAGATGACAGAAAAATCTGACTTCTGACTTCTGACATCTGACATCTGACTTCTGTTTTCTGAAACAAGCTATAAGGGAGGTATAAATATGGCAAAAGTAATTGGAATCGATTTAGGAACTTCAAATTCAGCAGCGGCAGTAATGGAGGCAGGCAGGCCTGTGATTATACCTTCTGCCGAAGGTGCCGGAGTTGCGTCAGGCAAAGCATTCCCTTCGTATGTCGCTTTCACAAAAGACGGACAAAGGCTGGTGGGTGAGCCGGCCAGGCGTCAGGCAGCGATTAATGCCGAAGGAACAATACAGGCGGCAAAACGCAAGATGGGCACCGACTATAAATTTAAAGTATACGGCAAAGAATATACTCCTCAGCAAATATCAGCCTTTATTTTACAGAAGATAAAAGAAGATGCCGAAAGTTATTTGGGCGATAAGGTCGAAGAGGCAGTGGTTACCTGTCCGGCATATTTTGACGATAACCAGAGGCAGGCTACTAAAGATGCGGGAGAAATAGCGGGGCTTAAAGTCTTGCGTATAGTTAATGAACCTACTGCCGCATGCCTTGCTTACGGCTTAGAAAAATCTCAAAAAGAACAGAAAATCATGGTATTTGACCTTGGCGGCGGCACGCTTGATGTTACGATTATGGAGATGGCTCAAGGCGTCTTTGAAGTAAAATCAACCTCAGGCGACACGCAACTGGGCGGGACCGATATGGATAACGCCATTATTGATTATATTATTACGCAATTTAAGCGCGACACCGGCATTGATTTACGTAATGATAAAATGGCCACGCAAAGGGTGCGCGAAGCAGCAGAGAAAGCAAAAATAGAGCTTTCTTCTACGCTCACTACCGATATTAATTTGCCTTTTATCACTGCGGATGCTTCAGGGCCTAAACATTTAACCATGGCTATTAACAGGGCAAAGCTCGAAGAACTTATTTCACCGATTGTCGATAGGTGCCGTCACCCTCTGGAGCAGGCACTTTCCGATGCCAAGCTTTCATCAAAAGACGTTGATCGCATTATCATGGTGGGTGGGCCTACACGTATGCCTATTGTGCAAAAATTTCTTGAAGATTTTGTCGGCAAGAAAATAGAGCGCGGGGTAGACCCTATGGAATGTGTTGCTCTAGGCGCAGCAGTTCAGGCAGCTATTATCAAGGGTGATGTGAAAGACGTGCTGCTTTTGGATGTTACGCCTCTTTCTTTAGGTATTGAAACTTTAGGCGGAGTTAACACCAAGCTTATCGAAAGAAATACCACTATTCCTGCGCGCAAGAGCCAGACATTTTCAACAGCCGCGGATAACCAGACGGCTGTTACTATCCGTGTTATCCAGGGCGAGCGCCAGATGGCAGATGCAGAAGGCAACGTAGAGCTGGGTAGGTTTGATTTGGTAGGCATTCCTGCGGCCCCCAGGGGCGTGCCTCAGGTAGAAGTTTCTTTTGACATTGACGCTAACGGAATCGTGCATGTTTCAGCCAAAGATTTAGGCACCGGAAAAGAGCAGTCAATCAGGATTACCGCGCCAAAGAAACTCTCAAAAGAAGAAATTGACAAAATGGTGCGCGACGCTGAGAAATTTGCCGCAGAAGACGCTAAACGCAAAGAAGAAGTAGAAGCTATTAACCAGGCAGATAATTTGGTTTACGCGACAGAAAAATCACTTAAAGAATTCGGCGATAAAGTATCTAACCAGGAGAGAGCCGACATCGAAGCAAAAGCCAATGATTTAAAAACCGCGATAAAAGATAAGAATATCGCGCGTATTAAAACCGGAATGGAAGATTTGCAGAAAGCTGCGCATAAGTTGGCAGAAGAAGTCTATAAACAGACAACCGCAAAACAACAGCAGCAGAAGACAGAGGACAGGGGACAGAGCACAGAAGACAGAGGACAGAAGACAGAAGAACCGAAAGAAGAGGGGAAGAAAAAAGACGAGGATATTATAGACGCAGATTTTAAGGATGAGACGAATAATACCTAAGTGAGCTATCAGCCTTCAGCTATCAGCTTTCAGTTAAAAGATTATAAAGCTGACGACTGAAAGCTGACTGGCCAGAGGGCCGTGGTTTGGCATCCGATTAGCTAAAGCCACGACTGAAAGCTGGTAAAAATGAGCACAAAACGAGATTACTACGAAATACTGGGAGTGCAAAAAAACGCTAGCCTCGATGAAATAAAGAAGGCGTATCGTGATCTGGCGTTGCGCTTTCACCCGGATAGAGTGCCGCACGAGCAAAAAAAGGAAGCTGAAGAGAAATTTAAAGAGATTTCTGAAAGCTACGCAGTATTATCCGATTCCCAGAAGCGAGCCCTCTACGATCAATACGGCCATGCCGGCATAGACCAGCGCTACGCTCAGGAAGATATCTTTAAAGGCGCTGATTTCGGGAGCATCTTTAAGGGGATGGGAGATTTCGGCCTTGGCGGCGGTATATTTGATGAGATTTTTAGTGACCTCGGGTTTGATATTTTTGGCTCAGGCGGTGGACATTCCGCAGGCGCCAGGCGCCGAGGTAGAGACTTGCAGATATCCGCCTCCATCACTCTTGAAGAAGCAGTTAGCGGGCTAGAGAAGACCATTACCGTGCCTCGTTATGAAACCTGTTCCACATGTTCTGGGAGTGGCGCAAAACCAGGCGCAAAAAAAAGCACCTGTCCTCAATGTAAAGGCGCTGGCCGGACGGTTGTTTCTAACGGATTCTTCCAGTTGGCGCAGACATGTTCTCGTTGCGGCGGGCAAGGCTCGGTAGTGCAGGCGTTGTGCCCTGATTGCCGCGGCGAAGGAAGAAGCAAGGTTACCCGTAAAATAAAAGTTAAAATTCCGGCCGGTGTCGATAACGGTTCAAATTTACGGATCCGGGGAGAAGGCGAATCCGGCAGCTCAAGCCGGGGAGATTTATACGTGATTATTGAGGTTGCGCCTCATTCAGTGTTTAGCCGCCACGAAAGCGACCTCCTGACTGAAATTACTGTAAGTTTGTCCAAGGCCATACTAGGCGGAGAAGTGGATGTAGCCACCATTGACGGTAAGGTGAGTATGAAAATTCCCGCTGGCACGCAATCAGGTAAAGTTTTCCGCCTCAAGGGCAAAGGTTTGCCGGATTTACATACCAGAGGCGTAGGTGATGAGCTGGTGAAGGTAAATGTAGAAATACCCACGCGGCTCTCCAGCGAACAACGCCGGCTGATTGAAGAATTCGCTAAACTTTCAGGAGAAAGCTTAGGCCCCCAGGAAACTTTTAGTGATAGAATAAAAAAAGCGTTTAAATAAACCAGACCGCAGACAAAAGACCAAAGACTAAAGACTAGTTGAGAAATGTTAAGTTTTTAGTAATGGTCTGTGGTCTTTGGTCTATAGTCTAAAAAGAGGTCAAAATGCCAACGTATAATTACGAATGCTCAAAATGCGCAGCGGTTACGGAAATATTTCAGAATATTAACGATAAACGTATTGCCAAATGCCCTAAA
>JAQTOI010000120.1 GCA_028713415.1 Candidatus Omnitrophota bacterium
CCATGCCCTTGTTGGAATAAGCTAAAGAACGGCCGTTTACGGCCATTTAAAAAGAGCAATAATTATATGAAAAATCCGCCCCCGTAGGCGGATTTTTTATTACCAATAAGCTAAAAAATGCATTTTTTAATTCGACCGGAAAAATGCTTTTGGATGTACGCTTGATATATAACTTATCGCTGTTGCAATGCTTATCCAAGAATACAAGCGTACCAAAAGATTAAGGTGCATTTTTCCATGGTAACCTCGACTTATCCAAATTTTCCATTGTAAAATTTGGAGTTGACCCTTAACCCCACAGACTACACAAGAGAGCCTGTGGGGTAGGACAAATAATGCTAACGCATTATTTGGGTTAAAAACACACATTTTAGAAGAAATTTATGGTAAAATATAAATTCCTATGATTTTTACCTATTCGCTTATTATCATTTTTTGCATGCTCGTTTTAAACGCGTGGTTCGCCGCCTATGAAATGGCTCTGGCTTCCGTGTCAATCGTGAAGCTGCGCGGGCTAGCGCAGGAAAATAAACGCGGCGCGCACGATGCCTTATTCATGAAAGAAAAAATAGAGGCTTCTTTTGCGGCCATACAGCTTTGTATCACATTGGTGGGATTTATTGCCGCGGCGGTTGGTGGCGCAGGCACCACTGATATTTTAGCGCCATATTTGCTGCAACATTTTAGGATATCGCGGCTTTTAGCGGATATTCTGTCGCTTATTTTTTTTATTATACCCTTAAGCGCTTTTACCATCATTTTCGGAGAACTTGTCCCCAAGAGTTTTGCTCTAAAAAACCGGGAATGGGTCTGCCTGAAGTTATCTCCGATTATGAAGAGTTTATATAGAGTACTTTTTCCGGTTGTTTCATTCTTCGAAGGAGTAGTCAAGTTGATAACAGAAACGGGGTCAAAAAAAATTGGCGCTTTAGGCAACTACGATTTACTGAATATTCATGAGTTAAAAGCTATTGCTTCTAAGGCAAGGGCTTCCAGGGTTATCGGTATTCGCGAAGAAAAAATAGTACATTCCGCGGCTGAACTCTCAAGGCGCCAGGTCAAGGATATTATTATTCCGCTTTCTGAAATATCTATAATTCCGGTTGATTCTTCGTTAACTCAGGCATTGATACGCGCGCACACAGATATGCACAGCCGTTTTCCGGTTTGTTTAAAAGACGGTGATCCTCAGTCTATAACCGGATATATTAACTTTAAGGATATTATTTACACTCTGCACGCAAATCCTGCTGATCCGGGTTTGAAAGCGATTGTGAGGCCGATGGCCTCATTTGCCGGCAGCGCTAAAATCTCTGTCGTGATGGAAGAAATGATCCAGGGGGCATTGCATATGGCGCTTGTAACCGATGGCGCACGAAAAATATTAGGGATGGTAACTCTGGAAGACATATTAGAAGAGCTGGTCGGAGAAATGCTTGATGAGTATGACCGCCTGCCTACATATATCCACCCCTACGGTTCAGGTTGGATAATAGCCGGAGGAGTACCTTTAGATAAAGTCGCCTCTGTAACCGGCGTAACGATACCGCAAAGCGTAGCGCCGGGGCAAGCCCCCGTGCATACATTTGCGCAATGGTGCAGATATATTAGAAAGGGCGACTTAAGGGGCGCAGAAACGTTTGAAGAGGGCCGTTTCATTGTTACAATCCGTAAATTTCGCAGGAAAGAAGTCCTTGAGGCCTTTGTTGCGCTATCCGATAAAACCAATGTCGCCTAGCTATATGAATTACTTAAATGTGGCAATCGCCGCCGCTCAACGCGCCGGCGCGGTTCATAAAAAGTATTTCCGAAAAATTTTTGCCGTAAAAACCAAATCCACGAGTTTTGACTTAGTGACTATCGCGGATAAGGAAGCGGAAAAAGAAGCGGTTTCTCTTATTAAAAAGCACTACCCATCACATAATTTTATATGCGAAGAAAACCTTTACCCTCGAAACGCTTGCGAATATACCTGGATTATTGATCCCCTTGATGGCACGAATAATTTTGTCTGCGGTATAGCCATCTTTTGCGTTTCAATAGCTTTGATGTATAAAAATAAATTATTGGTTGGGGTTGTTTATGACGTGATAAACCAGGAACTTTTTTATGCGGAGTCGGGTAAAGGAGCATTTTTAAACGGAAAACGCATCTATGTTAATAAGGTAGACGACCTCAAACACGCCATGCTTATCACCGGTTTTTATTACAACCGTGACAAGGAAATGGTAAAAACCCTTAACACCATAAAGAGATTCATGTTTAAGCATATTTTAGGCTTGCGCCGTTTAGGCTCGGCAGCGCTTGATTTATGCTTCGTTGCCTGCGGCCGGGCGGCAGGATTCTGGGAATTTGAGCTTTCTCCCTGGGATTTTGCAGCAGGAAAATTAATAATTGAGGAATCAGGGGGTATAGTTACCGATAACAGAGGCGCAAAACCTCCTCTTACCAGTAAACATTTTATTGTCGCATCAAACGGAAAGATACATGAGAGGATGTTGAGGGTGATTAATGAGGGTAAATAAAATGACCAATAACTGATAAATGATAAATGATAATTGAGAAAAATCATTTCAATTATAATTTATGTGTGCCCACAATTTAATTATCAATTATTAATTATATAGATTAAAGGAGATATCGACTTGACTATAACCCTTAAATTCTGCGGCGGAGCGCGCACGGTTACAGGCTCAACGCACCTTCTTTCAGCAGACCGTTCCAATGTTTTGCTTGATTGCGGGCTCTTCCATGGCCGCCGCGATGAATTCTATTCTGTGAATTCCAGTTTTTCCTTTAACCCGCAAAACTTATGCGCCTGTATCCTGTCGCATGCGCACATAGACCATTGCGGTAATCTGCCCACGCTCATAAAAAAAGGTTACCGAAAACATATTTTTGCCACGCCTCCAACTAAAGAATTGTGCCGGTATATGTTACCGGACAGCGGATACGTGCAGGAAGAGGATGTAAAGTTTGTCAATAAAATCAATAGAGGCAGGGGTGTAGCGCTTAGATATCCCCTTTATACAAAACAGGAAGCTCAAAACACCCTTAAATACATCAGGTCTCTGGAATATCACTCTCGTTTTACTCTTTCAAAAGAAATTGATCTTACTTTTTTCAACTCCGGGCATATTCTCGGCGCATCTGTGCCGGTTCTAGACGTCAAGACAGGGCAAGGTTCCATGATCAGGATTGCCTATGCAGTGGATTTAGGCCGCTATCGTATGCCGCTTTTGCGGGACCCCGAATCCCCCAAAGATATTGATTACCTTATCATTGAAAGTACTTACGGCGGGCGTTCGCACGCAAGCATAGAAGTAGCTGAAGAAGAACTGGGCAGCGCAATCAATCGTACGGTAAAAAGGGGAGGTAAAGTTATTATCCCATCTTTTGCGCTTGAACGGACGCAACTAATGGTTTTCTTCATCAACAGGTTGATTAAACGAAAGAAAATAAAGAAATTGCCTATTTACGTTGATAGCCCTTTAGCGGTAAACTTGACCGAAGTGTTCCGGCAAAATTGGGAATACTTCGATGAAAGCTACAAAAAAGCTTTTCTGGATGAAAAAGACCGGCTTGGTTTCGATGATGTAACGTACGTAACAAGCGTAGATGAATCAAAGCGGCTTAATGAAGAGAAACGGCCGATGGTAATAATATCTGCGTCCGGAATGTGCGAAAACGGCCGCATCCTGCATCATTTGAGAAATAACATCGAAAATCCGCATAACACAATTGTTGTAGTGGGTTTTATGGCGAAAGAAACCCTGGGCCGGCGTATTGTCGAGCGCGAAAGAGTAGTTAAGATATTCGGCCGCCCATACCATCTAAATGCGGAAGTGATAACCTTAAATGCTTTCAGCTCCCATGCGGATAAAGACGGCTTGGTAGATTATATTAAAAGTTTAGGCAGCGTAAGAAAAGTTTTCATAGTGCATGGCGAAGAGGAACAGTCAGAGGCTCTGCGGGACAACCTTAAAAAACTTAATATTAAAGCACATATTCCCGCAAAAGAAGAAACTGTATTTTTGGGAAAGAAGAGGTAGAATAGGCTCGTGAGCTCCTAAGCTGATAAGCTCATAAGTAAGAGAAAAAGAGAAGAAGCTCATCAGCCCATAAGGAAGAGGAGGAGTTACTCATGAGTTCAAGAGTTAACGAGCTTATGAGCTAAACAGGAGGTACATATGGATGTTCAATGTCCTCTATGTCATAAGGGCGGAATAGTAGAGGGAAAGATTTTTAATCAACGAGATTATGTCGACCCTAAAGCGTACTTCAGGCCGGCAGATTTGCCATTTTTTGCCTTCATCGGTACGAATGTCTGGATGGAAAACCGCTTTTTTGCCTGTTCTTTCTGCGGCCATGTGTGGTCAAAAATTGACACCGAACGCCTGACGCAAGTAGTCGCCAACAGCGGATTATACCGCAATAAAAAAAATATTGCTCCTTCTGATGGCGAAGTTTATGAATTGGGGGATGAGAAAAAATAATTCTCGGTATTTAAACATTTTTGGAGGAGAGTTATGGCAGAAAAAAGAAAGTTTCCAAGATTGAATGTAGCCGACGTGATAGTCAATTGGCGGAAAGAAACTTCTTTGGATTCCACCGCTAAGTCAAAAAATATTTCCGGAGGAGGCATATGCCTGATTTTAGATAAAAGCGACGCACTTGCCCCCGGAGATTTGCTGCAAATTGAATTTCACCTGCCAAAAGGGCAAATTATTTATTCAAAAGCGAGGGTAGCCTGGACTGACAGCTTTGAAGTAATTCATGGGACGGTAGACACGCAGCATGAAGCGGGAATTGAATTTTTTGATATTAGCGCAAAAGATAGAGAGGCTATCTCTCATTATGTGCTTACCCGTTTGCCCGCCGGTAAAAAAAATTCTTTATGACAACTATAAATGAACAAGTTAAAAGAGGCCTGGAAGATTACGGGCTTATTCATGAAGGCGACAGGATTCTGGCCGCTGTGTCCGGAGGAAAGGACAGTTTCGCTCTCTTAAATTTGCTCGTTTCATTACGGAATTCCGGAAAGCCCCGCTTTGAAGTTTTCGCGGCGCACATACGCACCGATTTCCATTGTTCGAGCTGCGCCCATACGGATACCCTGTCGGAATTATTCAGAGAAT
>JAQTOI010000121.1:0-1835 GCA_028713415.1 Candidatus Omnitrophota bacterium
CGAAATTGCGAAGTTACTGGAAGATCCTAACAAGGGCGCAATCTCCTGGGGCCGCCACGCACAAACTGCGATTAGTGATGTTTTAGGTATTGATTTAGGCTATCAATTGTATCACGCCCTTGGCGGAGGAATGAGCGAGTTTAAATGGGCTGCGCTTCACGGAGATCTTAGGCAATTCAGCGATGAGCTTTCTAAAATAGTGGAATTGCTTATGGGCAAAGAAGCAATAAAGCCAAAGATGGAAAAACTTCAAATGTCAAAAGAGAACCTGGAAGCAATAGTTGCCAGGGCCATTGTTGATAATGTTAATGGCACCATCCCTGGTGAATCTATACTGGACGATACGGATAACATAGATGTAGAAAAAGCAGCCCGGGTATTGGAGGAGGAAGTCGCATTTCATCTGGCAATAACCCTCGATCAAGCTGAAAATAGAGAGCAAACCGTAGCGCAAGCGCAGCCGACACCGCCGGCAGTTCAAGATACCGCGGTTACGCACGCAACTCAACAAAGCGCACAGGCTCAAGCAGAACCACCGGCAACAGAATTACAATCAACACATCCTGAAACGCAACCAGCTGCAGATGCCACAGACAGGCAGCCGGCACAGCAAGACACTCAGGTGCAGCAGCCTGCTGATACGTCAGTACAAGCCCCGCAAGCTGAGGATACTGCAAAGCCGCAACCAAAAGAAAGCGAGATGGATGCTGCCAAAGCAGAAGTTGTACTTATGGAGGCGGCCAAGCTTCGTGACGCAAAAGATTTCGACGAGGCCATAAAAATACTTAAGAAAGTTTATGCCTTTGGCCAGACACACTATGATAATGCGAGCCAAGCATTTGTTTTAACAGAGTTGGGATATACTTATTATCTAAGCAATCTTTATCCGGATGCAATTGAGGCATTAAGCAAAGCCATTGAATTAATTTCTAAATTGCCCCAAGACCAGTTCTTTAAAGAAGCTGAGTTATTAAAAGCATATTTATTTAGAGGAATCATCTATGTTAATAACAAACAATACGAGAAAGCGATTGCTGATTTTGAAAAAGCTCCTGAAGAACCATTGAAATATCAACAATTGGCGGTTGCCTATAGGGAATCGGGTAATTATCAAAAAGCGTTAGAAAGTGTGGATAAGGCATTGGAATTTTATGCAAAAGGAGCAAAGAAAGATGAAGCTTATACAAAATCACTTCAGACAAAAGCTAAAATCGAAAAACTAATTCAGGAAAAGGCAGCTGCAGAGAAGGTAAGCAAAGAAGCCGCCCAAAAGAAAACGCAGCAGCCAGCGGCCTCTGATATAACAGCTCAAGCGCAGCAGCCAGTTCAACAGAGCGCGCAAACCCCAACACAGCCGCAGCAGCAAACCATGCCCGATACCGGCGCTCAAGAACAAGCTCAGGCCCCTGAACTTTCCGCACGAGCCGCCGCAGCCAGGAGAGAAGAGGAAGCCAGGCGCCACGCGCAAGAACCGGAAGCAGCAAACGTACTGGCTGTTTCTGATGCAGATTTTAATGCTGTTACCAGAAGATTCAGGTTTAACGGGCCGGTAATGCTTAAATTCTGGGCTAGCTGGTGCGGGCCTTGCAGTAATTTTGCTCCGGCATATGAGGAATTGCATAGAGAGATAGCTGGAGAATATGATGTGGTAACAGGGACAGTAAATGTTGACGATAGCCCGAACATTTCTCAATCATATAAAATCCAAAGCATACCCGCTCTTATAATCGTGTATCCTGACGGCCGAGTGGAGAAATACAACGGAATTTATGTAGTGCAAGACCAGAATGACAGGCCTGGATTGGCGCAGCGCATGAGTAATTTAAGAGAATGGG
>JAQTOI010000121.1:1935-5136 GCA_028713415.1 Candidatus Omnitrophota bacterium
TAAAAGCTGAAGTTATTGCTGTTGCCGATAGCGCGCGCAAGGCAATCACTGATGAAATAACCCGCGTTGCCGCCCAAAAGAAAGCGCAGCAAGAAGCCCAGGACCGCAAGCTTGCCCAAGATGCCCGTCAACGCAAAGAAGCCCAAGAGCAAGCACAAAAAGAAGCCGAAGCTGCCAGAGTTACCGGCACGGAAAGGGCCGCAAACGATATTATTGCACAGCTTAGGTCAGCTAAGGGTGCTCTGGATGAAGAAAGGATTAATAAACTACGCGAAGCTAGCGATAAGCTTGATAAAAAATTACTTGATCCAACAATAGTAAAAGAAATCGATGCCCTATTGACTATAGCTTATTATTATGCATATTTGGCAAAGCTTTCGCCTTCGGATAGCAAAAAGTTTGAGCGCTGGCCGGTTTACTGGAAACCAACCGATACAAAGCTTATTGATTTTTATAATGTCCTTGTTGCGCTCAAAAGTAAAGGCACGCGCATAGGCGTAAGTTTTGATTTGAATTTCGCCTTTGCTCTTTATACTGATTACAGATCTGAACAGGGTAAAAGAGCGCCATATGTTTTGTATGATATCAACCCTAACGTGACGGAAGTAACCATGCCTTTTATGGGCTATATAATTAGCCGCTCTGCCACAAGAAGCGAGTTCCTTTCTCTCATTTCAGGCCGCCAGATACGCGATAGCGATATAACCGGCCTATCCGCCCGGACAGATAAAGAAAAAAGCGAAGCCCTTCTTGCCGTATTGAGAAGCGCACCGCTTCGCCCAGACGGATTAAGCGCTTCACGAATTCTCAATGAAATTATTTACCCTCGCGTACAAGACAGAAATAAATATTCGGACAGATCTCAGATAAAGCTTGAGCAGCCCACTGATGAAGAATTATTTTTGCTCTACGCTACGCCAATAGCATTCGGCGTAACCGACCACCCTCTCTGGATTGCTGAAGAAGAGTATTATCAAAAGGTTCGTCAGATGTGGCTCGAAGGTGTTTTTGTAGGTATGACAGGAGATCTTTCCGATAGGAATGCGTTAGCCCGTTTACGCAACTGGCTGGAAGAAAAGAAGGCTCCGCCGGTATCCATGTATTATGTTTCTAACGTTCCGGATTATCTGCACGATGAGCAGCTGCAGGATATGTATAACGGCCTCGGCCAGATACAGCATCACGATAACGCTTTGCTTTTATTAACTTCACAAAAAGTGCAAGGGGCAGGTTGGGTAGAGTCGCGCGCATTGCCTTTTAATATGGCTAAGTGGTTTTATAATTATGTGGAACCCGATTACTACTCGCTATGGCTTTATAATACCTCTTTAACGGATACGCGCAAACCCGCTGACATTATCCTCGCCGCGTTAAATAATTATTTTCTGGGCTCTCATCCGGAAAAAGAAGCTTATGCCCAGTTAATGAGGGCCGTCAAGGGTACTGATATTTCAGGGCTTACCCCAGACAGTTTTAAGGCTTGGGTTGAGCAATGGGCCCGCGGCAGAGGCATTAATATTCTGACCAATACCCCGCATTTTTATGCGGTAACATGGCAGCTTGGCGCCCTCGGGGCAATAAAAGCGCCTGCTGATAATAACAGCGGGCTTTATGCTTTTGATGCCGATGAGGCAGGGCGGTTAGTGGAAGAATTAGACGGGGCTGATCGCCGCGCAAGAAGGACTTCTATAGAACAATTGGCCAGGATGACAAGAGCTATCACCGCGGGTGAAAGGGCAAACCAAGTTACTCTTCTTGGGAGCATGAGCGAAACCCTGATTAAGGCTTTGAGTGATGGGGATGAAGCAATACGCATTTTTGCCGCCGGGGCACTAGGAAACATCGGCGATAGAAAAGCAGGCCCCGCCCTTATAGCGCTACTGGACAATGCTTCTCTCGATAAAAGCGCCAACGTGCGCCTCCAGGCCGCCAAAGCGTTAGGGAAGCTTAAGGATACCAGAGCCATACCCGCACTTATCAGCCGGCTTAAAGACAGAGATTATGTAGCAGCCGCTTGCGCAGAAGCCTTAGGAAAAATCGCCGACCCCAGCGCTTTATCCGCACTCGAAGTTGCAGGTAAAGACGAAGAATATTTTTATAGCGTGGCGGCCCGCAAAGCTTCAGTGCAAATACGCGACACACTACAAGCGCAAAAAGAAGCACTGCAGGCTAAAGTCCGCAGCGACGCAAGAGGCGAGATTGCCAAGGCTACCGAAGAAGCAACGCTTGTAGCAATAGAAAATAAAATAAAGAAAGCATTTGATAGTTCAATACCCCAGGATATCCAGGCGATGCTAACCGCCAGAAAAGGAGAGTTGGCAACGCGCGCTTCAGCGCTCGCTATAATCCGTAGCGCCGAGAAAGAAGAAGATGTTAAGAAAGCATTAGGTATTTTCGCCGGAAGAATTCCCGAGGACATAAACGCTTATGCTAAAGAAAGAATCAAACAGCTCGCCGGCCAGAAAGAAGCCGAGCCCCGGTTGCTTGCCAGAAACAGCGAGGCTATAAAATCCTACAGAGAAGGCCAGGCTAAGTACGGCGAGTTACAGAAGAACAAACAGGATATTGCCTTACGCGGCCAGATGAACGAAGCATTTGAAACGGCAATAAAAAAATATATGGAAATAGCAAATGATGCCGCTGCTTCCAATTCATGGCGCGCATATGCATTTAATTATATCGGTCTATCCTACGATTATATTGAAGATTATGATAAAGCTATAGAGTACTTTGTCCAGGCAGTCAGGTTACAAGGAGGCAATGCTGCCTATCGGCAAAACCTTGCTGGTGCATATCACGGCAAGGCGGGCATGTTTTACGCCAGGGCATTGGCCTCTAAAGAGCCTACCGCGCGCAGGCAGAATTACAGAAACGCGATTAGCGCATATGAGTTAGCCATACAAACCCGTCTCTTGGCGATGGAAATTTTAAGTAAAGCCGGTAAAGACACCAATGCGGATTCAATCTGGCTTGCAGGGCGTTATAGAACAATGGGGAATGCGTATTGGGGCATGCAGGCTTATGGTAATGCTCTTCGCAGTTATATCCAAGCCGCATCAGCTAATCCTGGAGATCATGTTTACGCTAAAGATATCGAAGAAACCTTAAAACATATAGCCGGCACCGAAAGCGAGAATAGAGTTATTATGGAGGCAATCGGCAAGCCGGCAATCGGCGATTATTTTGTTAAGCAAATCGTCG
>JAQTOI010000122.1 GCA_028713415.1 Candidatus Omnitrophota bacterium
AAACTTCATTGTTTAGATTAGCGCCACAGCCTGGACAAAGCCCTTTGCAGTCTGGTTTACATAGAACTTTCATAGGAAAGTTGAGCAATACTTCTTCACGAATATCGTTATCTACAGTAAGATATTCGCCTAACATGCTGATATCGTAACTAAACTTGAAATTCTGTTTTTTTTGCGCAAGTACTTCTTTCAGGCAGCGGCCGCAAGTAATTTTCATACGCGTGGTAACATGCGCATCAACCAGGATTTCTTTCGCTATGTGCAAAAACACGCAATGGAGGTCGACATTATCCACGAACTTGACATCGTCGCTGTCCATGTCCCAGAGGGAAACTGAAACAGACTCGTCTATTTCCAGCTCCTTATCATTTATACTTTCTACTGCTACTTTCATGAATTTTATTTCTTAACGCATTCATCACAACGCCGGGCAAAAACTGCTTTAAATTTGCGCCTAAAAAGGCGGCTTCTTTTATGAGGCGGGAAGAAATATAGGAATACTGCGGGTGGGGCATAAGAAACATCGTCTCCGTATGCGGTGCTAAATTACGATTAGTAAGAGCCATCTGAAACTCGTATTCAAAATCAGAAATCATGCGTATTCCCCGCACAATGACGCTTGCGCGTCTTTTCCTGGCAAAATCCACAACCAGGCCGTCAAAACCGTCAACCTCTACTCCTTTTATGTTTTTGGTCACTTCTTTCACCAGTGCCATACGTTCCTGATATGAAAAAAGAGTGTCTTTTGAAGGGCTCTGCACTACCGCGACAATAACCTTATCGAATATAAAAGAAGCCCGGCGTATGATATCAATATGGCCGTTAGTTATCGGGTCAAATGTCCCTGGGCAAACCGCTCGCTTCATTTTTTTGGTATATTAGCATAAGAGTTTGACCGTATCGTTTTTCGACGATAAGGGAAAAACCCTTTATTTCTCTGATAAAATCATCCTTACTGTAACAAAAACCGATTAAATAACCAAAGGGGGTTACTATATCATATCCCTCTATGGTTTGCAAGATTTTTCTCAAAATACCGGCATAATACGGGGGGTCCAGAAAAACTATGTCAAAGGCTTCCTTATATGCCTTAAAGTCTTTTACTGCGTCTGCGGCCTCCTTGCGGTAAAGCTTGACTTTATCTTCAATATTAAAGAGCACCGAGGCCTTCCTTATAGTTTTGAGGCATTGGCCTTTAGTGTCAACAAAGTGCGCTTCACGAGCCCCCAGGGATATGGCTTCTACCCCTAAGCTGCCCGAGCCGGCAAAAAGATCCAAAACCTTTTTGCCGTAAATGGCTCCGGCTAACATATCAAAACAGGCTTTACGCACCGACACTTGCACCGGCCGCACACCTTCCGGGCATGCAAGGTTTCTTCCCTTTAAACTACCTTTTAGTATCTTCATAATCCCTTAATATGATCTCGCGCAACTGGATATCTTCGCCTGTTTGAGGGGTATCCGGATTATTTTTAAACCAGAAGCTAAGATATTCGCGTATAGAACGGTGCTCCGTTGCTCCAAGAGCCGGATCAGTTTTAATTACCTTATAGGCAAACAGACGCGCCTCTTGCAAAATTTGCATATCGCGCAATGGATTGGCAATTTTGAGTGAGGGAAGGCCGTGCTGGAGATAACCGAAAAAATCTCCTGGGCCGCGAAGTTTTAAATCTTCTTCGGCAATCTTAAAGCCGTCATTAACGTTTGCGATAATTTCAAGCCTCCTTGCTACATCGTCGGGAACATCGTTTTTACTCATCAGAATAAAATCTGATTGCCAGTTAGAGCGTTGAATTCTGCCCCTTAACTGATGCAACTGCGCCAGCCCAAAACGCTCCGGATTTTCTACTATCATAAGCGTTGCGTTCTCCACGTTCACGCCCACTTCAACTACCGTGGTTGAGACCAAGATGCTCGTTTCTTTGCGACGGAACTTTTGTATCACTTCCAGCTTTTGATTAGCCGGCATCCTGCCATGAAACATTCCTACCCCAAAAGAAGAAAATTTCTTTTTGATTTCCTTATACATCGTTTCAAGAGCATTTAATTCTTCGTCAAATCTTTCCTCGATAACGGGATAAACAATATAAGCCTGCCTTCCCTCCTTAAGTTTTTTGGACAATAAATTGTATACCCATTCTCGTTTCTTCTCTTTAACCCACACCGTTTTAGGAGTGAGCCTTCCTTTAGGCATTTCGCGTATAACTGAAAGGTCGAGGTCGCCGTATAAAGAAAGCGCTAAACTGCGCGGGATAGGTGTTGCGCTCATGACCAGATAATGTGGATTGTCGCCTTTTTTGGGCAGCATGGCACGTTGGGCTACGCCAAATTTATGTTGTTCGTCGATAACCACCAAACCCAATTTTTTAAAAACAATTTCTTCCTGAATGAGCGCGTGCGTTCCTACAATAATATTAATACGGCCCTCTTTTAAATCGCGGCGCACGATTTGTTGTTTTTTTTCGTCGAGCGAAGAAACTAAAATCTCTATATTATAGCCGAAACCTTTGTATGCGTCTTCTAAGGTTTCCTTATGCTGGTAGGCAAGGACTTCTGTCGGCACCATAAAAGCTGCTTGATACCCTGAATTAACGCAATTAGCAAAAGCGAATGCAGCAACAATGGTTTTACCGCAACCCACATCTCCCTGTAAGAGCCTGTGCATAGGATATGGCTTTTGCAAATCATCAATAATTTCTCTAAGTGCTGTTTCCTGCCCTGCGGTTAAATCAAACTTTAAATTAGCTTTGAGTTTCTCTACTAATTGCTGCTCATGGGAAAAAACAGCGGCCTTTTGCAACCGGTGCCTGGCTTTACGAAGATATACCAAGACTTGCGAAAAAAATAATTCTTCAAAAATAAATCGTTCGCGCGCGCCTGCTGCCTCTTCAAAGCTTTGAGGAAAATGCATTGCTTCGATGCTTTTTACGATGTTAGGAAAATTTTTCGCCTTGCGTATATCAAAAGGCAAATAATCAATGCATTCGTTTTTATGAAGATTGAGCGCTTGAGCCACGGTCCTGCGTATGAATTTTTGGGAAAGAAGTGCTGTCGTAGGGTATACGCCGATAATCCTTCCTAAATTAAGGGAATCAGAAGCCGTTTGCGCGGTTTCAAACTCAGGCGCGATAAGGCTCAAGGCTCCCTTATAAAACCTGGGTTTTCCATAAATTAGCAGCTCCGCGCCCGTATCAATTTTATCTGCCAGATAACCCTGGTTAAACCATACGCAATTAATTACGCCGGTACCGTCGCCCACGGCAACTTCAAAAATGTTTCTTACGCGTTTAGCGCGGAAATAATAAGGCATTTTTCTTAGATTTCTGGCCAGTACTTTGGCTTTAATTACTGAAAAATCATCTGCTTTCAACTCCCTTATTTTTTTGACGTTGCGCCTATCCTCATAGCGAAAAGGAAAATAATACAGTATGTCATTGACCGTGAAAACACCGATTTTTTTGAAAAGCTCTTCTTTTTTGGGGCCGACGCCTTTTAGGTAACGCAACGATTCAACTTGCATGGTTTATTATTTTAGCAAAATAACCAAATCCGAATGACAAATGAATTATTCAAATCACAATACCCAATTGGGATATTGAATCTTTGTGATTTCATTATTCATTAAAAGCATTTAGCATTGTAAATTTTTTAGGTCAATTAGAAATTAGGTAATTAGTTATTTTCTAGATGTTCGTCTTTATCGCATTATCCTTGACTTGGAAAATCTCACCCAAAAACTGTTCGCATACCCAGATATTGGTCAGGGTATGCTGGCTAATTTTAGAAGTTTTAATTACCCCTCCTACAAAAGCAAGATAGGGAATAAGATTATCGGCAAGGTGAATATCGCAACATGCTCCACTTTCTATTTCGCCGATTAATTTCTCTGCCGCTTCTTGGCCTACTGCTTGCGCCGGCTTTTCTATTTGGCCTAAGGCATCGGCCCACAATAAGCAACCAGTTGAAAATTGAGCGCATAAGCTTAGTTCTGAACCGATAGAGAGTGTATCAAAATACTCCTCTGCTTTTTTTATGCGGTGCTTTCCTTTTATTTTTTCCTCTAGCTCATCCGATGCCGCGGCACTTTGGCGCGAGGCTACCTCGCGAGCGCGCAATGCGCTGGATGCGAAACTTAAAATTTGTATTTGTTCTAATTTTCCTCTTTCAAACAGCTCAATCCTTTTAAGCGAAAACTTTTTAAACTCTACCGTTACAAGGCCTCCGCCTTTAGGATAATAACCCCTGCGCTTTATTTCTATTTTTGCTTCAACGCCTAAAACGGGAAAAACTATGTAAGGATAGAAATCAAAAGGCGGTGCCCATTTGCCTGCAGTACCCCCGCTGATTTCCAGGGTGATTCTTTTATCCAGAAAATACAAGGCAGGCAGCACTGCCTGCATAATAAGGCCACAAGAAGCGGAAGTTTGAGGCGTAATCTTTATATATTTGTCTTTAGCCTCTTGCGAAGGATAAAATTTAATGGTTTGCGAGCTAAGTGTATCTCCTGTGCTGCGAGCTCCAAAGATATCTTTAAATGCTTCAATTATGCGTAGATGCTGCTCTGCCAGACCAGAATTTTTTCTGTTTTTGCGGATGTTTATTATTTCAACTTCCTGATTCAAAATTGTAGAAAGAGCGAGGCTGGTTCTAAGAATCTGTCCTCCGCCCTCCAAATGACTGCCGTCTATGGTAAGCATATAGTCCTTCTTAAAATGCCCAATGTCCAAGTGGTTATTGGATCATTGAGATTTCATTCGTCATTGAGACATTTGTAATTGGACATTATTTAATTACTTTTTATTCGTTAGTTTATGGCTGTTAAACAATAATTACATTCTAAACGATATTGCCTTTTTGACGAGAGTTTTCTGAAGAGTTAACTGAAGCTTACTCAACTACCGTAATCGATTGAACAATTTTATTACCGTGCTTTTTTACGTATTCCATGACAATTTTATTCTCGTTCTTCACTTTCCGCAAGCTAATAGCAGAACCGTCTTTTGCGCGTATGGGA
>JAQTOI010000123.1 GCA_028713415.1 Candidatus Omnitrophota bacterium
ATTACGGTCAGCGATAAATTCTCCCTGTTTTTTCCCGATAACCGTGGCATTAGAGCCGTCGATACGCACTCCGGAGAAATTATTTATGATCAGAGACCTTACTTCACGGGGATTCTTTAATATAAGAGAGAGACAATCCTGCCACAGGTCGCGCCAGCCCCTGCCGCCTTTGCCGTAATCAAAATCAGGCAGAAAAGAGCAGCCGAATATTTTTCTTAAAACCGGCTGGATGTTCACCCAGCGCACCCAGTTATCAAAACAGCTGTCTCCGCTGTTAACCGAGACTTTTGAGCTTTGGTTTTGCCAGAATAGCTGCATATTTTGCAAGTCCCTGTTGATTTTTAGCGGCGTATTGAATTTATGGAATATGTGCTTGATAAGGACTTTGTCTTTGGCAATACCCATCAATATAATATAAGTGCGGGTTTGTCCGGGTTTTAAGGTTTGTTTTTTGAACCTTAAAGCCCCCATAGCTTCTTTGCCCTGGATGTTGTTATCAGGCAGGAGGTTGTTGAATACTGCGGCAGGGGCTTCCAGGTCAGAGCCTTCGCCGGTAAAACCTTCCTGCGTCGGGTAAATATATTCCGGAGCAGAGCCTTTTTCGTCTATGCCTAAGACAAAATAGGAGGTAAGATTCTTTTTATGACCGGTTTCGTCAAAGGAAAGAGTGGGTTTGACGATGACGCCGAATTTTTCCGTAGTTATGCGGTTTAAAAGCGAGGTCACGTGGCGATGGTCATGCAGGTTGCTGGCTGACCTGGCGAATATGGGGATGGCGGCAGTAGGGATGAAGCTTAAAGAGCAGCCGGAAATATTGGTTAGATCTAGACGCATTATTTCTACCGGCTCATCAGTTGCCGGGCAAAATGAAGTGATTTGCGCTTTTAGCCCGATTTTCTTATTACTGCGAGTGATTTTTTGCCAGAGAAGCCCGGCCTCAAGCTTGAAATCGTCATGTTTTATTGTGCGCAGGTCCTTGGCTACGCCGGTTGCCGACCAGATTTTTCCGGGGTTAATATAGATCCAGAAATTACGGCTGGATTTTAAATTGGAGATGTCTATCCGGCTGACCGGCTCAAGCAGGAAAGAGTTAAAATCAGTTTTTATGTCTCCGTGCAGGTCGGGGGAGATGGAAGACATAATTGAGTTATTGCAAAGAGGGAAGTAGAGGGAAGTTAGTTGATTGGCGTTTTTGGAGACAAACGTCCCCTGATTATCTATGAATTCCCATAGGGGCTTTTCCATCGGAATTTCCAATTTAGCACACCAGAATTGCTTTTGCAAGAAGTTTTCGCGCCTGAACCCGGCAGGCTTTTCTCGCTCAATTCGGTTTTTTAACGAATTAGGGGACGGTTCTATTTTCCGGTCGCTGAAAATTTTCGCCGTCGGCGACGGTTTACTTCGTTGCTGCGGATAGCCTTTATCGGATTATCTGCCCCGCGTTCCTCGTAAATCCTTGCAGACTTTTGCCGAAAAAATCCTAATGCGCGCTCCAGCAAAAACCCAAGATTCCATATTTGGGCTAAAACCTCCATTCGCTCCCCAATCTGCCGGATTCATGCTGTAAATCAACCTTGACAAAAACAGGAGGATATGTAAACTAATAATCAATGAACAAAAACAGCGCCTTTACCCTCCTAGAGCTCATCGTTGTCATCGTCATTTTAGGCATCCTCGCCACCTTAGGCTTTACCCAGTATAATTCAATAGTTGAGAAAGGCAGGGCTGCGGAAGCCAAGGCGGTCCTGGGAACCATCTTGCACGCAGCAAGGGCGTATTACCTTGAAAAGGGCGTCTGGCCATCTTCGTTGTCTGAGTTAACAGTAGATGCTCCTGCATCTTGTACATCGACCAATTATTTTCATTATTGGGTGCCTGCATACGACGGGAATTGCGTTGGGGCAGGTAGATGCACTTCGGGCGGGAAAACACCTAACGCTACCAGAGAATATAGGATGTACATCAGATATGATGGCAGTTGGCATGGTTCATGGTACTGGGATGGCAGCGCCCTAACTGATGTAGCGCCTTATTGGTAGAGCCATAGAGCCGCTATAGATTGTACTAACAAACAACCATAAGACTAACTGTGAAAAAAGGCTTCACTCTCTTGGAATTAATCGTAGTTATTGTTATTTTAGGTATCCTGGCCACATTAGGATTTACCCAGTATAGCACAATGGTGGAAAACGGAAGGGCTGCGGAGGCTAAGGCAATTATGGGTACAATTTTGCAGGCGCAAAGAGCATATTATTTGGAAAAAGGCGTATGGGCTAATGCTTTATCCGACATAGGAGTGAGCGTCCCTGATTCCTGTGTCTCCACCAATTATTTTGCTTATTATCTGAATGGCTGGGATGGTCTCTGTGTTGGAGCCCGTAGATGTACTTCGGGCGGTAAAATACCAAATGCTACAAGAGAATATAGAATGTATGTAAGATATGACGGCAGTTTTCATCTCGCAAGGTATTTTGACAATGGGTCAGCGACCGATGTAGCGCCGTTTTGGTAGAGTTGCTTACATAAATTAGGGGACGGTTCTATTTTTAGCGATATCCAAAAGATTGGCTAGGGGGCACCCTTAGCTTTAACTTGCAGGGTGCCCTCTTTGTTTTTTAGTTAGATTTTACCTACTGTTGCGTCTATTAAATCAGGAGGTGAAAAAAGAGATTATGAAGATGTCACAAATTGTGACAGGTTCAAAAATCAAGCATGCGCCTAATATTTATACTTAGCAGGTTTTAAAAATTATGGTTGCTTTTTATCGAGTTTATGATAAAGTAAAAACTGCCGGAGGAAGGCCATGGAAAAATTAGAGAAGACAGTAGATAAAATTGCTTTGGAGGTTGTGAAACACACAGAGGCGATCAAAGGCCTGGTTACTAAAGGTGAATTCTCGGAATTCAGGAACGAAAATTTTACCAGGCTTGACAATATGATGGTTGTTTTAAGCCGCCTTGACGAAGAGAGGGTTTTTACCATAGAGCGAGTTAGGCGGATAGAAAAAGAGATAGGTAAGATTAAGTCACGCCTGGCATTGACCTAAATATCCTGCCGTAATCGCACTGACCAATTTAAAAGTTAAATTTTCGGGTATTAACTGAATCTTTTATGCATGCGTAAAAAAATAAAGTTTGCTTTTAAAGCGGTGATATTCGACATGGACGGGGTAATTACCAATACCATGCCGGACCATTTTAATGCGTGGCTGGCAACTTTTGCCGCAATAGGCATTAAAGTAAGCTGTTACGATATTTATGAAAGGGAAGGCCAGGACGGCTTGACCAGCGTCAGGGAAATAACCAAAAAATACGGGATAAAAATAAGCGCTAAAGAGACAAGGCGTATACTTGCGCAAAAAGAGAGGTTATTCAAACGCATTGTCAAAGTCAGATTTGTCAAGGGCGCGCGGCCTTTCATAAGGTTATTGAAAAAGCGTAAATTTTTACTGGGCCTGGTCACCGGCACAGCTAGCCATGAGGTGCGCAGGATAATGCCGAAAAAATTACTGAAGATGTTTAATGTCATTGTTACCGGAGACCGGGTGAAAAAAAGCAAGCCGCACCCGGAGCCGTTCCTGAAAGCCATCAGGATGCTTAAAGTGCGCCCCGGCCAAGCAGCGGTCCTGGAGAATGCACCTTTCGGCATAAAGTCTGCCAAGAGGGCAGGGCTTTTCTGCATCGCCATGCAGACATCCCTGCCTGTAAAATATCTTGCCGGCGCGGATGCCCTTTTTAAATCGTATGCGCAATTGCGAAAAACCCTTCATATTTTTTAAAAAAGCGTTATAATAAAAAGACAATTATGAGGTGATGAAATGGGATTGATATCGCTGTTGTTCAGTAACCCCGCATTATTTATTGCATTGGCAGCGCTACTTCTTTATTCCGTGATCGCGCATGAAGTGGCTCACGGCTGGGTAGCGCATCTGTTCGGGGACGATACGGCTATGCGTTACGGCCGCCTGACCCTTAACCCGGCTTCGCACCTTGACCCGATAGGCACGCTTATGCTGTTCCTGGTGGGTTTCGGGTGGGCAAAGCCGGTGCCGGTAGATTATTATGCCTTAAGGCATTCGCGTTTCGGGTTCATGAGCGTGGCTTTGGCAGGCTGCGCCACAAATATACTTATCGCCACAATCGCGCTCTTTTTACTGCAGTTCAGGAGCATCAATTCCAATCACGGCCTCTATATCATATTGACAATATTGGTAAGTATCAATATCATCCTGGGGGCTTTCAATCTGATCCCCATACCGCCGCTTGACGGCTCAAAGATTTTGATGAGCGTCTTGCCGCAAGAGGCGCAGTATAACCTGGCCAGAATTGAGCCTTACGGTTTTTTTATTCTAGTCTTCCTGCTTTTCACAGGTCTTCTTAATCCCGTGATAAATTTTATGCAAAATATAATTTATAGTTTTATTGCGCTGCTATTCAGTTTTTTTAGATAATAATATATTCCGAGCCAATCAGCAAAATTATAGTTTACATAATCGTTTTTTTATAATATAATACATTTTTACTATGAGAGCAAAATCGGCGCGATTACCGGTTATTTCAGTATTAATCGCCTTAGGTTTAAGCAGCCTTTCTTTGTCTTGCGCAGCCACCAAAGAAGAGAAAAGAAAAGCAGAAGAACAGGCGCTTCAGGAGCGTTTTAAGTGGTGGCCGACGGATGCAAAGCCGGCGCCTGTAAAAGACCGCCAGCGCGGCGGTTATTGGTGGTGGCCGAACGCTCCGGGTAAAGTCTCTCCGCTGTGGGGTAACCGCGGTTACTGCTACGTGCGCAAGATCATTTTTGA
>JAQTOI010000124.1 GCA_028713415.1 Candidatus Omnitrophota bacterium
CTCTTCCGATCTCATTCTTTTTTATTTATGTTATAATAAAAGGCAACTTAAGCGAAAAGAAAAATAAAGAAGGTTATGGTAAAAAATAGGTAATTAGCCAGAGATGAAAAGAAGATTTGCAGAAGAGACAATTTTACTTATAAGCGTCATTAAATGGGTTTTTCTTGCTACGGTAGTCGGAATAATTGTCGGTCTTTCAACAACTTTGTTTTTGAAGCTGCTAAATTGGAGCAGGTTATTTGGCAGTAACTATTCTTATTATTTTCTTTTGTTGCCTCTAGCCTTGTTTTTGAGTGCCGCAATAATCAAATATCTGGCTCCTGATGCTGAAGGCCATGGAACTGAAAAGGTCATTGAGGCTGTTCATAAGCATTCAGGAAAGATTAAAGCAGCGGTTGTTCCTGTAAAGCTTGTAGCCACTATTATCACTTTGGCTGCCGGTGGTTCGGTAGGTAAAGAGGGGCCCTGCGCCCAGATAGGGGGAGGGTTATCTTCGATATTCGCGGATTTATTTAGATTCGACGATCGAGATCGTAAGAAGCTGGTTATTTGTGGTATAAGCGCAGGTTTTGCTTCTGTTTTCGGCACCCCTATTGCAGGCGCTATCTTCGGGGTAGAGGTTCTTTTTATAGGAACTATCCTTTATGATGTTTTGCTTCCTTCTTTTATTGCCGGGATTATAAGTTACCACATTTCTTCTTCGCTTGGGATAACTTATTTTTATCACCAGTTAAACTTTATCCCGGTTTTTAGCGAAGCCTTCTTTCTAAAAATCGTGCTTGCCGGAATCTTCTTTGGGCTTTGTTCAGCTCTTTTGATCGAGGTCTTAAAGTTAGGAAATAAATTGTCAGCTAAATTACAGATATCAAAACCACTTAAGGGAATTGTAGGCGGTTTAGCTCTTGTTGGATTAGTTTTTATATTTTCAAAGCAATATTTAGGGCTAGGGCTTGACACGATTCAATCTTCCTTAGAGGGGATTAAGACGGTTTGGTATGCATTTATTCTAAAGATTATCTTTACCAGTATTACGTTAAATTTTGGAGGCAGCGGAGGCATTGTTACGCCGATATTCTTTGTTGGAGCTGCTTCAGGAAGTTTATTTGCTAACCTTTTAGGATTGGATATTGCTACTTTTGCCGCAGTAGGATTAGTAGCGGTATTGGCCGGCGCAGCAAATACGCCTATCGCCGCAAGTATTATGGCTGTTGAATTGTTTGGCCCTAAGGTAGCACCTTACGCTACTGTAGCATGCGTGATTAGTTTTCTTATGACTGGGCATCGTAGCGTTTATCCTTCACAGGTTCTTTCCATCAAGAAATCACCTTCCCTTATGGTTGAAACCGGAGAGGAGATTGAAAAAGCAGAGGCACGATTTCATCCCCGTAGCAA
Organism: Candidatus Omnitrophota bacterium; assembly: GCA_028713415.1. GTDB lineage: Bacteria > Omnitrophota > Gorgyraeia > Duberdicusellales > 4484-171 > JAQTOI01. The sequence continues at coordinate 1,393 of JAQTOI010000124.1, forward strand.
GAGCCTGATTGGAGTATTATCTTCCATAGTTAAAACAATCAGGAGAAAAATTAGAAGATGATTATGGTTGTAAGCTGGCAAAATAATGTAATGTCCGCCTTTCTGCAGTGGACAAAAAGAAGCGCCTTATTTATCAAATAGTTACGCAATTTCCAGCCAAAAAAGACCGGACAGAACGGACATTTTGGCGAGGAATTATTTTTCTAAATCCTGACTTTTCTTGATAATCCCCTAATTCAGCCTTATAATACATATCTATAAATGGAGAGAGGTTTCCCCTTGTGAAATATGAGAGGGACCACAATTTTTTCACATTGAAAAAATTTAAAATAAAATAGACGTTTCTATTTTTTTTATCTCAAGTTCAAAAAAACTTGGGATTTTTTGTGGCTGGAGTATAATATTAGAATGAATTTATAATAAAAGGATTTCTACCTTGCTTATATCAAAACATCATAAGAGAATAGGGCTGAAGACAAAAGTTGTGCGTAAGATTAGCGAGATAGCCCCTCAAGAATGGCAGGGAGTATTCCCTGATGTTTTAGAAAGCTATGAATTTTTCAAGACCCTCGATGAATCCGGATTAGAACAGTTTTCCTTCCGCTATATAATAGTCTACGATCGTAAAACTCCCGTAGCTGCGGCCGCCTGCTTTCTTATGGACTATCCGCTTGATACCAGCATCAGCGGCCCATTGAAGCGTTTATCCAATTCTATTAGGAAATTAAATCCTAAACTCCTCAGTATGAAAACGTTTATTTGCGGATTACCTTCCGGGCGGGGGCACATAGGTCTAGCCGCTGATAATGACCGCATAATGGAGGCGATCCTGCGTCGCATGGAGCAGCTTGCCAGGAAAAATCGGGCCCCCATAATCGTATTCAAAGATTTTGACCATACTTACACCGAGACACTGGCTCCTTTACAAAGGCACGGTTTCTTAAAGATAGACAGTTTGCCGACTACCGAACTGGATATCGGTTTTAATGACTTTGAGGAGCATCTTAAAACATTGAGCGCTGCCACCAGATATGATTTAAGGCGAAAATTCAAGAGAGTTGATAACTCTGTAAATATAGACTTAGAGATTGTTGATTACCTCAAAGAGGATGTATTACAAGAAGCCTATCAGCTTTATCTTGATATAGTCGCAAAACACGATATCGGGTTTGAGCTTATGCCCAAAGATTTTTTCGTAAATATATCAAAGAATATGCCGGATCGAACCAAGTTTTTTCTCTGGAGGATCGATGGCAAACTTGTTGCATTTCTCATGTGTTTGGTATCAAAGGATTTGCTTATCGATTATTATATAGGATTGGACTATTCGGTCGCGTATAAATACTATCTTTATTTTATAAAGTTTCGCGATGTGTTGAATTGGTGCATAAAAAACAAAATAAAAAGATATGAGATGGGGATTGCCTGCTATGAACCAAAGAAAAGGCTTGGATTTAATTGCGTCCAGTTATATTTATATATAAGATTAAGAAATCGTTTGTTGCGGCCGGCTTTTAATCTGATGTGCCAATTTTTAAGGTTTGAGAATTTTGATCCCGTATTAAAAGAGATAAAGATACAGAAAGCTATGCCATGAAGAAAGGCTCTGTAACGCTAAAGATATTCCTTTTGTGTAATTCAGAGAGGTTTCCCTTCGGCTCATAGAGGAACCCGGCAATATTATGAAAGCAAAATTTTCCCCTTTAACTAAAACTCTTGCTTTGGCATTCAGTTTGAGTATATGTAGTGGGTATTTGAGTTTTATTATTCAAACCAGTGCTAATAAACGGGTTTCTTCTTGTAGTTATCTTGATCCCCTCACCGTAGATATTTTCGCGTTGGCTATAGCGGTATTCCTGTTTATAGAAGGGCTGGTTTCAATATTCAAGCATAAAGAAAGTAAAATTGCCAGTCAGCTTTCGAGATGTTTACGTATGTGCATCGGAACGAGTATTTTTGTGATCCATATTTTACAGTTTCTTCATAAATAGCTCTGTTGCGAGCCTGCTTGCCGGCAGGGAATTACTTCTTTAAAACCATAATATTCTTGATATACTAAGGTGTTGCGCATATAATTAGACTCATAAATTCAGAGGAGAGAAAGATATGAGAAGAGCGACGATGGTGTTGATTTTTGCAGTAATTGTCATTGTATTTTCAACCTCGGCATTTGCAGAAATGGGATACGGATCATACAAGGAGAACAGTCTTAACAAAGGAGGAATAATGGAGAGTTATGTTTTGTCGTCTTTACCATATGCGCAGAACGCGCTGGAGCCAGTAATCTCAGCGAATACGATTAGCTTTCACTACGGTAAACATCACAAAGGATATATTGATAATCTTAACAAGCTAGTTATAGGTACTGAATTCGCGGGGATGCCACTCGATAAAATCATTACCGCGACAGCCGGTAAAACGGATAAAGCCGCGATCTTCAATAATGCATCGCAAGCGTGGAACCACGCGTTTTACTGGAATAGTTTGACCCCGAATGGCGGGGGCGAGCCGCCTGCAGCATTGAAAATAAAGATTGAGGCTTCTTTCGGGACAGTGGATGCATGTAAGAAAGAGTTAGCGGCTGCGGCAACTACCCAATTTGGCAGTGGCTGGGCGTGGCTTGTGTTGGATGGCGATAAACTCAAGGTAGTCAAGACTAGTAATGCGGATTCGCCTTTGACCAAAGGCATGAAGCCGCTATTGACCATTGACGTATGGGAACATGCCTACTACCTGGATTATCAGAACCGCCGTGCGGACTACGTTAATGCTGTTCTCGACAAATTAATCAACTGGAGTTTCGCAGCGGATAATCTCGGATCTTAAAACAGAGCGCGCTAGATCCTTAAGTTTGACAAAGTCTGCTGGTTGATAATCGGTTGTTTCTATCGCAGGGAGGATTTTTAACTTAGCGGAAGTTTTAGTGGTAAATATCCAGCTGCCCCTGGGTATGGCTGTGCCGGTTCCTTCAAACAATATCGGTAATATCGGTACCCGTTCTTTTATCGCCAGCTTAAACGCGCCGTTACGGAAATCGCCCATCTCATTCGTTTCGCTTCGTGTCCCTTCCGGGAAAAAAAGTATTGATATCCCGCTGCGTAACCAATGGCTTGCTTCCCGGTAAACTTTTTTTATACTTCCTAGATTCCCTCTCTGGAGCTTTATGTGTTTGGCCAGCGCCAATGACCATCCGACAAAAGGTATTTTAAATAAACTCTCTTTAGCGACCCATTTGAATTGCATTTTTATCTGGTAGGCGAGCACGATATCGGCCAGGCTCTGGTGATTGGCTATTATTATATAGGTGCGTTTTTTA
>JAQTOI010000125.1 GCA_028713415.1 Candidatus Omnitrophota bacterium
TTCCGATCTGGATTATCCGTAGAATAAGCGTATTGGAACGACACCTCTTTTACGCGCCCGGAAAGTTCTTGTGCGCTGGCGATAGTGTTATCCCTCAAAGCCTCAAGCCCAATATAAAGCGAGCGGCTCAATACCTCCTTATCAATTTGATACGTTATGCGGCAAATATCAGTATATACCTTGCCGTTTTTATAAGAATCTACAACGCCAAAAAATTCTATAGAATTTGGCTGGCCAATAAATCTTGAGTCCTCCTTTAAATAGGGAAAAGAATTTCTCAAATCAGTCTCAATTTTACGCAAGGTTGTCCGTGCTGACTGGTAAGTTTCAAAGCTTGAGTCGAATTTTTTATAGCTTAATATTCCGGTCGCAAAAGCAGAATAAAGGCTTAAAGAAAGCACAGCGACTATTGAAGCAACTATGAGCAACTCGATAAGCGTAAAACTCTTGCGCATATGCATAATTATGGATGAAGTATATAGGTTGAAAATTCCGTTGTGTATTCTTTCTCTCTCTTCTCCTGCCAGGAAACAGTAAACCGTAACTGTTGTAAGCCGGGTAAACCGGTATCCAGTATTCTATAGTTCCAATTAAATTCTTTATCCTGTGCGCTATCGCTTCCGGAATCTGCCAGTGGTGCAAGCCCCTTATTATATTTTTGCTCTATTTCCCAGAGCCTGCCTTGAGCCAGCAAACAGGCTTCTGTTATATCCTGGCTGAATTTTGCGGCTGTAAGAGAAATCGTAATTGCCTTAAAGATAAACACTAAAGCCGTAGTTATGATTGCCGAAGCAATCAACACTTCCAGCAGAGAGAACGATTTATTTGATCTGGATATCACCTGCGGCTCCTTTAATAATAAGGGTCAGTTTATTTTTAAATTTATTCTGGAAGCTGATAGCCACCGGGTCAACGCTTCCGTCAGGATAGAAATAAATACCGTCTATGCGGCCAGGCTCCATGGAACCGATGCTTAAGGCTCTGGGCATAATGTAGGGCTTGCCCAATCTTGTCCCTGGCGAAACCCATGTGCCTTGCGTATTTTTATACATAGGCTGAAACTGAACTTGATTTGCATCGCGTATAATCTTCAAGCAGTATATTTTTCCCTGGTTAACTGCCATCTCTTTAAGGTAACGACAGCGGTAATAAAGTTCTTTTACAAAATTATCTAATTCAAAATTATCGAATGTTTTCCTGAAATTAGGGACAGCTATTGCTATTAAAATCCCGGCAATAACTATTACAACGAGGAGCTCGATGAAAGTGAAGCTTGGATTATTCCTGCAAAAAAGACACTTCATAAATGAAGCATTTCATAATTCATCTTGTGGCCACGGTAATTGTCTTTGGTCTTTGGTCTGATTAGTTATTGATTACAAATATCATCTTCCGGCTTTGTTTCATCCGCGCCCTTAGAGCAAAGCTTGTAATCTTTAGCATCGCTTCCTAAAAGAGAATATTCATAATCCCTCTTCCAAGGGTCTTTAGGGTCTTTTTTTAAATACGGCCCTTTCCAGCTGTCAATGCCAGGATTAGCTCTTAAATCTTTCAACGCATTAGGGTAATGGCCGGTATCCATCTCAAATAAATCAAGGGCGGTGGACAGGTGGGCATCAATATCTGCTCTAGCTGCAGCTATTCTTGCTTCGTCAGTGCGGCCGACGAGGCGCGGCATAACCATTGCCGCAAGCACTCCTATAATAATAACAACCAGCATGAGTTCGATGAGGGTAAATGCTTTCAGAGTACGTCCGCCATTGCGTATGATCATATGCCTCCTTTTTAGCTCATAAGCTCTTAAGCTGATAAGCTCATGAATATTTTTAATATTTGCAATTTTCTATTTTCTTTCTCATGAGCTGATGAGTCCATAAGTTTCTTCTACTATCTCTTTTTCTCTTCCTTATGAGCTTACGAGCTTATGAACTCATGAGCTTCTTCTACCTCACAATCAAATTCATCTGGAATATAGGTAAAAGCATCGATAAAACGATAAATCCTACGATCAAACCCATTACTAAAATTATAAACGGTTCAAGCAGCCTGGTAAATGCTTTCAGGGAACGGTCCACGTCCCTCTCATATTCACCCGCAATGCGTAAAAGCGCTTTTTCAAGGGAGCCTGCCTCCTCTCCTACGCTGATTATATTGGTCACAAAATCCGGGAAAAGCTTTGAGGTAGCCAGGCATTTCGAAAAACTTGAACCAGCTGTAATTTCATCTTTAAATTTTTTTATCTCACGCTTTAAAATCTGATTTTCTATAATGGAACCCGCTATATTTAAAGACGAAACAACCGGGATTCCGCTTGAGATCAATATCGCAAGAGTGCGTGTAAACCTGCCCACTTCAGTCTTCATGATAATCTCGCCTATCACGGGCAGCTTAAGCTTGAGCCTGTCAAACGTATATTTTCCCGCAGAAGTGGCACGCAGGCGGCGCGCCGTAAACATTAAAATTAAAAACGCTGCCGCGATGAGCCACCAGTAGCTGCGCAGGAAACCAGATGTCTCAATAAGTATCTTTGTGGGCAAAGGCAGGGCTTGCCCCATATCTTCAAACATGGTCACAAGGCGCGGGATAACAAAACCCATGAGCACAATAACCGTTAGCGCCCCTACTATAAAAACGAAAACCGGGTAAGCCAAGCTTGAACGTATAGAATTTTTAAATTCTTCTTCTTTTTCCAGAAATTGCGCAAGCCGGCTAAGCGCATCTTCGACCTTACCGCTCGTTTCACCCGACATAATGATGGAAGTGTACAGGCTAGAAAACACTTTAGGGTATGCGGACAAACTCTCGGAAAGCGATTTACCATCTTTTATCTTGGCGGAAGCGTCGTTTAAAAGAACTCGCAGTTGTTTGTTTGAGGTCTGTTTAATAACGACTTTAAAGGCGTTTAGGATATTAACGCCTGACTCTATAAGGCTTGCCAATTGCTGGGTAAAAAGGAAAATGTCCCGCTTTGATATTTTCCTAAAATAAGAAAGCTTGTCTTTTTTCTGCAATACGTGCTGGGCTTCCAACCGAAGAGGAAAATAGCCCAGTTGCATTAATTTATTTACTGCTTCCTGCTCTGACTCGGCTTCTATATCGCCTTGGATTGTTTCGGAAGGGTTTGATTTAACGGTGTATACGAATTTGGGCATATTATTAAAAGATTTCTGAAAATCGCTGTCTAAACACCGCAAAGAACTTAAAACCTTTTGCGTTTTTTTGCGCCTGCCTGCCCACGGCTTCGCCGTGAGGCGAGGCGGCAAGGCAGGGAACTTTTGCGGTTCTGCGGTAATTAAATTATACTTTAACCATACTTAAAAGTAAACCCCCGTTAAAAATACTAAAGACCAAAGACAAAAGACTTTAGGAAAAATATCAAAAGCCTTCTATCTTTGGCCTTTTTTCACGAAAGCGCCTGACTTGGTGTACACCTTCCGGCTTTACATGGGGACTTCTTGAAAAATATATCTTATTTTATTGAGCAACACGTCAAAATCTTGAGATTTATCGTAATAATCATCGGCTCCGCGGATAATCTGTGCGTTGGAACAGAATGCGATGGAAAATTAATTTCGCTAGCAGTTGAGGAAATTGAGTTTAAAAAGATTAAAAATGACCTTTAAAATTAAGGGTTGCAAAAGACGATCTTCTTGTTATAACGCCTTAATATCACGCCGTTAAACACTTTTGCATATTCTTTAGCCACATTTTCGATTCTGTACTTATCTATGGCTGAATTATCGGGTAAATGCCTTCGTAATTCTTTTTTTTCTTTTTTCTTCACTATTTCTATAATTTTATCTGCTATTTCTTCGGGATTGTCCGGTTGCGCCAAGAAACCATTCGCTTCTCTAATCAAATCGGCGCAGGAACCTTCTTTTGGCACTATGCCAAAAATAGGTTTTCGTGCTCCGAGGTATTCAATCAATTTGCTTGGCAGAAAAATATCGGTTTTAGCATCGGAGTTTATATTTATCAAAACATCTGCTCCGCGCATGTAGCGTAGGCTTTCTAAATAAGAAACAGGTGGAATTTCAAAAACTTCTTTCTCTAACGCGTATTTTTTTATAAGGCCTTTTAAACCTGGGTATGCCCTTCCGATGAATTCAAATTTAAAACTCTTCTCAATGCCACTGGAAAGCTTTTTTGACAGGGCTATAGCGGAGAGTAAAATTTCCGGGGACCTAGAAACCGTGGAAGAACCGACATACCTGAACAATAGTTTATTTCCATCTTCAGCATTTCTATGAGGAATAATTGAATCAAAATCAGGATAAAAACTGTGCGGGACCACAAAGCATTTATAACGATAATCCACAGAATAGCGGGCCAAAAATGTGTTACGTAATTCCTCCGTAATGAATAATAATGCGTCAGCCTTCTCGATAACTTTTCTTTGAAAAAACTTGTGGGCTTTTAAAGCCCCGTTTAGATTTTGGCAAGCGGAAGAATTATCCACCCAGGCATCGCTGAAAAAAACCACCCAGGGTAAGTTAAGCACTTTTTTCAATATCAGCCCGCTAACATGATCTGCCACTGGAGTAGAAACTGTAAAAATTAAATCAAATTTATTCTTACGGGAAAATAAAATTTTAAAGCACGTATTTATATTCCAAGACAAAAATGACCACCTTCCATTCGAAAATAAGTCAGGTACCCTTAAA
>JAQTOI010000126.1 GCA_028713415.1 Candidatus Omnitrophota bacterium
AAACAGAGATCTGTTCTTAATACCGCAAATGTCCCGGCAGCATCTTCATCATAAAACATATAGTTGAACTTTCCGGGATTATCTAACGTTCCGTGCACCAGCGTCAAATCCCTATTTTCAAAAACAAGCTGCAGGCAGCTTAAAAATTTACCGTCTGCGACACAGATATTCTGTTTGGTCCAGGATACTGCCCGGGCTGCCAAGGGGTTAAAATAAGCCGCGGGGAATAAATCTACGCTTGCCCAATCGTGGTTCCCGGCAACAATGACCTTTGCAGCGTCTTTTATTTTTGCTATGCATTCAGCGGGGTTTGCGTTATAGCCGACAATATCGCCGCCGCAGATAAACTCGTCTATCGCCTCTTTTTTATAGGCGCCCAGGACTGTCTCAAGCGCTTCTAAATTGGAATGCACATCGGAAAAAATCCCATAACGCATATTTTAGAATTTTATCGTAAAATCCTCAAATTCGCCGCTGGCATCATGCCATTGCGCTTGCGCATCCCGGATATAGCGGCTAAAGCGCTGCTTCAGCTGGCCTAAAAAGTCTTTCAAAGAATCTTCCTCGGCCTCGGCTGTGACTTCCACGCGGCCGTCATCCAGGTTTTTGACCCAGCCGCCAATACCGGCCTGCCGCGCAAGCTCCGCCGCCGTAAACCTGAAACCCACTCCCTGCACCCTGCCTTCAAAATATGCACTTAACCGTTTTTTCATAAAAGAAGTAACTTAATTTAACAAAGAGCCGGCTCTAACTTAAAAACCTCCTTGATAAACGGTGATCATTATATAATAATCGATATTGCCATTAAAAAATTAAGAAAAAGAGATGTAATTAAATGTTTTTCTCGCATATTCATAAAAATTTTTTCAAAATTAGTTCTGCGGTATCATCTGGCGTTCCCATATTTAAATAGTATATATTGCTTTTGCTATATAAATCTATTATTTTAGAAATATTGCTATTCCTTTTTTCTTTCTGGGTCGTAATAAATCTGAAGAAGTGCCTTATTGTTTCAGGATTCGTCTTATCTGCGATTCTCAAATGAGGCCTATTATTCCTGCGCCCTTTAATAAATATGAAATTTAAGTTTTTCTTCTTGCCTGGGCCGGAAAATTTAGGCCTATATAGATATGTCTCTAAATCATATATTTTTTTAAACTCCGAATCTGATATATTATAAATATGACTAATTATGCTTTTTTTTACAGCTATAGAATTATTTAAGAACCTGGCCCTGGCCCTAAAATTTCCGATAGTAGGATAAGGTAGCGCCTTTATCGCGCCATATTTCAAAACTGAATCATCGTCTGCCAATAATGAAAACCCTCTTTCGCTTAAGCAAACTGAGATAGTAGATTTACCGGAATTTGAGCTACCCGGGAATATCAGATAATTCTTATCAGAGGCAACGCAGGAGGCATGGAAGAATATGCATTTATCCGAAAGTTCGCTAGATATTAAAGCATTTGTATCTATATCTATATAAAGCAGCTCCTCCATGCTTAGGCTTTTTCTCTCTGCAGCTACAAATATTTCTAGTTTTTTATCAGTCATATTATATTTACTATCATCCAGCCTGTAATAATTCATCAGGCTAAATTTTCTTTTAATAAATCTTATGAGCCTTGGGTCTTTTGAGTAAAAATTCATCTTAACCCCGTAGATCTTAACCTGGGCCGAAGGTAAATTTGCAAAGCTGGGCAACTCAATCTTTTCTATATATGGTATTTTTAGAAGAGTTTTCATCTCCGATATCACCCTTTGTAAACGCAAGGCGTTACAAGTCTTGCATAACGCAGCTTTTTATTTATCAAATATCTAAAACGTAAAATCAATTTGATCTTTTCGTATCCTTCATTCTCTTTTGCGATATCAATACTATTGCGATTTGTTCTTTTTGTTAAAATGTCAAGGGTACCTTTATCGCTAAGTCCTGAATACCATTTTATCAAATGCCCCTTAAAAAACCGATTGGCATCGCATAATAAATTTTTTCCTTCAACGATAGAGGGTTTTAATTTACGGCTATATTTACACATTCCCTTGCAATAACTTCTGGCCCAACATTTCATGCAGTCGGTTTTCCGCCTATCCTTCAATTTTGCCACCTTGGTATCATTCGCATATAAATCCTCATCTAATCCCGCGCCATTTATGTTCCCTAATGAACAAAAAATTCGGTTTCCTCTAGGGCCTGAGCAGGGATGCATAGTCCCATCGGGAAGAAAGCTTAGGCCGCTTTGAATTGCACCGCAGTTATCAAGTTCCTTCTTTCCGCTGACAAGCATGCCTATTTCTTCTAAATTTCCATAAAAAACCGGGGGCAAAGAATGTTTTTCTGTTTTATTCTTTGTCAGTCTTTTCGTAAATCTTTTGGTTTCTTCCAGGACTTCCTGCAAGCCCTGATTTTTCAATTCCAAATTAAAAGAAAATCTCTGGGCAATCCCCTTTATCCTCCTTGCTAAAAATTCTATATCCCTGATGTCTTTTTTCTCGGAAATAATATAATTAATAATTATATTTCTCTTAGGCACAAAATTTTTCAATATTCTTATCTTTTTGTTCATAACGTTTTTAAATAAGCCCCTATTTTTATTATGCATCGTTATTATTGTAACGACATTGTATCTTTTAAGTATCCTGGCCACCTTTTTATCTATCAGTGTACCATTTGTGCAAATGGCAAATTTAACGGCTTTTGCTCTATTCTTTTCCCATCTTTTTTTTATGTATTCCAGCGAACGTTCCATTATCTTAACATTTAAGAGGGGTTCTCCTCCAAAAAACGTAAAGTTAATGTAAGCGCTGGGGCTGTTTCTATTGACTTTGAAGGTCCAATCTATTATCCTCTTTGCCGTAGGCCAGTTCATATCAACATTGCGCAATTTATTATATTCGCGCCTAAAATCTAAAGAGTAGCAATATCGGCAGTTAAGATTACACCTATGGGTTAAATGAAGACATATGAGATGGGGCCTGATATTGCGCGGATAACACGATGCCGCCCATGGTTTTTTATCTCTATATTTTAAAAAACCTGTCTTTTTAAGAAAGCCCAGATCTTTATATACGTCTATCAATAAATCTTTTTTGTATTTAGCCGAAAGGGCATTGATGATCTCGGGCTTTGAAAGCCTATTAGCCAGACTGAGTACATCTAACATAGGCTCTTTGACCCAGATTACAGAAGGGTCGTTAGGAAAAACTACGAGATGCCGGTCTTTCTCTTTTGTAATGACTTTAAACTCAAAGGGGAGCTTCTTCATTCATCAGGCGGGAGTGCTTATCTATAATCTACCATCAATTCGGAAGAATATTTCTTAATATCGTTTATAAAAATATCGAGGTCTGCCCTAGCCTGTTTTTCTTCTACGTCATAGAAAGATACTATATCCTTTACAATCTCGTCCCTGGTTTTATTATGCTTAAGGGCATCCCAGATGAAATTACCGACATCATTCAGGGAAAAAAGGCTTTCTCCGTCTGGCGTAAGTATAAAAAGTCCTTCTTTTGTCTTTTTTTCAATTAAATCTTTTTTCATCTTTAATTGCGCACCTCAGTTGCAGGTGCATGAAGGGTAAAGTAAGCCGTAAATTCCGAAAGACCACTTGCTCATCAGGCTTTTAGTATCATGCTTATCGATTTTGGGAGGCAGATATTTATTCTTTTTGCTATTGTTTCCTTTTTTAGCTTTCATATTGGCATCCTCCTCTTTGTTTTCTAGTTTAGCATTTTTATTCACCGGAGTCAAATAATATTCTGAAGCTACTTAATAATGCACAAGGCTGCCGTCCGTTTTTACGCATCTTAGGGTATGTTTAAAGATTGCTAAGGCTAAGGGCACTAAAACCATAGAGAATATAACCAGGGTTAAGATGTCGGGGATGAGCATCTTAAAAGAATATCCGCTTAATAAAGCGTGTCTTAAACTGCGCAGGGAATATGTAATGGGCAAGGCGTAGGAAATAGCCTGCAATTTAGGCGGCAATACCTCTACGGGAAAATAAACCCCTCCCAGCAATCCTGTCAAGCTGCTTATGAACCATCCGATAGGCTCGCTTCTTTTGAATATCAATATGAATCCTGCGGACATTATGCCTATGGAGCTAAAACACGCTATAGACAATATTATGATTAGCAAGCCGGCAAAAATATTGGGGTTGTTAAAACGCATCCCGAAGAAACATATGCCTATCATTAAATATGTGAGTATCTTCAGGGAGGCGAAGGCGAAATCCCATATGCTCATCCCCATAATGATCTCTACGGCTGAAGT
>JAQTOI010000127.1 GCA_028713415.1 Candidatus Omnitrophota bacterium
ATGCCCAGGGTCTTTTTTAAATAAAACTGGTCTTTAAATTCCAGGGTTACCGTTCGTTCGTAGCCTTGTATGTTAAGTCCGTGTTCATGAATAAATTCATCAGCCATCTCGGCTGCCATTTTCTTATCTATGCGGACATCAAGAGATGCTTCCGGACGGCAATCGTCATAGGTGTAGAGAAATAATGCCAGGCACAAAAGCCCCAGCACAAAACCTACGCCGAGTATTATTTTCTTCTGTTTCATCTTCCCCCTTTTATTTAAGTTTAATAACAAAGGTGAAATCCGCGTTATCGCTCGCTTGCTTCGGATTAGCTTTCCAGAGTTTGCAGTAAAGCACTGCCGGCACATCTAGAATCTTGAATTGCAAATCCGGCTCATCCGGGCTTTGATTATTGCAGCCATTCGGGTAACCGCAACTTATCCCCCTGTGGATAAATGCGCGCAGTTGGCAGGCTTCTTTAAAAAGACGCCCTTCTCCTACAGGAGCGACATTAAGTGATTCTTCGGGCGCCACAGAAATGTATTCATATCCGAAGTCACGCGCATTATAGGATATTAGAGAAAGGGTATGATAATCGCGTAATTTACGCGGCATATATTCCCTTTCCCGGAAAAACCGTGAAATATCATATGTTACTTCAGCCTTTGAGTCTTGGGCAAACCAGAAAAAACTTACGGGATGGGGGTATACGGGAGCGCATGGATACGATGTAAATGCTACACCTTCATCGAGGCCCAGGAGCAAGTAAGGATTTATAAAGAAGCGCGTTTCTTCTGACGGGCCATCGATACTTTTCTGGCCCCTGCTCCAGCAAAATTCCCCACGGATTCCCCACCATGGCCGGTTATCTTCGATCTGATTATAAAGCGGCTCAAAAGGCAGATAATCGTTTACCAGAAGATCACGATATTTGTCTACATATTCTTTACGAATATGCATGATTTGTGCGCGAGTTTTAAAATCGAGTTCGATAGGTTCATTGAGGATTATTTCCTGTGAAGAAAGGGGGCTTGCGGTAGTACCTAATTTTAATTGATTTGGGTTGGGGCTAAATTGCACGTATGTTTGCGTTTTATGAGTTGCTTTGTAATACAGTTCTCTTATTCCTGCTTGCGAAAAGTTAAAATAAAGCAACACCCAGACAATCGTATATAAGATAATTCGACGGATTGTCTTAGTTTCCATCGCTTTTTACTTTTTTTTCTTTTTTGAAACCGTTTTTTTCTTTACGGCTGTTTTTTTATTTGTAGCAGATTTTGTTTTTTCTATTGCATGAAGCCGTGAAATTGGAACGGTTTGGAGAGAAGCTGCCGCTTTTGGTTTACTGGCAAAGTTTACCTTAAATGCGCTTCCTGTCTTACGGCGGGAGAAACACACCTGGCAATATACCGGGCGTCCCTCACTGGGTTTAAAAGGAACCTCACAAGGTTTGCGGCAATCCGCGCAAATAGCTTTATGCATAAATCTGTCTCTTGGGTGGTTATCTTGCCTGTTTCCGGAGGGAAAACGGTTATCACGCTGGCCTGGAGTCTGGAAATGAGTATCTTGCCTGTTTCCGCCTGAAACGTGAGCGTTTGCAGACGGTTGAAAAGGTTTAGGAAAAGGTTGAGGCGCAAGCTTTGCTTCAGGCGGCTTTTGCCAAGAGCGGTTAAGCAAAACATCAACTTTCCTTTCCAGCGAAATAATCTGCTCCTGTAACTTGCTGATTAATCCCTCGATGCTTGATTCATTGCTTAGCTTTTTCTTCATCTTCCTCCTCTTTTGATGTTTAGCGTCTAACTATTAGTTTGGATACTCGAACTCCAAACCACCGCCTGCCGCTTCACTCTGTCTGTTCCATGTCACTTTTAAGTTCTACGTTTACCGGTGTTTTTGTAGTGTCGACTAAAATCGTAGCTTTACGTTGAAAAGATGAACCTGAAATATTGCGCACCTTTAGCGATTATCCCTGACACCTCTATTCTTTAGCGGAGGGAATAACTTTACTTATTGCCTCTAAAAGCTCCTCTCTGGTTGTGGGTTTTGCCAGGAGACGGTAATTACCGGCTTTTTCTTTTAGAATTTCTTCATCTTCCTTGGTATTGAGGCCGGTCAGAAAAATTATAGGTATATCCTTAAGCGCTGGGTTTTCCGAAAGTTTCTGAGATATTTCTCCACCCAGCATATCAGGAAGCACCATATCGAGGATAATTAGATCGGGTTTTGTATTGAGGTCTAAATTGAGCACTTCTTCCCCTTTAGTGGTAGAAGCGACCTCGTAATTCTCGCGTTTTAAAATCCTGGTCAGCTGGATTACCACTTCTTGCTCATCATCTACCACTAATATTTTTTTACGCTGCATCTTAGAACCTCCTTTCTTAGACTAAGTGGTCCGCTAAAAATCCCTCCACGGTTAACCTAATCCAGAAATTATATTATCAGAAAAGCCGCAACTTTCAATTCTTCAATACCCGAAACCTACAACCCTCTTGCGATTAGATTTGTTTTTTGCAAAACATTTGTTATATTTTCGGGAGAAAGATCTAAACTTGCATTGTAATCAAATTTACGGACAGTAATGCCTTTTTTGTCAACTATTATTGGTGCAAATTCGTCATCAAACAGTTTCGTAATTGTACTTTTTATATCATCGTTCCTCAAGTAAGCTGCTACACACTGAGGATTATTGGAAAAAATAAGGTATTTGCTGTCAAATACTTCATCATTTACTTTAATCTCGCGGACCAAGCCTATTTTTTTGCCGATATAGCTCAATTCTGATTCCCGGTAAATTTTCAAAGTTGCGCTACACTCTTTAGATAGGCAAAACACTAAACAAGGCGGGGTATGTTTTCCGGCCGGTTCCAGCCTGATGAAAAAATTCAATCCCTGATATTGGCCTTTAAATATCGGATAAAAAAGCCTGTATGATACAGAACCGTTAAAAGTAGCTTTTAATTTGCTTAAAGCTTTTTTGGACGACTGCATATGCTTAAAAAGAGATAAAAAAAGAGCAGTAAATACAAAAATAAATACAGCAGGTAATATCCATTCAGTCATAAGCCTGCATCCTCACTCATTCCCCAGATTATTGTCCACAATGCTAACCGCCTCATATCTGCCCGGAGAAGAAATATAATATTCTATTGTTACGAAATCACTTTCTTCCAGGTCAGCTAATCCTATCTTTTCCGTTCCCCGGTAAAGCACTGTGTTAGGTGGAACTGAAATGGGTATTTCCTCAGTGCCGGCTTTCACGACAATTAGGTTACCCACAAAATCTACTTTAGTAACCGTACCGCTAATGGTTATTATCTGCCGCGTTTCTACTTTTTCCTGGTCATACGCAAAAGCAGGCAGACAGATTAGCAATAACAAAACAAAGACAATCACTTTTTTTGTAAGCATTTTTACCTCCTTGGCCAGAAAGGCCATGGTTTTGCTTCCGATTAGCCAGAGGGCTATGGTTTGACGTCCGATTAGTCAAAGCCATAAGCAAAAGCCATTAGTACAATCGATGGTTTTAAGCTTCGAGCTTTAGGCTTGCAGCCTGTAAGCTAAATTACCTCGGCTCCTGAAACGCCTTCAGCCTGTCAATAATTGGTTTTATTTCATCCCAGGTCTTCTTAGGAATATAGCGTTCTAACGTTTTCAACTGCACTTTGTTTTCCAGCTCTGCAACGCTTTCTTCAATTTCACGAAGTATGCGCTTCTTCTCCTCGTAAGCCCTGCTCACGCGCATCACTTCGTATTGCAGTTCATCGCTTCTTTTATTACAAAATTCTACGCGTTCTCTGGCGCTTACAAGTTCTTTTCGCAAAGTTGAAACGCTTAATCCCAAAACAATGATAACGACAATTAAAAGTGCAATAATTACCCACTTCATAATAAATCCGCGTTTGGTCTTATGCTACCCCCCCTTTTTTTATGAGTACAGCTGCTTCAGGCTATAGGCTTCAGGCTTACGGCTTGCGTGCGCTGAGCGCAGTCGAAGTGCAGCCTGCGGCCTGCCCCGTTTACTTCACGATGCGTCGAGGTGCGGGACGCCCCGAACCTTAATTTACTTTTAGAAAACGGGGTTGCACCTCATCTCTGGTTCGCTACCCTTTCTCGCAGGGCTTTCTTAACTCCCGCGTCAAAACCCATAGA
>JAQTOI010000128.1 GCA_028713415.1 Candidatus Omnitrophota bacterium
CTTAAACAATCCAAGGAGCAGGATAAAAAATTCCAGCAGTTGGAGAGGTTCGTAGAACGCTTCCACGCGCAGCCGAATAAAGCTGCTTCTGTCCGCGCAAAGCGCAGGGTTTTAGAGAGGATGGAAGCGGAAAAGGTCGTCGTGCCGCCTGATCCCGGGGAAAGTATCAGGGATTTTCGTTTTCCGGCGACAATACAGAGCGGTTACCGGGTGATGACGCTGGAAAAAATTTCCAAGTCCTATGGGGAGATAGAGGTCTATAAGGATTTGGATTTTGAGATAACTCAAGGGGAGAAAGCAGTTTTGGCAGGCGAAAACGGAGCGGGGAAATCTACATTATTGAAGATCCTTGCTGGCGTAGTCGATATTGACAGCGGCAACCGTATCCTTGGCCATAATGTAAGCGTTGGTTATTTTTCGCAGACGCGTATGGATGTGCTTAATCCGCAAAATACGGTATTGCAGGAGGCCTATTCTGCCGCGCCCGGATATATGGCAGAGGAGATTATCCGGACGGTGCTTGCCGCGTTTTTATTTACCGGCGATGATGTGGAAAAAAGGGTCAGTGTCCTCTCCGGAGGAGAAAAGAGCCGTTTGATCCTGGCAAAGCTGTTGATCAACCCGCCTAATTTTCTTCTTTTGGATGAGCCCACAACGCATCTGGACGTAGATGCGGTGGATGCTTTAGTGAGGGCCTTAAATGATTATGAGGGGACGATTGTATTCATCAGCCACGATATTTATTTTGTTCGCTCTGTGGCGAATAATGTTTTTGAAGTAAGGAATGGCAGGATCAGGAAATTCCCCGGGCATTTTGATTATTACCTGGAGAAGAAAGACAGCGATTTCGTTAATATCAGCGTAACAACCAGGTCGAAGCACAAAGAAAAACATCATAAGGAAATAGACGAAGAAAAATTAAAGGCAAAACAGGAAGAGGCACGGCAAAAAGAAGAATTAAAAAAACGCAAGGCCCATAATGCCGCCCTCAAGGAAAAAATTGACGCATTAGGAAAAAAGAAAGAGAAGCTGCGGCTTGAAAATTACGCCAAGGCGCGGGCAATGTCTGATTCGCGTTTTTATCTCGATGAAGAGCGCGCCAAAGAGTATGGCCGCAGGCTGAAAGAGATAACGCGCTTATTAGAAGAAATAGATGTAGAAATGAAGCAGTTGAAGAGCCAGCTTTTATGAAGCCGTTGTATGATGTTGTCTTTAAAAGTTTGCGGTGAGAAGTAAAAAATGTTATAATAATGCATAAATGAATAAAGCATGTCTTTTAAAATTAACTCTGATTTTAATCATCTTGGCTTCCTTAGCCCTTTTTACAAAGGCTATTTGCGATAGTGACGTTACCCTTGAGACGCTATGTAACAGCAATGATGTTTTTCAATACAGCGAACTCCTTATAAATATTTCTTCCCGAAGGCAGGTATTCTATGGACGTAGTAACGATGCGATTTCGCCTGAGCCGATTATTTCTTATCTGGCAAGGCAAGAAAAATCCCCTCCTGCCGGAGCAGTGCTTTCCTTAGCGGCTTAATACAACAAATATTTCAGAAATATTCATAAAAAGAAGGAGAGTTAAAATGAAAAAGATAACAGTTTTATTGATTGCATTAGTTTTTCTTTGCGGGATGAATGTATTGAGTTTTGCCCAGACGGCGCAGAATTGCACCACGAAAAAGGCCGAAGGTAAACATCAGTACGTTAAAGGCAAGATTCTTTCTATCGATACCGCAAAGAATGAAATAGTGATAAAAAAAAGAAACGATACAAAAGTGACTATAGGGGTAGATCCTAAAATCATATCTGCGCTGAATAAGGATGAAGAAGTGAGGATTACGTTGAAGGCTGGAAGCGAGAATACCGCTGAGCATATAGAGAAGATAACCAGAGTAATTCCTCCGGTGGCAAAAACAAAATAACACTAAATAGATAGTAATAACAGATAGAGGAGGAGAGAGGGAAAGATGAAAAAAATAATTTTTGTAATGCTTGCTTTTACGTTTATCGGTTCTTTGTGTTTCGCGCAAGAGGCTGCGGCGCCGGCTGCTGATCCTGCTGTGCCCGAAGCAGCGAAACCCGTAGAAGCTAAAACCTGCACAGGTAAAATCGATTCTATAACAACAGGAGATGCCGCGAACAATACCGCGCCTGAAGTTGCAGTTATGGATGAGCAGGGGCAAAAATTGGTTTTTGTAATAAAGGATAACACTGTCATCTCGCAAAGTAACGGAGAGCCTGCTACTCTCATCGGATTAAAAAAAGACGACAAAGTTATCATAATGTACACAACAGATGAAAAAGGGGTTAATGGAGCACAGTCTGTCCAATTGGCGGACTAAGAGAGCCTAGTTAACAAATTACGGCAGGCACATAAAAAACGTACCTGCCGTTTTTTTTAATACTCCAAATGAGTTGCATTATTATAATGTATTAGTTATAATAATGTGGTAAAATTACATACCTTCGCGCCCATAGCTCAATTGGATAGAGCACTTGCCTACGGAGCAAGTTGTTGCAGGTTCGATTCCTGCTGGGCGCACTTTTAATCGTGATAAAAAAACACATTTTATATATGCGGGAGGCCTTAAAAGAAGCACGCAAGGCCTCCGAAGAAGATGAGGTCCCTGTAGGCGCGGTAGTGGTTTGCGACGGGAAAGTCATCGCCCGCGGCCACAACCAGATCGAGCGCCTCAAAGACCCGACTGCTCACGCGGAAATGCTCGCTTTGACTTCTGCCACAAACTTCCTCAAGACAAAGTGGTTGAACGGGGCATCGCTCTATGTTACAATTGAACCGTGCAGTATGTGTGCGGGCGCGTTAGTGCTTTCGCGCATAAGCAATTTATATTTCGGCGCAAAAGACCCTAAAACAGGCGCCTGCGGCTCCGTAATCAATATCGCCAATAATAAGAAATTAAATCACAGGATCAAGGTCAAAAGCGGCATATTGGAAGCCGAATGCAGTTCGTTGTTGAAAGAGTTCTTTAAGAAGAAGAGAAAGAAATAAAGTTAGAAAGTCCTTCACCCTGCTGTCGCAGGGTGCCGGACCAAATTTTCCGATTATTAATAGCTTGAAAATTTGGAGAGGTGGCTGAGTGGTCGATAGCAGTTGCCTGCTAAGCAATTGGCCCGGGCAACTGGGCCCCTGGGTTCGAATCCCAGCCTCTCCGCCATAATTTTTCGACAAGAAAAATTATGGCGGCACTCAAGCGAGCGTAAAAAACCGCGACAAGCGGTTTAGCGAGCGGAGTGCATGCTCATTTTAAAAACTCATTAATGAAAAAACATGGCGGATGCCTACACTTAAATAAAAAATGTCCTATACAGTTTTTGCTTTAAAATGGCGGCCGCAGGATTTTGAGAGTATAGTCGGCCAGAATCATATTGTTACTACTCTCAAGAATGCTATCCAGAGGAACAGGCTCGCCCATGCTTATTTATTCGCCGGCCCAAGAGGGGTTGGCAAGACTTCCACTGCCCGTATCTTAGCCCGCGCGCTTAATTGCAAGGAAGGGCCGACATTAAATCCCTGCGGAAAATGCCCTTCTTGTATTGAAATAGCGCAGGGCCGCAGTTTCGATGTCATTGAAATAGACGGCGCTTCCAATAGAGGCATCGATGAAATAAGGGTCTTGCGTGAGAACGTCAAATTCCCTCCTACCTCAGGTAAATTTAAAATTTATATCATTGACGAAGTGCACCAGATTACTCCCGACGGATTTAACGCGCTCTTAAAGACATTAGAAGAGCCGCCGCCCTTTGTAAAATTTATCTTTGCTACCACGCACCCGCAAAAAGTGATCCCGACCATACTCTCCAGATGCCAGCGCCTTGATTTCCGGCGCATACCGGTCGTAGAGATTATCGCGCAGCTGGAGCGGATCGCCAGGCAGGAGAAAATAGAAATAGATAAAGAGGTGTTATTCGCCATTGCCAAAAGCAGCGACGGCTCCTTAAGGGACGCGGAATCGCTTCTGGACCAGCTAAGCTCTTTTTCCAAAGAAAAGATATCCTTAAAAGATATTGTTTCCGTATTGGGGATCGTAG
>JAQTOI010000129.1 GCA_028713415.1 Candidatus Omnitrophota bacterium
AAGTGAAACCGCTGACCGAAGAATCCATACCTGAAATCGCGATCACTGGCTGCGTTGAGGTCGCGGCCTGGATAATGGTATTAGCCGCATCGTCGCCAACCGACTGGAGATGGATTGCCTTATCGATAGCAATGTTTTCTGTGTAGGTGCCGGGTTGCACCATTACTATGTCCCCCGGGTTTGCCCTGCCGATTGCTTCATTGATGGTTTGGTATTGCCCAGGTATATTTATTGTTGTGGCGTAAGCAGTCGGAAACAACGCGAAAAACAACAACAGAGTTATTCCACCTCCGAGCACCCATTTTGTTTTCATTGTTTTACTCCTCCCTATTAATTACTAAATTTAACCTATTTGCGGATTGTTATAGAAGGCAAACAACACAGCAAATCCACTAATCAAAAATAAAAGCAATAATAATAAAATTAATGAGCATTTTATTAAAATATTCATTTTATATCTTAACAGCCAAATAAGAACTAATACTATCCCGAGCGTTTGAAAAAATAATATATTTTTCCAGAAAAAATCATTACTAACAATAAGGTTATTCCTAAATGGGGTTACTGCGCTCATTTTTGATCCTAACCAAATTTCGTAATAGAAATTTGCTATTGGGCTCCATAGAATTTCGGGTACTAAAAACATTGCGGCAAAAATCGCGAGCCAGATTTTTTGTTTTTTGGTCATTTTTTCGGTTTGATTAAAATTGTTCCATTATAGCAACTCCTGCGAAATTTTCCAAGTCTGCCCCGCAAACGTAAATCTGCCATAGGTTCAACCTATGGCAGATTTTGGGGTTATTCTAAGGATAATCTTGCGAGCGCGGCTAAGTTTTTGCTTGGAATTTCTCTGCTTTTTATCCACTTTTCGGTAGAATTTTTGACTCTTAATTGGCCTTTTTCGATATTGTCAACACCGGCAAACGCTTTCCATAAAAAATCGCGCTGCGTAACTGAAGGAAAATTCTTTATTCCAACGCTGTCCAAATAGCTTGACCATCTATAATCATTCAAAAATTCTATGGCTTTTTTTGTATTTTTTATCCCTTCCTCTTTCCAGCCGGGCTCAATAATTTCCACTGGATTTGAAAAAATGTACTCAACCAAATGCAAAAATTGATCATTATCGCCAACGCGCACTATCTTGAAGCGACCTTGGAAAAGAGCGCCCATGCCTTTTCTTTCATGTTTACCGTTAAAATATCCAGTGTAACTATTGCCCAATTTTTTCATAAACAAAGAAATGCCGCCCTCAACAACTTGGCGCAAAATAAGATGATAATGATTAGGCATCAAGGTAAAAGCAATGATCTCCACGATCGGTTCCCGCTTAGAATCTCCATAGGTTGAACCTATGGAGATTGCTTTGGAGTTACGCACCAAGCGCTCGCCGATTCTGTCGCGCATCACAACTTCATTGGCATCATTGCACTCGTAAAGAGAGAAAATAAAACGGAAATAATCGTTATCACCCGTGAAAACGATCCGTTTATCGACGCCGCGATTAAAAACATGATAAATTTCGCCACTGACAATTTGTGGTCGCGCCATTTTTTTTGAAGTTATAAATCTGCCTAGGTAAATCTGCCATAGGTTCAACCTATGGATATTTTTAATCCTACCATGGACCAATTGAGTACGCAAAATCTGCTATAGATTCAAACTGTGGGAAGGTGGAATAAAAAACGGGCCTGGCCAGAGGTCAGGTGGAAGATAAAGAGCAAAAAAGATCAATTAAATGTGTCATGCGATCTTCTGCTGGATAGATACATTGCGGAAGCTGCCAACAGGATTGCAAACACAATGATCAAGACAAGAACTACCATTGATTTCATCCACCATACGCCCAAGACCAGAAAAAAGCTATCAATACCAGCCAATCCAACCGATTCCATCCCTAACGCCTCCGGTTTTTGTTTTACTAAGCATACCACTAAACCATCGTCCTGCAATGGCGCGCCTGCTCCGGTAAAGTATCAAAAAGACCCAAAAAAAAATTGGGTCCAACAAGGTCAGTAGTTGACAAACAAACCAGCGTCGCAAGCGCATTTGTTGCAGATATTTCTTCCCCTCCGGCACGGAAACCCGAAGAAATTTGTCAAATAAGAATTTAATTGCGCCGCAAGCTGCCCGTTTGCCTTGTTTGATTTTGCCACGGCCAGCTCGACCGTTTCTGAAGATTGGCTTACCTTTATCATGCCAACGCCCCCGACTTTGGCCAAATCAAGCAGCAACCAGCCGATCTCCCTTGCGGCGAGCTTGCTAAAATCAATCCGCTTTCCCGGTGCGATGGTTAAAGGCTTTTCGTGTTTTAAAAAAGCTACGCCACGCAGGATAAAAACCGTCTGACAACCGCAATCATAGAAAATCGCGCTGTTCCCCTTCAAGAAGAAGGGATCGGAATAATCTTCGCCAAGCCCGGCGAAAGCATTAACTTTTTTCAGAATAACATCTCCTTTCGAAGTAAATTTATCTAAAAAATTAATTTTTGTCAACTGGCGCGAGAAGAGTTTCTGCCCAAAAAACAGAAAAAGTGAGAATTTTTTAGATTAACTCACTTCCTTTTTCGAACAAATTTTACCTGTCCGCCTAATAATCGATGCACAGGATAACCAGCGCCAAAATCACGATGGACAGGGCAAAGATAAAGGTTGCCCAAAGCGCAGTCATCCATATCCACGAAAACCCCAAGGCGATCATGGAGAAGAATGACGATGCGTGCGCGGCAATCGCGATCGCACCGGTCAGAACAAGAAACGCGGCGTAATAATTTGCGTTTCTATATCCTTCCCGCCCGATCGCCTGAATGAATTTGAAAGCGATAAGGCCAGTAAAAGACAAACCGCCAACAATGGGCAGCGATTGGCCCATCTTTGCCGCAAGCCAACCGGCGAGAATAACCATGGCAACGATTAAAAAAATCGCTATCCAATAATATATATTCCCGCGGTCAACTCTCTGGTGTTCAGGTGTTTCTTTTCCAAGATTTTCAACAGCCGACAAATGGCATCACCGCTAATTTTATACACCCTAAACTGATTCTTGTCAACTGCCAAGTACTTGCTTTAGTATATACTATAGTATTAACTAAAGTACGTATTAAAGTAATTACCGATACGATTTGGAAGCATAAAAAAAGAAAATCCTTAGGCGAAATGATATCTGCCTAAGGCCAGGGTAAAACTTCTATCGGCGGCGTAAAATATACGGAATTATTGTGAAAACGAACAGTCCTTCCGTAAATTTTTTCGTCATTGAGCATTTGCCTTGATAAAGACCATCCGTTATTTCAATCGCTCTGACGTACGCCCTCCCGTAGTCCGTAGACTTAACTTTTATTGCCATTACGCACTCCCCTTAATTATGCTAATTCGGATAATAATACTATTTCTGCAAAAAGCAATATTTCGTACGGCCGGACGTATTCGCACGAATAAGTCGACATAACCGGCGAGGTTTGCCAACTAAACAAAAACTCCCTCAAAGGGAGCGTGGAGCATTCCGATGAATTATAACAAAAATAAAATATAGGGAAGGAAGGAAGGACAAGGAAACATATGAGCATGGGGTTTCCTAGACACTTAAGGTCTGCTACCCCTTAGCCTTTTTCCGAGGCTCAGAGCTCTTGGAGTGCCATTCCACTTTGGGCCCAAATCTCCAGTCACGAGGCACTCAATTCCTTTAATGGCGCTTTTGCGCCCCTCTTCCTTCCCTTTGTTTTTTCGCGGACCCCCTCGATTTACGGGTGCGCCAGTTGCCTGCAGGACAACTGCGCGAGCTTACAGCGGGTCCAACTGTTAAGCAATTATCTATATAGCACATAACCGTAACCTTGTCAAGAGCAAGCAGACGACGTAGTATATACTACAGTATATACTATAGTATATACTATGATATATACTAAAAAATCGCGGGGGCAACAAAACAAAAACCCCCGTTCTTCGGGAGTC
>JAQTOI010000130.1 GCA_028713415.1 Candidatus Omnitrophota bacterium
AAGCACTGGCTATTTTAGAAAAAGCTAAAGAAGGATTTTGAACCTTAACTAAAGGCTTAGCGCAATTAGCAACCGAGGCATCAGTAATTACGGCAGAGGCGCAAGTGGTGCGTAAAAGCGGCGAATACTTCGGGTTAGCTAGAAAAGTAATATCTCCTTTCTGCGCCTCTTTTAATCCAGAGATGCCGATAATTGTGGTATTCGGATCACCGATAAGTTCCCCTTCGACTAAAGCAGCTATTTCCTTTAAGGTAAGTTTCATTTTTAATTTGATTAAGCAGGAGTTTTAACGCCACCCTGCTATCTCACTGGGGCACGGGTCCCTACCTTGCCGCGTGCCTGACGGCGGCAAAGGCAAGCATTTATTAGCAGAAAAATGGCTGCGCAGATTTATTCCTTCAATTTTTAAAAACCAACGCGATTCTTTACGTCAAGGCCGTCTTGTATGAGTTTTACCGTAAATTACCTAATACGGCCTCAAAGACAGAATTTATTTCTTGTAGGTGTCGTTGACGGCTTTCATTACTTCAGAGGTTATATCCATACTTTTATCCGCCGCATAATGAATGATATTTCCATTAAGAATCAAATCGTAATTATTTTTCTTCGCGTAATCTTTCACCACATTCTCAATATCCGCAACAATTTCTTTCATCTTCTCGTCGCGTTCTTTTTTTAGATCAAGGTAAGATTGCCTGCGAAGATTTTCAAAATCTTTTGCCGCCGCCATGACTTTGTCTTTTTCTTTATCTTTTTCCTTATCCTTAAGCATGCTGGCCTTGCTCTGCATTTTCTCTATCTCTTCCGCTTTGGCTTTCAGTTCTTTCTCTTTTACGTCCTTTTTAGCTTCTAAAGCTTTATCATACTCCTTTGTTTTCTCGTACTGGTCGTAAATCTGCAAAAAGTCAACATAGCCAATTTTCATGTCTTTGGCAAATGAGGTAAGCGCAAACGTAGTCATCAGGCCAATCGCTGCCAGAATACATATAAGCTTTTTCATCTTTCTCTCCTCCTTAATAGCCCGTTTTTGTTACAACGGGATTACCATGAACATTTTTATTATTGACGATAGTGCTTTTTATATATTAGGTAAGGTTATTAGCAGGAGTTAAAATTGCCTGCTCACGTTAAAATGAAACTTACCTTTCTTCCCCTCCTTTCCAGGTTCATTATCAAGCGGCCATCCATAATCAACGCTCACCGGCCCCACTGGAGTTTTCACCCTGACGCCTAACCCAAAACTTGATAATAAATCAGTGCTGAAGAAATCCTCGTTACGCGACCAAACATTACCGGTATCATAGAAAACGGCGACTTTAAAGAAATCGACCAACGGATACGTATACTCTAAATTCGCCACAAACATGGCTTCGCCGCCAATGGGGTCGTCGGTTTTAGAATCAACCGGACCGACTTTTCGCTCGCTGTAACCTCTGATAGTATTAGCGCCGCCTGCGAAAAAGCGTTCATAAATAGGGATTTTGTTTGTATCGGAAAATGTATCGGCGAATCCAGCGCGTAACCTTATTTCAGTTACCGATTTTTTAATCATAGGTACATACAGGCTAAAGCGCGTTGAATATTTAAAAAAATCACGGCTCCCCCCAAAGGGTCCGCCGGTAATCTGAAAGCTATTCGGGAAATAAATGCCGCTTAGGGTGTTGAAAACATTATCGCGTGTATCAAAAGTAAGCCCGAACTCCCCGCTGCTCAAGGTAGTCTTTCCTTCTTCATCTTTTAATTCCTGGGTCGAGGCGGTATCGACGTCTCTGATGCTTACCTTGTCTATTCTATACGCAGCCGACCCCTTGATATAATCATTAAAATCGCGCCCCAAGCGCAGGTCTCCTCCGGTAACATCTTCTTCGTAACCATAGCCAACACCGGTGTCGCGTTTATGCCCTTTCTTGTAAGCGTCAAAGCCGAATGAATACGGCGAGTCTAAAACATAAGGATTGGTAAAGCTAAGCTGATAGAAACTGGTCAACGTTCCTAAACTGGCATACAGGCTCAAATCCTGCCCTGCCCCGGTAAAAGTATTAAAGTTTTTATAATCAAAATTTCTTTGGCGCAATTCTACAAACCCCATAAATTCATTGATTGAGCTATAGCCTCCGCCAAAGCTTAAGTAACCTGTTTTTGCTTCTTTAACGTCAACAATCATGTCTACCAGATCCGCTTTTGAGCCGGGCTCTGTGCCAAAACGTATTTCTTCAAAGTACCCTAAATTTTCCAGGCGTTCCTTGCTTTTCTTTACCTTTTTACCGTCGAATTTATCTTCAGGATAAATTCGCAGTTCTCGTCTGATGACTTTATCTTTAGTTTTGACATTGCCCCTAATATCTATACGCTCAACATACGCAACCTGATTTTCAGCAATTTTATAGGTTACGTCAATTTTCTGCGTCTCGGGATTAAGATAGCTTACGGGGTCTATCTGGGAAAAAATGTAGCCTTTGTTCATGTACGCTTCCCGGATATTTGAAGAATCCTCATATACAGCCTGTTCGCTGTAAACCGCGCCATCTTTAAGTGTCATGGCTTTTCTAATCTCATCAACCGTGAGGTCTTTATTCCCGTCAATAGCTATCTTACCTATATAATAACGCTTGCCCTCTTCTACTTTAATGACAATATACGCACCTTTGGGTTCAATGTTAATTTCATGCTCAACCTTTACGTCGGTAAATCCTTGAGATTTATAGAAATCCTCAATCCTTTTGATATCATCGCTGAAAATATCTTCGTTAAAGGAGCTCCAGTTCAACAACCAGTTTTTGCGCGTCTTCATCAGCCGTATTATTTTCTTAGACCTAATACCTTTATTCCCTTCGATGGTAACTGCGCGCACTTTTACCACGCGTTTTTCTTCAATGATAAACTTTACCTCTGCTTCATTCTTTTCCGAGTCAGTTTTTATATCGTATTTAACCGTTGCTTGAGAAAATCCTTTTTTAGTATAGAGATCCTTGACTTTGCTTGCTGCTTCCTGTAGCTTATATTCGTCAACAAAAGAACCGGGCTTTAATTCAATTGTCTCTTCAATTTTCTTCACTCTTATAAATTTCGCTCCTTCAATAACTATTTTCTTTAATACCGGCTTCTCTTTCACGTTAAAAGTCACCACAATGCCTTCGGCAGTTTCTTCTTTTGCCACATCAACCGCATCAAAAAAACCGGTAGCATAAAGGTTTTTTATATCCTCATTTATAATATCGGCGCTATAGCCTATGCCGGAACGGATTTTTATTTTGGAAATAATACTGGCGTCACTGACAATTTTATTGCCCTTGACGGAGATGCGGGAAACTATGTTACTGCCGGAAGCCTCAGTGGGCAAGCCTGCGTCAGGCGCCAAACTTGATGAGGTAGCTTCGAGGCCGGTAGTAGAAACAGTATTCTCATCAGTCGAAGTAAAAGCAGCATCATCTTGTGCGTGTGCGCAAATACATGAAACTAAAACGCATAAAAATGCAGCAAAGAATTTTTTACGCATAGTGCGTATTATAAATCGTTTATTCATCAAAGTCAATCCTCCTTTACTACCCCTTTCGCGAGATTGACAAACTTCATGTATTCGCTTATAAATCCTAGATACACGCTCCCAACCGGGCCGTTGCGCTGTTTAGCTATAATTACTTCTGCCGTTCCTTTGTTTTCAGGAGTTTGGCTATAATATTCTTCTCTCAAAAGTAGTACTACCACATCTGCATCCTGCTCAATTGCCCCTGACTCGCGCAAATCGGATAACTGCGGGCGATGGTCTGTCCTTGACTCAACAGCGCGTG
>JAQTOI010000131.1 GCA_028713415.1 Candidatus Omnitrophota bacterium
GAATTGAATTGACCTGGATTCAGCATTTTGAAATGGATGAAAAAGCAAAATTTAACGATGAACAAGTAGAAGGGTTCATTAACAAGCATTCGAAAGATAATTTGAAGATATTTAAGGAAGTTATTGAAAAAGAAGCAGTAAAATAGCTGTCAGCTGTCAGTCGTCAGCTTTCAGCTTTTACTTTTAAAGTCTCTAAGCTGATAGTTGAGAGCTGAAGGCTGAAAGCTTTATATAAATGAAAAAGTTAACCTTTATCATTCTCTGCCTTGAAGGCGCTATTCTATCTTTTAACGTCGCAGCCAGCGCTGCGCTCATTCCTTCGATCTCGAATGATTTTGGAATGCCGCAGTTTATTGTCGGTAAAATTATCTGGCTCTATATGATTCCTTACGGGCTGTCCGCTCTTGTCTATGGCCCCATAGTGCGGGCGTTTGACGCAAAAAAAATAGAAATCGTTTGTTTCTTCTTTTTTTCGCTGGCGAATCTTTGGGCGGGTTTATCCCGCAATATCACCAGTCTTTTCGCAGCGCGCTTTTTGATGGGTGTTTTCGGAGCTTCGGTAATTCCGCTTGTGCTAATCTTAATAGGGGAGTTTAACGAGAGCAAAAAACGCGGGAAATTAGTCGGCCTTTTTTTCAGCTCTACCTTTATAGCTTCTCTTTTAGGGTTATTTTTAAGCGGCACATTGGCCTGGCGGTTAATTTTCTTAATTCCCGCTGCGGCAGGATTCTTACTTTTATTTATCATGTATTTATACCTGCCAGCTTTTGCGCCTAAAGAGAGAAAACTTAAAATTAATTACGCCGCAGCTTTTAAAAATAAGGCAATTCTTTATATTTTTACTTATATATTTTTTATAAGCCTGCTTTATCATGGCATACAGCAGTGGCTTTCAGTTTATTTTTCAATAAAGTTAGGTCTAGGGCAGTTTCTCATCAGCATGCTTATTACCCTGACCAGTTTAAGCGGGATTTTTGGAGAGGCTCTTGGAGGCCTGTTTTCTGACTCGCTAGGGCGCCTAAAAACGGCAAATCTGGGGATAGCTCTTATGATCATAAGCGTTTTTTTATTAATTTTTAAGATTCCCGTAATAGGCTTAGGCGTGCTGATGATTGCTTGGGGACTAGGCTGGACTTTTAATCACGCGGGAATTTCCACCATACTTACGGACATGCCAAAAGAGTTTTTAAACGAAGCTGCGAGTTTAAACAGCGGAGTGCGTTTTATTTCCGGAGGCCTGGGAGCAGCCCTGGGTGGCATTATTATGCAGAAAAATTTCGAATTTGGGTTTTTATTGTTCGCTTTATGCCTTTTAGGCTTATTGTTTCTTTCGCGCCCGCTGATTGCGGATACGGTAAAAATACAGGAGGTCAAATGAGTATCAATTTAAAAGGTAAAACCGCTATCGTTACCGGAGCAAGCAGGGGAATAGGCAAGGCGCTTGCATCTACTGCGGCAAGCTTAGGGATAAATCTTGCTATTGCCGCGCGCAATGAAGGTCCGCTAAAGGAGACCGCCAAAGAAATCGAAAAAAAATATAAGGTCGAAGTGCTGGCAGTGCCCTGCGATGTCACCAAACTCTCTGATTTGGAAAATCTGGTAGAAAAAGCCAAAGATACATTCGGCAATATCGATATTTTGATTAATAATGCCGGAGTTTCCAGCCAATATCCCTTTGAAAAGCAGCCCCTTGAAGACCTGGAAAAGCTCGCCTATACTAATTATCTGGGATATGTGCGCTTAATCCGACTGGTCATTAATGATATGATAAAAAATAAATCCGGCGCCATCATTAATATGGTTTCCGGCTCTACGCTTTGTGACCCTTTACCCAGGAATTTTATCGTCTACAGTTCGCTTAAAGTGGGCTTGCGCGCTTTTTCAAAAGGGCTTTTTTGGGAAATGCGTGACCGTGGAATAAAAGTTACTTCGATCTTGCCCGGCGTTACTGATACCGATTTAACGGGTAAACTTGAAGAAATCACCGCAGACGCTTCGCGTTTAATGACTACCGAGGCCATAGAGAATGCCGTGAGGTTTGCCTTAACTGTTCCGGCAAATGTTTGCCCCTTGGAAATTGCGGTGATTAATCAGCAGACACCGTGGACTAAGCCGGTGATTCCATATAAGCAGGAACATCCGGAGAAGTAACGATCGCGGATACACGCAGATTAAAACGCAGATACACGCGGATTCAGCGTAGATCCGCGTAAATATCCGCGGCAATCCGCTTCTAAAATAAAGGAGGATTCAAAATGAAGATATTATTTGTTCAGCCAAAAATCGGCGCTTGGGCAACGCACGGCACGCATTTTGCACCCAATCAACTGTACGCTCAATGGGGGGCTTATATACGCAGCAAGGGCTATAGTGACCTTGAGGTTTTAGACGCCACCGTCTTAGGCATTCCCATTGAAGCGCTGGCAGAGAAAGTTAAAGAAAAAAAACCCGACGTTGTTCTCTTAGGCGATATGATTCATTGCTCAGTTGGATTTGGCGTAATCTGGTATTTTAACCAGGCTGCGAGCCGGATAAAGCAGGCAATGCCTAAAGTAAAAATAGTTATGGGCGGCCTGTGGTATTCTGCTCTGCCGGTCCAGACTCTGGAAGATAACCCGGCAATAGATTATGTGGTGATGGGTGAAGAAGAATCATTTTATGATTTAATCGAAGCTATAGATAAAGGAAAGAACTTCAAAGACGTTGCCGGAGTAACTTCGCGTATCAACGGCAAGCCGGTAATGGGCCCGCATAAACCACTATTGCAGGACTTGGATAAACTTCCTCTTCCGGCGTATGATTTATTCCCGATGGATAAATACGTGGGACATACCTTCTGGAAACCATTCGTGGAGATGATGACTTCCCGGGGATGCCCTAGCGCCTGCACGTTCTGTTATGAGTGGGACCAGTACGACCCGCGTTCACCCAATGATTTTTTAACCTGGCGCGCCAAGAGCCCAGAGCGTGTGATTGAGGAGCTCGAACTTCTGCATAAAATGGGCACCAAGGTTGTAGTTATTCAGGATGATAATTTTAACGTCAACCCGCAGCGCGTGGAAAAGTTTTGCCAATTGAAAAAGCAAAAAAACAATCCTATTAAATGGGTTTCCCTCGGCCGCGCGGTTGATTGGGTTAACTGCGAAAAGATACTGCCTCTTATGAAAGAAACCGGAATGTTTATGGGCGTTTTTGGCATAGAGGTCACCACGCCGGAAGAGCTTAAGAAAATCGCAAAAGGCATTACCATTGACCAGATTAAGAAGACCATAGATATCTTACGCGCGCAGGATATCGCTATTGTCGCCGATATCATGATGGGCTTTGACGAGGACACCGAATACTCAATTAAGCAAAGATACGAGTTTACCGATGAGGTTGACCCGGATATCTTATGGGTAGGTTATGTTACTCCGGCTCCCAATTCTCCTATATGGAGACAGAGAGTAAAACGAGGGGAAATAGATATTAAAAAAATAGATTTTCTTAAATGGGATTTCCTGCATCCGGTTATGGCAACGCCGCATCTTTCTCTTGAAGATTACGGAAGGCTGGGCGCCTGGTCTATGAGAGAGTTTTTCTCAAAACCCGGACGCATACAGCGTATTATGACCAGTAATTTCGATCCTCTGGCAAAACTCTGTTTCCAGGACGTTATGCGAGGCGTAACCAAGTGGGAAGCAGGAGCAGT
>JAQTOI010000132.1 GCA_028713415.1 Candidatus Omnitrophota bacterium
TTACCGGAATCGCTGCTTCCTTATCAATGGCTGCCTCAGAGTTTCTTTCAACAAAATCAGAAGGAGAAGGCAAGAGCCCCATAAAAGCATCAGTCTATACGGGTATTGCGTATGTCCTGACCGTGACCATCCTGATACTGCCGTATCTTTTGTCTGACAATCTTCTTATCTCTTTGAGCCTTATGCTGGTAAACGCAGTTATCGTAATATTTGCATTTACCTTTTATATCTCAGTTGCCAAGGGCCTTAACTTTCGTAAACGGTTCCTGGAGATGGTTTCTATTTCGCTGGGGGTCGCCGTGCTTTCGTTCTTGATTGGCCTGGGCGTGCGCTTCTTGCTGAATGTAAAGGTATAAACTCGTGTATGTTCGCGCATAAACTTCTACCTTGTTTTAACCCTCGATAAACCGCTTCTATCACTAAGTCGACCCCATTACCCCAATGCCTCTAGTGTTTCTCATGCTTTTCTGAAAATACCCTCCCTAAATTACCCCTGAAGATTAATCGCTTGCCTAAAATATTTCGGTAGTGTAAGATTAAAACTGATGTTTGAGTATATTTTTCCTGAAGATTCTAAACGGGTTTTTATCAGGTAACCCCTATGACATTTAAGCGTAAAGCCGCAACGCTCTACCGGATTTTCAATAGTTATCGCAAGCGCAAAAGAATTTTAGATACGCTTCCGATACGCTTCTGGATAGAATCAAGTTCGGCCTGCAACTTGAGGTGCGTGATGTGCCCGAACAAGGAGCTTCCTAATGCCGACAAGGGCCAGATGGAATTACCGTTCTTCCAACGTATAATAGATCAAATCAGGGATTATGCGAATGATATCAATCTCCACCATAGAGGAGAGCCGCTTCTTAATAAAAACCTCCCTTCCATGATCGCCTATGCTAAGAGAGCCGGGCTTAACGTCAGGTTACATACCAACGGGACGCTTCTCGATGAACAATGGTCCGGCCGGCTTATTGATGCGGCTCTTGATTTGGTTTGCATATCATTCGATGGTTTCCAGAAAGACGCTTACGAAGAGATACGCGTAGGCGCGCAGTTTGAGGTAACTGTTTCCAATATCGTGCGCCTGCTGGAGCTTAAGAAAGCGCGAGGCGCGAAAAAGCCGTATGTTGTGGTAGAAAGAATAGATTTCTCACGCCTTAAGGGCCGTCTTGACCCGGAAAAGGCCGCAACGACTGAAGCGCTGCTTAGAAAGAAAGGCAGAGATGAGCTTGTCATCAAACAAGAGTATTCCTGGCCTGTTGATTCGCTTCCTGAAACAATACTGCCTGGCTGTCAATACAAAGCCTGCACCTTTCCCTGGTATGCCATGGCTATATGCTGGGACGGTACCGTAACACCGTGCCCGCAGGATTATTTTGCGAGGATAAAACTCGGAAGTGCGCGCGAAAAAAGCCTCAAAGAGATATGGAACGATAAACCGTACCGCGAGTTACGAAGTAATTTCGCTGCTTGCGCCGGGCCTTTAGGGTTGTGCAGGAAATGCGACCGTTTGCAGCGAAAACAGGTGGCAGGGCTGCCGTTCCAGTATATGATACCTTTTCTCGTAGACCAGTTTGCCGGATATGGCAGGCTGAGAAAAATTATAGGTTCATCCGAACGTAATTGGTTTAAGCCTCTACCTGCAGGTGAGAGATGAGTATATGCGAAAGGCCCGACATAGAAACATCATCTGAAGGCTACGCCGGGCGCTTTGCCGGGAAAACAGGAAGATACCTCCTGCGTGTGCAAGAAAATGGCATTCGGCAGATGCTGAAAGGATTCGGTCCCGGCTCAACTGTGCTGGAAGTCGCAGGCGGACACGGACAGATTACTCAAATGCTGGTAGAGTCCGGATACCGGGTGGATTTATTCGTAAGCCCGGGTGCCTGTAATCGCAGGCTCGAGAGTTTTATCCGGAACTCCCGCGTGCGGCTCATCGAAGGAGAGCTTAACCGCATTCCTTATTCTTCACAGTCTATCGACGTAGTTATTGCGCTTCGTCTTATTTGTCATCTTGCCGGATGGCGTGCCCAGATTGCCGAACTATGCAGGGTCGCCCGCCGGGCGGTAATAATAGATTACCCCTGCGCAAGAAGTATTAATATCCTGGCGCCACGGCTCTTTCCAGTAAAGAAAGCCTATGAAGGCAATGCTCGTGAGTACGCTTTATTTTCTGATAAGCGGTTGGACAGTGAGTTTTCTCTGCACGGGTTTGTGCCGGCAGCGAGATATCGTCAATTCTTCTTTCCCATGGTTTTGCACAGGATGCTTAACCGTCCGGCATTTTCCAAAATGATAGAAGGGCTTGCCAGAGTAGTTTTCTTGCCTCAATATTTTGGATCCCCGGTGATCCTAAGAATGGATAGAGACTAATGAGAGTGTTAATTGTGGCTCCTCATCCTTTTTATCAGGAACGCGGGACCCCCCTTGCAGTTGATATGCTCATGCGGGTTCTCTGCGCGCGTAAGGAGAGCGTGGATGTCCTTACTTATAATATCGGCGAGGACCGTTCTTATCCAGGTTGCTCCATTTACCGCATAAATACGCCGTTAAAATTCAAAGAAATTCGTAGCGGCTTTGGCCTTGCCAAAGTCTTGCTTGATATATGCGTGTTTTGGAAATTGATTTTAATGCTGAAAAAGCGCAGGTATGATGTTATACATTGCGTGGAAGAAAGCGCGTTTATGGCCTGGGCACTCTACCCATTCTTCAGGGTACCTTATATTTGCGACAAAGACTCTATTATGTCCATGCAAATGGCGCAGGGATTTCCTGCGTTAAGAAAAGCAGAAAGCCTTATGGGTTTTCTCGAAGCTTTACCTTTACCTAAATCGCTGTGCGTGGCAGCGGTCTGCGATGAGGTAGCTGATTGGGCGCGGGCAAGAGGGGCGCGCAGGGTCGTTCTGTTAAAAGATGCGGTGCAGGGAGAACTTCTGCAGGGGGTTGCTGAAGATATACGGAGCTCTTTTGGGATTAACGAAAAGATTGTCATGTACGCCGGCAGCCTCGAGGCCCATCAGGGCATTGACCTTCTCCTGGAAAGTTTTCGCATCGTTGCTTCGCAGGATACCGCTCATCTGGTAATCATCGGAGGGTTACCAAGAGACATCGAGAAGTATCAAAGGAGAGCCGACTCGTTGGGTTTCGGGCCGAGAGTGCATTTCCTGGGGCCTCGTCCGATTGTGTGCCTGATAGGGTATTTGCGCCAGGCGGATGTCTTGGTGTCCCCGCGCATACGCGGCAACAATACTCCGATGAAGATATTTTCTTATCTTTATTCTGAAGTGCCTTTGTGCGCGACAAACATTGTATCACACACACAAGTTCTTTCGCCTGATAACTCCATACTTGCCGCCCCCGAAAAAGAGGCATTCGCAAGAGCTATTATGAAAATTTTGGCTGACAGGCAATTAGGCGCGCGTATCGCTCGTAACGGCAGACAACTCATCGATTGTGAATATAAATACGAAAACTTGGAATGTAGTATCAACAGCCTTTATGATACCCTAAAGGGAGGGGTTGATGGAAACTGATATTATACCGCGGGAGACTAAGGTGTTGGTAACAGGGGCAGCTGGATTTACTGCAAGCCGCCTGGTCAGAAAGCTCATCTCTGCGGGGTTTGAAGTCAATGCCATTGTAAGAAAAAATTC
>JAQTOI010000133.1 GCA_028713415.1 Candidatus Omnitrophota bacterium
GCTGCTACAGCTCCGGCAGCACCTGTGCGTAAACTCGTAGCATAGGTACCGTCCATAATACACAAAGGAAAACCATTCTTAGGGTTGCTTAAAATGTTTATCGCCATAACAGCGGGCAAGCCCAATATTTGATTGTTGGGATGAACATTTACCCATTTTAAAACACATCTGTCCAATTTTTCTATATAAGCCGGCATAGCCCGGAAATCGCCCGAAAATCTATCCAGGTGAAGATAAATCTTTGGCGGCATCAAAACTTTACCCCTTCCATATTCCCTGAAGGCGTCTTCTATGGCCTTGATAGATTTCTTTATATCAACCAGCCTCTTTGCGTCTTCTTTATTGAGAATTAATGTCCTGAATCTTTTCATACTTCTTAATACGCGAATGACCACGCCTGCCTGCCGCAGGCAGGAATTAGAGGCGTCCGCCTCATAAAATTTATTTCGGCGAGACCTCGACGGAGGCGGGAATTACCGCAAATTTATTCGAAAAAGCAATATGCATTTTTTGCACATTCCTTTTTACATAAATCGTGAACATTTTGAGGGTATTATAGCGCTTTCAGGGGCTTTTCCAAGAAGAAAGAGAACGGATGATTATACAGATTATTGTAGAAAGATTACACAGATTGGGGAATGGTTACGGAGATGAGTAAAGAGTCCACAGTTCCTGCCTCGCCGGCAGGCGGGCACGGTCAATAGTCCGCAGTCAGTACTGAGCATAACGTACTGCGTAATATGAAGATAGCTAAGGAATTATTTTCTTCTGGCAGGTAAGCAAATGGTGCATTTCCTTCACTGCCTGCTTTAAATCATCCATATCGCTACGTAATTGACGGCTGATAATCCTCTCCACTGCTGCCTTTGTCTCAGCGGCATCGAGAAGTTCTTGTTGCAGAGAAATACATTGCGCAGATTCTTTCTTAGTCTCCCGCCAGCGACGCCAGGAAAAAATCGCAAAGCCGATACTTAATGTTACAAGGAGTGTGATTATTTCATCGAGGGATTTTAGGGCGCGGGGATTTTGCTCAAATCGCCCTACTATAAAACTAAACACATCAAAAAAGTATGAAAGTATAAATACTAAAATCGTAACGCTCGCAAAGACGATTATATCTTTTAAAGCGGTTGCCATCTTTGGTTTGGCGGCCGGGGTTGCAGTTTTTGGCTCAACTGGCACGCGTATCTCTTTGTCCATAATCATATTGCACCTCTTTTTATTGAGACGCATTAGTATAGGGTATTGAGTGTAGCGTATCCCCTTCCCCTGCGGGGGCTTCGCACCGTGTAGCAATTAGATGAAAACTCATAACTACCAGCTGTCAGACATCAGCTTTATTGACAATTAATAATTAAGAATTAGGAATTAAAAATTACGAATTACGATTCAGGTTTCAGATTCTTTCTAGCGCCGACGATTTGGACTTGCGCCCTTACCGCCTTTAGGTCCGGGAGGGTTTTCCCAGTTCGTACCGGGGCCGCCTGCAGCGCCGGGAGGATTATTATCATTATCCTTATGAGTTCCGCGCCACTGATTAGCCTCAACCTTATCTACGTGGCCATCGTCATTGGTATCGGCCTTTGCTTCCCACCTGGTATTGACCTGGGATTTATCTTTCATCCTTGTTTTCCACTGAGCAAATTCAGCCTTATCAATTTTACCGTCGTTATTGGTATCAGCGATCTCTTCCCACTGCGTATCAACCTGCGTTTTACCTTTAATCTTTGCTTTCCACTGCTCTAGCTCTGTTTTATCAACTATACCGTCATTATTGGTGTCAGCGTTTTCTTCCCAAATCGTATCAACCTGTGCCAGCTCAGCCTTCGTTTCGTCACTTACCAAAGTCTCAGCATAGCAAAAAAAACAAGAAAACGAAAAGATAACTGCCACACCCCCTAAGAAAATCCACAACTTGTTTTTCATTTTTCCTCCTTACCCAGAAAGGGTAATACCCGCGCAATTCCTATAGGCGCGGGGTATATAGCCCAGAAGGGCAATACTCGCGCAATTCTCCGCCAGAGGGCGGACACCGGCGCAATTCCAATAGGCGCCGGGTGCCATTAAACGCGAGGTACAGGACCGTAGTTTAGCCCTATTTATTTCTCTGTTAAGTTTTAATTTTACTACGCTGATTTTTAAAGCGCAACTGTAATTTACCGCTTATATCATAATATAGCACAGAGCAGAGAATTAGCGAAGCATAAGCAGGAGAAAAGTTAATATAACTATGAGCGCGATAACAGCAGCGATTATTTTGGGCCGGGAATACTTTATATTTCCCATAAAACCGCTGGGGCGCTCCAGGCTCTCGCCACAATAAAGGCATAAAGTAGCTTCATCATCATAAATGGGCTTTTTACAGTGAGGGCAGAGATAGTCAGGCATGTTAATGCTTAAGATTACGGCTATAAGTTACGAGTTGTGAACTCGCCGCGTTTAGCACGGAATGAATTCCGTTGTTATTGTGAAATAGCAAAGCGTTCTTTAATTTTAGGCTTAGAAAAATAATATATCATAAGCCCGCTCAAACTTACAATTACGGCCGCACTGACAATGAAAAACACAAGAGGTATGGCGCTCGCCATCGCGACTAACTGATTTTTAGATAATCCGCTTACGTCTGTATTATGTAATTTATATAAATCATATTTCACTACAAGACTAAATATTTGATGTAGGAAAATAAATGAAAAAAGATTCAATAAAATTGTTATAGGAATTTGGATCGCTGCAACGACTACCGTCATCTTCCGTGCCCATTCCTTAAAGGAAAGTAACCCTAAACCGAGTACTAAAAAAACAACGTATATTATTTTTTGACAAACCATAGAAGACACTCTAAGATTACGCGTAAGCCCCTGATTGACGGCTGTCCATTCCTTCGCAAATTGTTTTCCCTGCTCAGATTCAGCGAATTCTTTATATTTATGCTCCTTCATGCTCCCGATGTATCGCATATCAGAGTAATATAGGTTTTTTGACCTTTCAAAGCTAAATATAAACTTCGGCAAAGTAAAAATATTCAGTGTTCCTATAATTATGAATAAAATTGATATTGTCATTATTTTTGCGGATTGTCGCTTATCCATATCACCCCCATTTTAAAATTAGTAATTATGAAGATATGTAATTTAATTATCAATTACCAATTATCAATTACGAAACCGATTGCTGTGTTTCCGGCAAAAACTCCTTTTTATCAGCGGTTGCGACTACAATGAGTAAAACAATATGAATAACAATTCCAACAGCGCCCCATGCCATCATCATAATTAATATAAAAGATGTGGACATTGTTCCAATGATGGCGCTTAAAATGCCATGAGCAATTTTTGCTCCCGCTGCCCAGTAAAACATGTTAATTGATGAAGGCTTCGTTTGAAGAATGGCTATACAGGCAAAAAGATAAAATCCGTAAATTGCTAATTGCAGCAGGCCGGTTACCACTGCCCAGGTGTTATACCACGGGGGCAAATCCCACATTTTCTGCATATTTTCAAACATAGCATTAGCCTCTTGTCTGGATTGTTCTTCGTCCGGTGATGTTTGATTCGCGGCGTCTCTTTCAATTTGCCGCGAAATATCAGAAAACATTTGTTTCTGAAATTCCATCATTTTCGGCATTACCATCGTTTGCGCTGCTCCAAG
>JAQTOI010000134.1 GCA_028713415.1 Candidatus Omnitrophota bacterium
GCTAATCCGAAGCAAGCGAGCGATAACGCGGATTTCACCTTTGTTATTAAACTTAAATAAAAGGGGGAAGATGAAACAGAAGAAAATAATACTCGGCGTAGGTTTTGTGCTGAGGCTTTTGAGCCTGGCATTATTTCTCTACACCTATGACGATTGCCGTCCGGAAGCATCTCTTGATGTCCGCATAGATAAGAAAATGGCAGCCGGGATGGCTGATGAATTTATTCATGAACACGGACTTAACACACAAGGCTACGAACGAACGGTAACCCTGGAATTTAAAGACCAGTTTTATTTAAAAAAGACCCTGGGCATGAAAGAAACGACCCGCCTTATTCGCCATGCCGGCGTACCATGTTGGTCTTGGCAGGTACGCTACTTTTTAGAATCTCAAAAGGAGGAGATACGCGTATATTTAAACCCTTCTACCGGGGAAATTATATACTTTTCTCACGCGCTGATGGATGACGCAGCGGCGGAAAGCATCAGCCATGATGAGGCGAAATTCATTGCTGAAAAAATATTATTATCCCTCAATAAATACGAAGAGTTCGAACTTATACAGGATTCTTTTGAAGAACTCGCGAATCGCAAAGAACACGTATTCGAATGGAAAGCAAAAAATATTGAGTTGGCTGATGCGACGTTACACGTATACGTAGCGATTGCAGGAAATAAATTGGGGCACTACGCCAAATACGTTGAAGTTCCGGATGGGTTTTACCGGCTTTATCAGCGAGAGGCGACACCTTCTATGATAGTATATTTTGTCTTTGGAGTTTTAAATGTACTTATTAATATCGGGATGCTGGTAGCACTCTTTTTACAATATAGATACAGCAAAATACGCTGGAAGTTCTCCGGGGCAATAGCACTGGTATTCGTTGCGGTCTCACTAATTGAGGTATGGAATTTTTTTCCTGTCACTCAATCGGACTATTACACTGCGCTCACGAAAAATATGTATTTGACCATACATCTGGGCACACGCTTATTCGGGATATTACTTACTGGTTTATGGATATTTCTTACCTGTGCCGTGGGTGATTCTCTGTCACGCGATATTGGAATAGATGCATTTCCTGTGTTGAGATTGCTCAAAGAGAGGAATTTTTCTTCACCGCAATTGCGGGAACGCATTGCCGTCGCCTACATACTTGGCCTATTGCGGACAGGTTACGTAACTTTATTCTATCTGGTAGCCATACGATTTGTACATGCCTGGAAGATTTTGCCTTCCAATTATGCTGTTTCTTTCAGCGCATATCTGCCGTTCGCTTTGCCGCTGACAATGCTCATAACAGACACCTTAACTAACGAGCTAAAATACCGGCTTTTTGCTATTTCTTTTTTTAAGAAATATCTAAAGTTAACCTGGTTGGCAGTTTTACTTTCGTCATTTTTTTGGGTATTCGGAAATTACAATGTGGCGATCTTTCCTGCTTATCTAAAAGGAATAGAGCTTGTCACTCTTGGGGTTATCTGGGGCTTTGCATTTAAGCGCTACGGCATTGAGACAGTATTGTGGGCAGAGACTGTCTTTGCTTTTATTCTGGTCGCGATGCCTTTGCTTAGGTCTCCGGTTGATTTTTTCCATACGGCAGGAATTATACTGGTAGTAATACTTTTATTACCACTGGGTTTATTTCTTTTCCCTTCCTCAGGAGAGAATTCCAGTCTTAATCTCCCTCAAGGAGCTAAACAATAATGTTTGGAAAAATTTTCAATCCCGCGCCCCTGGAATATACTCCTTCCCGGCGCATTATTGTAACGTGGATTTTAGCGGGCATTTTTGGTTTACTGGCCTACGCTTTTTTTAATGAGAAGATATTCCCGCTCCTCAACGTGAATATCCGCGTTGCTCCAGAACGGGCTATCGCTACGGCAGATGATTTTCTAAAACGCGAAGAGTTCAGTTCTTCTGAATATGAACGGGCGGTTGTTTTTTCTTCCTGTTCAACTGAATATCTTCAGGAGAAAATGGGAATTACCAAAACGATCGCACTTTTGCAAAAAGATATTCCTTGCTGGTCGTGGGATGTGCGTTACTTTCGTGAATTACAGCCGGAGGGTTTCTACGTAAGTGTCGACGCACTCAACGGCGCAGTGAAAAATTTTTATCACACCCTGCCGGAGAGCACCGAAGGTAAAAAAATAAGCGAAAATGAAGCTAAAACTTTAGCTGAAGGCATATTGAAACGGCAGAATTATGATATGGCGCAGTATGAATTAAAAACAAATTCCCATAAGGATTTACCTAAGCGCAGGGATTATTTTTTTGAATGGGAAAAAAAGAATTATAAGATTGCAGACGCAACGCTAAGAGTTATGCTTCAAATTCATGGCGATAGATTAGGGATGTTGTTAAAATATTTAGAAATCCCCGAAAAATTCTATCGGGATATGACACATAAAACAACTGTTGGCATTATCATTACTTTAATTTTTAGCGCCGCCATAGGCATTGTCGCTCTTGCGTCATTATTCATTTTGCTTATACAATGTAAATATGGCTCGGT
Organism: Candidatus Omnitrophota bacterium; assembly: GCA_028713415.1. Lineage (GTDB taxonomy): Bacteria > Omnitrophota > Gorgyraeia > Duberdicusellales > 4484-171 > JAQTOI01. The sequence goes on from JAQTOI010000134.1 coordinate 2,520, forward strand.
GAGATGGCGATTAGCCATTATTTTTGGGGCGTTACTGCTTCCGATTCGCTTCCTTAATTTTTATAACACCCTACCTTCGTTCTGGTATAGCTATCCGGATACAACCTACAAAGCCATATATTTCTGGATATCTGCGGTAAGCCTATGTTTAGGAGGGGTATTTACCGGTGGGTTTATTTTTCTAATTTGCGCCGCCGGAGAATCCCTCTCCAGAAAATTGAATTTGCCCGGATTTTATCTCCTGGAAGCCCTCAAGGAGCCGCGTAAGTTTTCAAATAAAATTATCTCGATATACACAATAGGATATTCCTTTGCCTTTTGCATGATGGGATATGAGGTTCTTTTCTATTTTCTCGGGACACAATGGAAGCACGTCTGGATTCCGTTGTCTTTTTCGTATTCAGGAATGCTAAGCTCAAAAATGCCGTTTTTGGAACCGCTTACCGTAGGAACATCCGCAGCTCTTCTGGAAGAATTTTTATTCCGTTTATACATGATTGCTCTTTTTACTAAGTTGTTCAAACGGCCATGGCTCTCAGTCGTCTTGCAGGCGGTCTTGTGGGCATTCGCGCACTCTAATTATGCCATTTACCCTAATTTCACCAGAGGCATTGAACTTACGATAGTCGGAATTGCCTTGGGGATGATTTATTTAAAGTGCGGCATCGAAACAACAGTTATTGCCCACTATGTATATAATGCGGTTACTGCCGGCTGGCTCCTGTTCCAATCAGGTAATTACTATTTCGTAAGCTCAGGCGTGTTGGTTTTACTTTTGGTTTTTATCCCAATACTGCCTGTTTATTTATCTAAACGATATGCAAAATCCCGGAAATGACCGCTAATTTATAAATTTGAGATGTTCACCATTTGCATTTTAGGAAAAATAAGTTTTATTTGGAGGTGTACTCATGACGCTATTTTTATTAAGAAAATATTTTAATATTTCATTTTTTCTTATGGCCCTGCCGATATGTATTTACGCTCAAAATTTAAATACCATCACGCTTCCTCTCCCGCAAACGCAAGACGGTATGCCGCTCATGCAGGCATTGAAAGAACGAAAGAGCACGCGTGAATTTAGCGCCAGGGAACTTACCTTACAAACGCTTTCAGATTTGCTT
>JAQTOI010000135.1 GCA_028713415.1 Candidatus Omnitrophota bacterium
CCCAGCCCTTTCGAGAGGACCATTATATCCGGTGTAATACCATAATTCTGATAGGCAAACATTTTTCCTGTGCGCCCCATTCCGGTTTGAACTTCATCCACAATGAAAAGCAGGCCATTTTTTTGACAATGCTCGCGCAACTTAAGCACATATTCTTTGTCGGCTATGTTGACCCCTCCCTCACCCTGAATTAATTCAAGAAGCACGCCGACTGTTTTTGAATTTACCGCGTTCTGGAATTCGTTAAAATCATTAAATGTTACATCATGGAATTCCGGAAGAAGCGGCTTGAAATTTTCTTTGTATTTAGCCTGCCCTGTGGCCGAAAGCGCGCCGAAAGTCCTGCCATGGAAAGAATTTCTCATGGTAATGATTTCGTAGCGGCCATCTTTCTGTCCATAGAGCCTGGATAATTTAAGTGCGCCCTCAATGGCTTCAGCGCCGGAATTAGCAAAGAAAACTTTCCCGTCAAAAGAGCTCTCGATAATCGTTTTAGCCAAAGAAGCCTGCAAATCCTGAAATAAATTGTTAGGCAAATGGATAAGCATTTTAGCCTGTTTTGCGATTGCTCTAGCTATTTTCGGGTGGCTGTGCCCGAGTATGGAAACTCCCCAACCCGGGAATAAATCGAGGTAACGGTTGCCGCTTGCGTCCCAAAGCCAGGAACCCTTACCTCTTACAAAAACAGGGCCCACCCGCTTGTAGGTGTTAAGAACATATTTGTGATATTCTTCTATGATCTTATTTTGCGACATGATTAATTTTCTTTTCCTTGAAATATTTTTATCTGCGAGTATCTGCGTTACATGTGCGTATATCTGCGCCTCATTTAACGATTTCGGTCCCTATGCCAGACTGGGTAAATATCTCAAGCAGTATCGCGTGAGGAATTTTGGCGTCAATTATGTGCGCCTTTCCTACGCCTTCTTCGATTGCTTTTACCGCGGCCTTAACTTTAGGGATCATGCCTTCTTCAATAATTTTTTCCTTAATAAGGTTGTCGGCTTCTTTTATGTTAATTGAAGGAATAAGAGAATTTTCATCTTGTTGATTCCTCATCACTCCTAAAATGTTCGTTAGGAGCACTAACTTTTCCGCGGCTAGCTTAGAAGCCAGGAAAAAAGCTACTTCATCAGCGTTAATATTATACAATGTTCCGGCCTTAGATACACCCATGGGCGTAATTACGGGAATAGATGTTCGCAATGCTTTTAAAAGCGCGTCTTTACCGAAATCGACTACTTCTCCGACAAAACCTAAATCATGCTTTGTTTTTTTCTTGGAAGCTTCAAGGAGCTTGTTTGTGCTTTTAAAACTTACCGCTGTTACCCCCAGGCTGCTTAATTCTTTAACTATCAAATCATTTAATTCATCCAATTCCTGTTCTACTACTTTTAGAGTCGCTTCATCGGTTACGCGGATACCCTCAATAAAATTTGTAGGAATTTTTAACTCTTTGAGGCGGCCGGTAATGTTCGGCCCTCCGCCATGCACCAGTATCGGCTTGATGCCGGTATAGCGCAAGAAAGCTATATCTTCAAGCACCGATTTACGCACCCGCTCTTCACTTAGAATAGAACCGCCATACTTGATAACAAAAATTTTGTTTTGGAATTTTTTTATGTATGGCAGAGCCTCTATCAACACGTCTGCTTTTTTTATCGCTTCTTTAACCATTGGATTACCTTCAACGAGCACGTGATTTTTGAAACACACGTGCACAAAAATCATTGCCTTTTAGGCTTGAAAAGTTGCTGCTTCATTAGCTGTATTCAGCGTTAATCTTAACGTATTCTGGCGTTAAATCTGAGGTATAGACAGTCCATGCAGCCGTACCTCTTTTCAAATTCACGATTATTGTTACTTCTTTTTTAGAAAGCGGGCTCAAGTTTATCGGAGTATCTTCATTAATTGCGATGCCGGCAGCCCCTAAGGCCTGGATAATCCTACCCCAGTTAGGATTGGCCCCATATATTGCGCATTTTAGGAGGTTAGAGTTCGCAAGGGCAAGCCCTGCTTTTTTTGCTTCTTCTTTTGAGCGCGCACCGCATATCTTAATTGTGATAAACTTTGTTGCGCCTTCGCCGTCACGAGCGATCATCTTCGCCAAATCAAGGCACACTTTTTTAAAACATAAAGCGAATACTTCGTGTTCTTTTGGGGCACAAGGCACTTTGTTACTTGAAAGAATAAACAAGCTGTCGTTGGTGCTCATGCATCCATCAACCGTGATGGAATTAAAGCTTTCTTCCACTGCAGATTTGCCAATTTGTTTAAGTACCGCCGGCGGAAGTTTTGCGTCAGTAAGCACAAACGCCAGCATAGTTGCCATATTCGGCGCAATCATCCCGGCGCCTTTAGCAAATCCGATAATGTTGGCCGTACCTTTTTCCAAAGGAATTTTTGCGTAGGAAATTTTTTCAAAGGTATCGGTAGTTAAAATACTCGAATTAAAATCGAGTATCCTGTCTCCCCTTTTTTCAAGGAGCTCCGGCAGCTTCGAGATTATTTTTTCTTTCGGCAGCTTTTTACCGATAATTCCCGTTGAAGCAATGAGAATATTTTTTTCTTTGACACCCAAAAGGTGAGCTGCCTGTGCGCAGATTCTTTGTGTGTCGGATAACCCTTGCTTGTGAGAAAAACAATTCGCATTCCCGCTGTTTACCAACAAGGCTTTTACGGGATGCCGTATATTCTTCTGGCTGAGGAGTACCGAATATGCCTTATTCTTATTCGTAGTAAAAAAACCGACACCGGTAGCAAGATCGTCACAATAAATTAAACCTAAGTCAAATCCGCTTTTTTTTAACCCGCATGAAGTTGCGGAAAGCGAAAAACCATTCGGCAGCTTCATAACAATCCGGTTGTTTCGGGTAAGTTAAGCATAATGTTCATGTTTTGGACAGCTTGGCCTGCCGCTCCTTTGATAAGATTGTCAATACTTGAAACGATAACCGCGGCGTCAGCTTCAGGGCTTAGGCTAAAGCCTATGTCGCAGAAATTTGTCCCCACGGAGTCTTTGAGCCTTGGCAAACCTTCGGTCCGTAAGCGAATAAACGGGCAATGCTGGTAAGTTTGCCGATAGAGCGCCTGCAGCTGCTCATGATTTGCCTTCTTTCTGAAACTTACGAACATTGTTGAATATATTCCCGCTTCCACCCCTGCGACATGCGGAATAAAATATGGTTTTATCATGGCAGAGGTTTTTATTTTGAGAATTTCAGTTATCTCCGGAGTATGCTGATGCAGGAAAGGCTTGTATGCCCAGATATTATTAGCGATATTAGAATAATGATAATCAATAACCGCCTTTCTTCCTGCGCCGGTGATAGCAGAGCAAGAGTTGATAATTACTTTTTCTGCTATCAACCCCTCTTTCAGGAGAGGGAAAAGCCCCAGGATAATTGATGTCGGATAACAACCCGGATTAGCGATAAGCGCCGCTTGCGCGATTTCTGCATGAAATAACTCCGGCAAGCCATATACAGCCAAAGGAAGATTTTTTGGGTCCTTATGGGCAACTTTATAATATTTGGCATATAAATCAGTGTCCTGAAACCGGTAGTCAGCAGACAGGTCAATGACTTTTTTCCCTTTTTGCAG
>JAQTOI010000136.1 GCA_028713415.1 Candidatus Omnitrophota bacterium
CTGGTTGTTCGCTGCGCATATCGCAGTACCGTTCTGGGTGACCGCCGGCCTGCTCGCACTCGGTGCAATTGCCGCGTTTCATGTTTCGAACAGCATGAATCAATTCTTTGAGGTGTCATCCGAGGGAGAAGAAAATTTTCCTGAAGCAGAAAAGTATTACAAAAAAGTTATGCAGGAATATACCGGCACTCAATGGAATAGCGAGGCGACACTTTCATTGGGCCATCTCTACTGGCGGCAAGGATATTTGGATAAAGCAGAGGAGTATTTCAACAAGACCGCATCAAGCGAAGAACCGATAGCTTTAAAAACTAAACTCTATCTGGCTAAAATTGAGGCACAAAAAGGAAACGAAAAAGAAGCTATGAAAATTTATGATGAATTAAGCGCATCGCCGTCATCGATAGCAAAAATAGCGGTTCTCGAAAAAGCATTCCTTTTTAAGGAAAATAACGATTATAAAAACGCCATTGCTCTTTTCAAAAAAGCTATTAATGACGGGGTCGATTCACCGGAAATCCGGTTCAACCTAGGACAGTGTTTTGAGAAAATCAATAAAGACGACGACGCTCTTAAAGAGTATTTGACACTTATTTATTCATTCAGCGACCAAAGCCATAGCGTAAAAGCATATTTCCGTATAGCTAAAATTTATGAGAAAAAGAAAAACTATGATGCTGCAAAAGAAATTTACGAAAAAATTATGAACCTCAATACGGAAGAAGGAAAGATAGCAAGGACTCGCTTGGAAGCATTGCAAGCTAAGTAGTAAAAAGGAGGTTAGTATGTGGCAATTAATCGTTAAAGGCGGATGGGTAATGCTGCCTATATTTCTGTGCTCTATTTTTGCCTTAGCGATAATACTTGAAAGGCTGTTTTTTTATGCTGGCATAAAATTCAACAAAGCGATACTAATAACTCAAATATTTGAATCAGTACGCAAAAATAAAGTCAGCGAAGCAATCGAAACCTGCGAAAAAAACTCATTCTATATTACAAATATCCTTAAGGCCGGGCTTATGCATTGTGAAGAATCAAAGGAAATTATCAAAGAATCAATGGAGAACGCTTCGCTTTACGAAATACCAAAATTAGAAAAGAACCTGCATTTTTTAAGCACCATAGCTCATGTTTCACCGCTCCTGGGCCTTCTTGGCACGGTTACCGGACTTGTGCAATGCTTCTACACAATCGAGAGAAAGGCTGCGAGCGCTGGAGTAGTAAACCCTTCTGATTTAGCCGGTGGAATATGGGAAGCCTTGATTACGACTGTTGCCGGTTTATGCGTAGCCATACCTACTTATATAGCTTATAACTATTTTGTACATAAAGTAAATATGTCCACCCTGGAAGCGGAACGCGCGGCCACAGAATTACTTGAACTACTTTCACAGAAAAAATTTCGCAGCGATATTTGATATCGGAGGTAACCGTGAGATTTAGAAAAACGGTAGGCGAAGAAGCCGGATTAAAACAAATTGACATCGCTCCGCTTATCGATATTGTATTTCAGCTACTGATATTTTTCATGTTGACATCCAGTTTTATGTCCATACCGGGGATAAATGTAAAACTGCCTAAAGCAATAACTTCAGAGACAATCAATACTCAAACCCTAACTATTACCATATCAAGTGAAGATATCATTTATATCGACGGTAAGCCTTTTGATCTTAAAGCAGCGGAAAATCATATAAAAAAGGGCAATTACCAATCTATTTTCATAAAGTCAGACCGAGAGGCAAGCCTTGGAGTATTAGTGGCTTTATGGGATGCGTGTAAACGTCTAGGCATTGAAAAAATCGGCATTGCCACCACTTACAAATGATAAAAACTTTACCGCATGCAATAGAATTTTTTGATAAGATAAAATTCATACTGCCAGCCGTAGCTTTGTCAGTTCTCGTTCATCTTTTTTTTATTTCCACATTCTCTGTATATATTGACACAAAAGGTTCACCTGTTATTTATGCCTGGCTCGACATAGTTGATAAAAATGAGCTTTTCTTTAATAATAAAATGAATATTCCCAGGCAGGATTACGAAATATTTATTGAAAATCCATCGAAAAAATATTTTTCACGGGTTTTTCCAGACGACTATTCTTTTCTGCTTAAAAAAAGGCGCCAGTCAGGCATTTCGAGCTATACGCCCCAAGAAATTCTTCCCCTTTATGATGAGAAAAAATTCTTGAAAGAAAGCACTGAACACTTCTACCTATGGGAAAGGCATTCGCTGTTTTCACCCCAAAATAACGAAGTTATTCCCTATCAAATTTTTGTTTCACAGTTCGGAAAACCTATATTGTCTTTCCCGGAAAAACTCTCTTCGAATACGCAAGAAACTATCGACATGGAGGAGTATATAAACGAGGCCTCGTATTTTATAAATAATAAATTTCACTGGACAAAGTTAGAGGCGGTAGTACAATGAAAATAGAATTGACTTTATTGATAGGAATTGCGTTTGCGTTCATAATTTTGTTAGCGATATTGATTGATCTTTGTGCCACCAAAAAAATTGTTAATGTTACAAAAAAGATACACCTAGAGCGTAAAACATGCGATGTATGCGCGTCAGTATTTTTTTTCTCAATACCTTCAAAATTCTGGCGATGTTCTTTGTGCGGAAGCATGAATAAAGAAAAATGATTATAGAAATCGGCATAGTTGCAGGAGAGATTTGGCGTTTTTTAGATAAGCATGGGGAAGCTACGTTTACCCAATTAGTCAGTGGCATAGAAAAACCCAGAGACGCTGTCCTTATGAGCCTGGGGTGGTTGGCGCGCGAAGGGCATGTAGTGATGCGCTCTGAAAATAATGATTATATTATTGCTTTAAGGTAAATGCGAGGTAAAAAATGAAAAAAGCGGTGATTTTAGTCATAGTTATGGGGATAACTTTAGTGCTTTCCGCTCTGGCGCTTATCGCTTTATATATTATGACCAATGAATCGCGCATTGCCGAGCATAAAATACGCCGGATGCGCGCCTTCTATGCCGCGCAAGGCGGTGCTGTGCACGCGTTTGAGCGGTTACGCAGGGAAGGCACAGAACCTCTGGATCGTACTGCTATAGGAGGAAATAGTACTGATGTTGTTGTCGGTGGCACTGGTGTTGATCTTACTGTAACACCAGCCAGCGCAACCGAACCATCGGATTTCCGAGTTCGTGCCTCGGTAGATTATTAGTGCACCGCTACTGGAAATTTTACCTTCCTTAAGAGATTGTTTTTAAAAAAATATCAATCTTCCTAGTGTAATTTGCCCCGGGAATTTTATTGTAAACTAAGTGGGGTTATGCTATATTAGCCCTTGGTTTATGAAAATTTGACGATCTGATTTCCATATGCGCTGAATCCACCAATCAGTGAATGTTTTTACTTACAAGCAGTACTCCGGTTTGATTTAGCTTGGGCCGGTAGTTCAGCTGGGAGTCAATCAGCTTGAGCGCTTAGCTCAAGATTGCTATAACTGATTGCCTCCATGGCAGACAGGTAACCTTTAGCTGTTCTTAGCAAATTAAATGTTCTA
>JAQTOI010000137.1 GCA_028713415.1 Candidatus Omnitrophota bacterium
TCTTTTTACTTTTTCAATTTCCATAAATTTTATTTATGTTTTAAAGAGAATGCTATTTTCACACCGCAAAACCGCCGAATTCCCTGCCTTGCTGGCAGGCAGGCGCAAAAGCGCAAAAGTGAAACAAAAAACAGTTAGAAAAATCTCTAAATTCATTCTTTATATCCCTTTTTGCGACTTTGCGTCTTTGTGGTGTCAAAAAAAAGATAACCAAATTTATCAGTATTTACTATTTACGCGCAATCAATTCTTTACCGATCAAAATGCTCCCGCGCGCAGACGATCGGATATAAATTCTGTATTTTTTTTTGTTTCCCTTGCTGTATTCTGAGGGATATACTTGAAGCGCTAATGTGGGGCTGTGTATAGCTATACGTAATGTTTTTTTGTTATACCCCCCCTTTTCTATTTTATTAATTACGAAAGTGGCTATGTAATTTAGGTCGGGGCTGTTTTCCATCACGTCAACAATACTTTCCCGCTTAATCATCTCAATCTTCTTTAACGAGCCTTGAAAAACCAGGTCTGCCTGGTTCATGTATTTTAAACGCTCTATGGCAGTATATTCAAATTTATTAGATAAATCCCTGGAGCATGAAGCTGTGAGGATAATCAAGATCATTGAAAGGAGCGTTTTTGCTCCCAGCAATATGAAGTTTCTTGTGTTTTGTTTTAGGTCTTTAGTCTTTGGTCTTCGGTCTTTGGTCTGTAATCCTGACATATTTTCACCACCCAACGTAAAGCCGCGAAGCAAATATATCCGGCAAACCGTTTTCTAAAATCTTATCCGCTGCGGCCTTTATATTATACTCAATACGTTTAAAAGTTACCAGGCGTGCATCGCTGTCGTAAACACAGATACATGCGCGAGGGTCTCTGTCTCTGGGCTGGCCTACGCTGCCGGCATTGATCAAGTAGCGTGAGCCCGGCTCCAACTTTATTTGTTGCTCATACAGATAAGAGACATCGTTGCCTCGTAAACAATAGCCGCCCATTTTATGGGAATGGCCTACAAACAAAATTTTTTCGTTAAAAAGCGGAAAGTTCAAGGCAGCCTCGGATATTCCCCAGATATAATTAAAATGTTCAGGGTGATTTAGCGTCGCGTGCACGCAGATAAAATCGTTTTCCTTATGAATTAAAGGAAAAGTATTCAGGTATTTTTTTTGATCGTTGGAAAATTGCTTTTTTGTCCAATTAATAGCCGCGCGCGCTAAAGGGTTAAAGGAGCGCGTATCGAGTTTGCCTGTAGCTGCCCAGTCGTGATTACCACATATACAGGTGGCGTTGAGCCCTTCTAAGAGCTGAATCGTTTCATTGGGGTTAGCTCCGTAACCTATAATGTCGCCTAAAAAAATATACTTATCTATACTTTCTTTTTGGTAAAGCTCGCAAACTGTGCTAAAAGCTTCAAGATTGCTGTGAACGTCGGAAAAAATTCCATATCGCATTTTATAATCTATTAAGTATCTTTAACACCGCAAAGCCGCTTTAGATGCGCAAAGTTTTTTGTTTCAATTTTGCGCTTTTGCGCCTGCCTGCCGGCAAGGCAGGGAATTTTGCGCTTTTGCGGTGTAAGTAACATTTTCCGAAATCTCTATACAAAACGGATTCGAAAATCCTTATAATCTCCAATATAATCCGATTCGTCTATTTGGATGTCATCTATGTATCGGCGAAAAATTTCCTGAATTTCTGCACAGAATTCTTTGAAGCTCTCTACCCCGCCTTCCAGCTCCACTTCCACCTTTCCATTAGGTAAATTCATTACCCACCCACTTAAGGTGTATTTATCTGCCAGATTTTGTGCGGTATAACGAAATCCCACTCCCTGGACGTTTCCGGAAAACAATATGTGATAACGCTTTTTTATTGAAGTCTGCGTCATGTGGCTTTATCTCCTATATGCACCTTATGGCCCAGAACAAATGCGTAGGCATCCATTTCCTTTTTGCCTTGCGGTTTAACTCTGGTAAGTTTAATTGCGCCGTTGGCGCAGGCTATAGTTATGCCTTCTTTGTCTATGGCGGTAATGGTCGAAGGCGCAAGCAGCCCTTGTTGTTCAATTATTTTTGCTTTTAGGATTTTTATGGGGGTGCCAGAGAGAGTCGCGTATGCTCCCGGCCAGGGAAAAGTACCGCGTATCAGGTTGTAAACTTGAGTAGCGCTAAGCCCCCAATTTATTTTTCCGTCATCTTTTTTTAATTTCGGAGCAAACGTGGCGCGTGTTTCATCTTGAGGGATAAGATGATAATCGTTACTTTCTATTTTTTTTAATGTTTCTATAAGGGCAATTGTGCTTTCTTGAGCAAGCCTGTCTTCAAGGCTAACGCTATCATCATTTATTAAGATAGGCAGCCTTCTTTCGGTTATTACTTCTCCGCTGTCCAATTTTTCGTTCATTTTAAAAATATCGACCCCGGTATGTGCCTCTCCGTTTATCAGTGCCCAATTTATGGGCGCGGCTCCACGGTATAGCGGAAGCAAGGAAGGATGTACCCCTAAAGTCATTATTTTCGGTATCGCCAGCAATTTAGAATTAAGTATTTTTCCATAGTCGGCCACGATAAATATATCAGGGTTTTTACGGGAAATTGCTTCCATAATTGCCTTGTCGTTTAAAGAAGATGGTTTAATTAACGGCAGGTTATGAGTGTGGGCGAAGGCGCTCACTTTAGTCGGATAAATACGCAAACCGCGGCCTTGTGGTTTATCCGGCTGGCTGACTATTAACTCGGGGATAAATCCTTTGGTATACAGCCCGTTAATTATAGTAAACGAAAAACCTGAACTTCCAAAATAAATAAATTTCATTTTATGATTAAAGCGTAGTGACAACGCAAACCTTTTGTATTGGCGATTTCTTCCCTGACCAATGCATGGGTATGCCGATTCTTTCCATATTTAATAATCAGGCAGTAGCGGAACTTGCCCCTTAATTTAAAGGGCTCCTCTTTAAACGGCCCATAAATTTCCAGCTCCTTCTTTTTTAATCTATTATATAAATCATTGCTGCCCTTGCAAAGCTTATTTTCGTTCGCTGCGCGCATTATAATTTTTAGAATGCGGCCAAAAGGCGGAAGATTCAGCTCTTTTCGAAATTCCAGCTCTTTCTGGTAAAATGTTTCCCAGGGCAAGTTGATAGTAGCAAAAACATAATGGTCCCTGTTCCTGGTAAAGGCATAAAGCGTTTCGCTAAAAAAATGGGAGAGTTTTTTTATGTATAAAAACGCAGCAAAAGTAGCGTCATATTCCGGGCGAGCCAGGAACATATCTGCGTCAAGAAGTACTCCTGTTTCGAATTTATGGCTGCCTGAAGGCTCACTTATGATTTTTGACGTCGAGAGGGTGACTTGAGTATCCAGCCCTGAATCTTCTAACCTAGCGACCTTTGCCTGCGGGAATTCTTG
>JAQTOI010000138.1 GCA_028713415.1 Candidatus Omnitrophota bacterium
CTCGTATTTCTTTGCAAGCTCATTCTCTCCGATTTCAGCGTATATTGTCGCCAGGGCGGCAACAGCTTTGTCATTTCTAGGGTTGAGTTCCAAAGCTTTCTTGAGTAACTGTTCAGACTCGGCAAGCCTACCCTGATGTCGGTAAACTTGACCCAAAAGATAATACGAAAAACCATTTTTGGGGTTAAGCCCGATAAATTTTTTTAAGATTTGTTCAGACTCTATAATTTTTTTTTGAGATATATAGAACCTGGCCAATACCATGTAAGCATCATAATTTTTAGGATTAAGCTGTATGGCCTTTAAGAAGAGCTGTTCCGCCTCTTCGGGTCTCCTCTGCTGCTTGTAAAACCAAGCTAATTCATGGTGAGCGACATTGCTTTCGGGATTGAATTCAAGGGCTCTCTTTAATAATTTCTCTGCCTCGGCTGGTTTACCCTGATCTTTGTAAATTCTCGCCAAACGATAATATACCAGATCATTCTTGGGATCAAATTCTATGGATTTCTCGAATATGTGTTCTGCTTCACTTATTTTTCCGTAATCTTGATAAAGCTGGCCTAGCTCATCATAAACGGAACTGCTTTTAGGATTAATCTCCATGGCTTGTTTGAACGCTCGTTCTGCTTTATGGAAATTTCCTTGTTTTTTATAAAGTTGGCCTAATTCTTTATAAGCAAGATAGTTTCCAGAATTATATGCAAGCGCTTTTTTTGCAAATGGGTTTAGGAATTCTTTAGAAAACAGGTTAAATTCATTAAATTTAGCTGCAATATGCGCCACAATAAGCCTTGCTAATTTATAAACTCTTAAGGTATCTGCTTCGTAAGGGATATAGCTTGCGGCATCATTTGTCCCCATCATAGTCACTACCATATCGGGTTTGTATTTATCAAGGTTGGTTTCCAGCTGCGACAATATTGCTGTGGTGCTGGTTCCGGCTAGGCCTCCATCCACCACACTGAATTTTATTCCAAGATTGCCCTGATTAAGAATCTCTTCTAAATAACGCGGGTACTGATTTTGAGTAGTAGATTCACCGAGGCATAGGATGCGAAATTCTCCTTTTTGCCTTATTGATTGAAGGTTTCTGTGTTCCTGCCAAGACAGGGCTATAAAGCCTCCCAGGCGCAGGCCTATTTCAAGAATCAGAATAGTTAATAATATTCCAAATGTTATAAGGGCAATTTTCTGGCGCAGTGAGGTTTTAGCAAGCATAGGCTTATTATTGAGCCGTTAATTTAGATAACAATAGGGCCATCGCCTTGTAAGTGGTGGCCTGGCCCCAATGTAGCATTGGCGTCTTAGCTTTTATGCCTAAAGGGTATAACCGGTAATAGAAATAACTTTCTTTACCTTGCATATTATCTATGGTCCAAATCGCAACTTTTAAGGCTGATTCCAGCGCTGTTTCATCGTATTGAGAAAAATTGGTCAATGTGTCAATAGACTGTGACGCGCACTGGATATCTATGGGATATGCCTTGTCATGGTAATATTTTGGCCTGCCGTTTTCTTCAAAAAAATTATCTCTATAGAAAACAAACCCTTTCTTAAGCGCGCCTTCATATTCTTTGTCGCCGGAATAATTGATATAACATTTCAGCCCGTCGAGGTTATAGCCGGTATGAAAATTATCAATCCAATGATTTTTAGTTTCTTCTCCGTAAAACCAGGCACCGTTTGGCAATTGCCTAGAACAGCTATAGCTGGCTGCTTCTCTGGCTACGGCAAGATATTCTTCATTGCCGGTATATTTTGCAGTGCGGGCCAGAATTGCTGCTCCCATCAAATTAGAATTGTGAATATGGGCAACGTCATCACGGCCATGATAGCCTATGCAAAAGCCTGGGCTTGTCCGGCTCCTGGGCAATTTAAGAATCCATGCGCATAAGCTATCGGCTACGGATAAATACCTGCTTTCCTTAAATAATTCATATGCCTCCAGGAAGGCATGGCCGATGAGCGCCGTCCATATCAAAATAGGCTCAAAAGCCCTGTAAAATCCATACCTGCTTGCAAAATCAAAATGTTTACCCCATGCGTATTGTTCATAGCCTGAAGATTTATTTTCCATCAACCATTCAAGGCATAAATTTACCTTGTCTTTATACTTTTGTTCACCGCTAACTCTATACATATTACAATAACCCCAAGCCATATAACCTCTGGCGATTGTAGAATCCAGAGGTTTTATCCCGAGGATTGGCCTCAAGTTTAATGGGCTTTGGCGCACAAGCTGCAACAGCATGCGTTCTAAAAGTAAGTTGCCAAACGCAATCGGCCGCAGCACGCCGGACAACCCGTCAAATGGTTCATAACCTTTATAATTATTATCCTCTACCCATTTTTCGGCCTTTAACGCGCTGCGCTTGATAATTTCTTTTATGTCGTTCATTTTATTTTTAAAATCCGTTTGAGCCTCTGTATTTGTTCGTTTCTATAAAACTTCATAAGCTCATCAGAAACAGGCCGCTCTATTCTGCAAAGAGATGACCATGTATATCCTAAAAACAGTAAAACCCCTCCTAATAAATAGGGCTTATTCTTTATTTGGTAAAAGGACCTAAGAATGTGCCACAGCGGATGGCTTCCCAGGGAGTAATCTTTACAGCCTTGTTTGAACCATGCATTTAAAATGTTGCCGTCACTTGTCCCTATTTTGCGATGATGATAGGAAATTTTGCCCTTAAATATCTGCGTCTTCCATCCTTTCATCCTGGCCGTTGTCACGGCAATCCAATCAATTCCGCCTCTCTCGACAGGCGCATACCCGCCTATTTCTTCGAAGCAGGAGCGCCTGAATAGCTGACAGTATCCGGAAACATGCTCAATATTGGCAAAACGATAATCATAATGGAAAGAATCTTCTTCCATAAAAGGCGTACCTGCTACGCCTAGCTCCGATATTTCGGTGAACTTGCCCAAAATAAATTCAAAATAATTATTTTCAAAAGAAATGTCGGCGTCTAAATTGCCGATGACTTCATATTCGGTATCTTTAACTTTCAGCAAGCCCGCATTGAAAGCGTTCGCCTTTGAGGCAAACTGGCGATCTTTGTGCCCAGGTATACGAATAAGCTCAATCCAGGAATATTGAGAAACATATTTTTGCACGATTGTCACGGTGCGGTCAGTCGAGCCATCACTAACAATAATCCATTTTTGAGGTAAAACAGTTTGTGATACAACGGATTGGATAGTTTTTTCTATATACTCTTCTTCATCGCGCGCGGCAGTTATTAAAATATATTTGATGTCTTGCATTTTCTCTTATGCTTGGCCTTAAAAATTTCTTTCCCTGATTACCCGTATTCCGCAAACCCCTAAAAGCCTGCCGAGGTGATTGCAGTCTTTTATTAAATATTTCATGAATAAATGCTGGCCTGCTAACAACAGGACA
>JAQTOI010000139.1 GCA_028713415.1 Candidatus Omnitrophota bacterium
ATGTTACTGTCGGTACCGCTCCTGCAGGCAATGTTGACCTTACCATTACAAATACTCCCGGGGGCAATCCGTCTGATTTAACGGTAAATGCTTCCGTAAACTATTGATACGCTCAGTCTTTCGCCTGCCTTGACAAAAATCTATTTATTTGTCAAAATAGCATTCCTATAACTTATCCTAATATCCTTATTTATTATAGGCAGCACGTCACACGAACACTTCTTTTGATTCTTCTTTCTTGTGACATATACGAGTGCATCTGGTACTTCGGCTGGATAGCCTTAAGTGCCGATTAAAAGCAAGGAGACGAGCAAGGCGAGCGAAATGACGACGCGGGCGAATACGTGAGCCAACGGGATCCTTTTCTGTTTTCTTTTTGCTTCTTTAGAATCTCTTCAGGGTGACAGTAAGTCGAGGGTAGCTCCTGTGAAATTCTTCGAGACTTACGTCATAAGGGGCAGCGCCCCATTTGAGCCTGCCTGCCGGTAGGCAGGGAGGAATGAAGCGAGTACTCGAGCGTAATGACGACGGGCCGGTAGTTCAGCTGGGAGCCAATCGGCTTAAGGCGTTAGCCTTAAGATTCTTAAGACTGATTGCCTCCATTGCTAAGTTGACAGATTGAAACTTTTGCACGAGCACAATAGGTTTTATCCGTATATAGGGCCGGTAGTTCAGCTGGGAGAACGCCTCGTTCGCAACGAGGAGGTCAGGAGTTCAAATCTCCTCCGGTCCATGTTTCGTTTAAAAATAACCAGTCTACATATCCAGATGAACGCAACTCAATACGCTGGACGCAAGGCAATATTTTTATTTTGGCTTTCGCTATTATTTTTAGCAACAAGCTTCGCGAACGATTCGAAGAAAGCAGAATTTGCCGGTTCGTTCTATCCGGCCGATAAAAAGGCTCTAGATGATATGCTTTCGTCATTTCTGGCCGAAGCTAAAATACCAGTCACTAAGGGCCGGATAATCGGCATTGTTTCTCCTCACGCCGGATATATTTATTCCGGGCCAACAGCCGCCTATGGCTACCGCGTATTGGAAAAAACCCCGTTTGATGCTATCATTCTTCTGGCTCCAAGCCACAATTATGGTTTTAATGGAGTAAGTATATACCCAAAGGGTTACTTTCAAAGCCCCCTGGGCAATTTAGAGATTGACGCAGAACTAGCCTCGGAATTCAAAGAGATAGCTTCTGTGCAATTTGAGCCAAAGTATTTCGAGAATGAACACTCCCTTGAAGTACAGCTTCCGTTTATAATAAAAACAACTACTTCGCCTAAGATAGTTCCGCTGCTTTTTGGGCAATTACGCCCGGGGGATATAGAAGAAGTCGTTAAAAAAATTGAAGATATCTCTTCCCGCAAAAAAATACTGGTTATCGCATCTACAGATCTGTCACATTATCATCCGTACAAGCAAGCGCAGGATATAGACGCTGATACCATAAGATTTATTAAAAATGAAGATTATATTTCACTGTTGAAGGCTACCGCTAATGGAGAAGGAAGGGCGTGCGGGATTTATCCCCTTTGCGTATTTATTGCGTACGCGAAAGCAAAAAATGCCCAGATTCAGATTTTAAATTATAATAATTCCGGGGATACTGCCGGAGACAAAAATACTGTGGTAGGTTACGTAAGCGCACTCGCCTTTATTCCTGATGAAGCTACTCCGGATGAAAGCAATATGCACAATAAAACGCAGGCAGGCCAAAAGGAGGTAATGATGGTTGGATTTGCTTTAACGAATGAAGAAAAACAGACCCTGCTTAAAATTGCGCGCATTACCCTTGAAAATTACCTAAAAGATTCCAAAAGCCTTAAGCAGAAAGCGTTAGCGGGAAGTTTAAAAGAAAAACGCGGCGCTTTTGTAACTTTGACAAAAAACGGGCAACTGCGCGGCTGCATTGGAAGAATAGTTGCGGATAAGCCGTTGTACGAAGTTGTGTCGGAGATGGCGATTGAGGCGGCAACGGGAGATCCAAGATTTGCTCCTGTAAGCTATGACGAATTAAAAGATATACATATAGAAATTTCAGTTATCACTCCTTTTGAAAAAGTTAAAAATATCGACGAGATAGAGGTAGGCAAACACGGCTTAATGATTCAGAAAGGATACTATTCCGGCTTATTGCTGCCGCAGGTTCCCGGTGAATACGGCTGGGATAGAGAAACCTTCTTAAAACATACTTGCCTTAAAGCCGGATTGCCCCCTGATTCGTATAAAGAACCTACTGCTACCCTTTATAAATTTTCCGCTTTAGTATTTAACGAAAAAGAATTTTCTAAAGAGTAAAAATGTCTCGTATACGTATATATTTGGACTCTAACTTGGAGGATACAACTTTAATCATCAAGGATATTAAGATAATGCACAAATTGCGCGATATTCTCCGCCTTAAAGCGGGAGAAATATTCTATGTGTTTAATGGCAGGGGGGTTGAGTGCTCATATAAAATCACTGAAGTAAAACAAGGTGCAATAAACGCGAGCAAAATGAAACTTGAAAGGGTGGAGAAAAAAGAAAATACCAGGATAATCTTGGGTTTTCCTCTTGTTAAAGAAGAAAAAGCTGATTTTATTTTACAAAAAGCGACGGAATTAGGCGTATCCGAATTTATACCGTTTGTGTGTGAACGCAGCATACAGGCATTGCCATCGCAACATAAAATAATACGCTGGCGCACAATAATTAGTGAAGCAGCCAGACAATCCGACAGAATATGGATTCCGATGCTAAACGATGTATGTAATTTAAAGGAAATTACCGCGCGAATTTACGAGTGTAAGCTATTTGCTGCTTTGGGCGGTGAGAATTTGACGCGGGCCATAAGTAAATTGCCTTCAAAAGAGGTTTTAATAATTGTCGGTCCGGAAGGCGATTTTTCTTCGCAGGAATATCAGCATCTGCTTAAAAATAATTTCGCTCCTATAAATCTATCTCCCAATATCCTTAGAGTTGAAACCGCAAGCATTCTTGCCGTCGGTTTAATAAATCACATTCTTAATATAAAAAAATGAAAATAAAGTTTTTAACTCTGGGCTGTAAAGTTAACCAATATGAAACCCAAGCGCTTAAAGAAGAGTGCGCTAAATACGGTTTTCAACAAACAAATGGCATTGCAGATATATATGTGGTCAATACATGCACGGTAACCGCCAAAGCCGACGCTAAGTCGCGCGAGGCTATTCTCCGGGCAAAACGCGCAAACCCGAAGGCGAAAATAGTTGTTTCCGGGTGCCTGGCGCAATTGCCCAGCAACAGGCTTTCGGGATTAAAAGTTGACTACGTTATCCCGCAGGAGAAAAAATATTTGCTTTCTGGCATTATAGCTCCGCTGAATGGAAAAGTTTACACTGATGAGCCCTTATCTAAGATGCAAAAAAACA
>JAQTOI010000140.1 GCA_028713415.1 Candidatus Omnitrophota bacterium
CGGGGAAGAAGCCCCGGTCTCTAGGCGGGGAGGCTTCACTTTAAAATAGTAGATATGAAAATTACTACTCAATCTTCGCCGGAAACTATAGAACTGGGGAAAAATTTTGCTAAAATAATCGCTGCCACAGATACGGTAATTTTAGAAGGTAATCTGGGCGGAGGAAAGACCACTTTCGTCAAAGGAGTTTTGAAGGGACTGGGTATCCGCGGAATAGCCAGAAGCCCTTCTTTTACCCTTATACGCCATTATAAAAGTAAAAAATTGAACATACATCATATTGATTTATACCGGCTTGATGAGAAAAATATCGTTGATATAGGCATTGACGATTATCTATATGAGCCGCACAGTATTGCTTTTATTGAGTGGGGAGAAAAAATTCAGGATACGCTCCCGCGTTATATCAAGCTTGAGTTCTTTTTTATCGGAGAAAACAGCCGCAGGATAATTTTTTCGTTAAAAGGCTATAATGCTGGAAAAATTGAAGCTATAAGCGAAATGGTTTTCAATTATTCAATGTCTAAATCCGAATGACAAATGAATGCTCCAAATCCTAATGTCCAATTGGGCATTGGTTTATGGGGATTTCATTCGTCATTGTTTCATTTGGCATTGGTCATTTAAATATGCAATCTTCTATGGCGATGAATTTTCTAGGTATCGATGCTTCCAGCGAAAATATTTCTTTATGTTTTTCTACCGGCGATAAGATTATTCTGGATTTTAACAAGAGGATTAGTTTTGGCTCATCTAAAATAGTTTTTATTCTGCAGCAATACCTTAAAAGAAAGCTCTTTGATTTAAAAAAAATCGATTGCCTTCTGGTGGGCAGGGGCCCCGGTTCTTTTACGGGGCTACGGGTTTCTTATGCGGTTATTAAAGCTTTTAGCTTGGCGCTAAACATACCCGTAATAGCTGTTGGCAGTTTCTTTAGCATGGCGTATAATTTTAAAGATAGCGAAGAAAAAATAGCGGTTGTAACTGATGCGCGTAAAGGTTTGATTTACGCGGCTGCTTTCTGCCGTAAGAAAAATAGCCTCATTATGGAACATAAAGAGCAATTGATTAGCCTTGATGAATTTATCAATAAACGGAAAGATCATTTCTTCGTAACGTACGATGCACACCTGCGCAAGAAGGCTTTAGAGATTTTCCCGCGATTACGTTTCTATAGCGATGATATCTGGCCTAATGCAGCAGCTATGGTACAACAAGCGAAACAATATTATTCGAAAGGCGCATTTACACCGCTGGAAAAGCTAGAGCCGTTGTATTTGCATCCGAAAACGTGTCAGATAAGAAGCTCGTAAGCTCATAAGCTCATGAGGAAAGGGGAAGGGAAAGAAGCTCATAAGCTCTTGAGCTCATCAGCTCATAAGATAAAAGAGGCGCGAGAAGCTCGCAAGTTCATTAGCTCATAAGTTCGTAAACTCATGATAGATAAAAAGCAATTCAGCTTCGAAGATTTAAATGTGTGGAAAAAGGCGGTTGAGTTTGCAGAGGTGGTTATTGATGTCAGCGAAAACATCAATACATCTCGTAAGCATTACAGGTTGATAGAAAATTTAGAAGCTGCAGCCACATCTGTTGCTTCTAACATTGCCGAAGGTAAGGGGAGATATTCAAAGAAAGAATTTATACAGTTTTTATATATAGCCAGAGGTTCTTTGTATGAAACTATAACGCAGTTGACTATTTTTCAAGGAAAGAACTGGATATCTGAAAAACAGTGCAATCAAGTAAAAGGCTTGGCCGAAGAGATAAATAAAATGCTATCAAGCCTCATAGTCTCTATTAGGGATTCTATGAATTAAAAGCTGATGAGCTTATCAGCTTAGGAGCTTACGAGCTATCATGTTTCGACCCTTATGGATAGAAATAAACTTGGGAGCGCTAGGGGATAACTTTCGGACGATTAAGCGCTCGGTTGGAAAAAAAGTAAAAATTATCGCTACGGTTAAGCAATCCGCTTACGGCCACGGTTTAGTCCCCGTAGCTAAAGAACTAAAAAATCTAGGAGTAGATTTTTTCGGGGTAGGCAGCCTTGAAGAAGGAATTTCACTGCGCAAGGCAGGTATTAAGAGCCCGATTCTGCTTTTAAGTGCGGCGTTGGCGCAATACGCAAGGTATTTCGTCAAATACCGGTTAACTCCTACCGTAATTAACGATGAATTGGCTAATGCGTTAAATCAGGCGGCTAAGCGTGCGAGCGCCAAATTGCCAGTGCATTTAAAAATAGATACCGGAATGGGCAGGCTGGGCTACTATTACGAAGACGCTTACCGGTTTGTCGAAAGCCTGCGCCAATTAAAGAACATTTCCCTGGAGGGTATTTTTACCCACCTTCCCGTGGCGGACACCAACACATCCTTCACTAATTATCAGATTGAAATTTTTGATGATTTTATAAGCAATCTGGAAAAGGAAGGGGTGCATTTTAAATATCGCCACTGCGCCAACAGCGCAGGTTTAGCAATCTACCCAAAAGCCCATTTTAATATGGTCAGGCCCGGGCTTATATTATATGGAATCAAACCAGCGCCAAATATTAAAATGAATCTTAAGCCAATCCTGGCTTTAAAATCTAAAGTGATATTTGTCAAAAAGATTAAAGCCGGGATGGGCGTTAGTTATGGCAGGACTTATATCGCACGCAAGCCTACTAACATAGCGACCGTTTCAGTAGGCTATGCTGATGGCTATCCTTGGGCGTTATCAGGCCTTGCACAAGTGATAATTAAAAACAGCTTTTTCAAACTGGCCGGCAGGGTTTGCATGGATCATGTTATGGTCGATTTGGGAGATAGAGAAGATATTGCAATAGGTGATGAAGTAATGTTGATCGGCAAAAAAGGGAAGCTCCAAATCAGCGTGGAGGATTTGGCAGCCTGGGCTAAAACAATACCTTATGAGATAGTAAGCCGTCTTTCCTTAAAAATCCCGCGAATATATAGAAAATAGCTCATAAGCTCTTAAGCTGATAAGCTCATAAGTTTTCTACTTATGAGCTCACGAGCTAATGAGCTTAAGAGCTAAATAGTTTCACCTAATAAACTTAATTCCCGTAAAGCCTACGACCAGAAAGAAGATAGGCACAAGCCAGGGAGCAAAAAAAGGCAGAATCATCCCGATTTTTCCAAGCGCCACGCTTATAGATAGAAAAATATAATAGCTGAATCCGAATAAGAGGCCAATGCCTATAGCAGAAAGCGCGACTTTGCGTTTCTTGATTTCCAGGGCAATGGGCAAAATCCCCACAATAAGAAAGAGATGAGAGAACGGTTCGACTATTTTTTGATGATAGTCGATAACTAAATTGGAGAGTTTATCGTAGGCTTTTATTTTCTTTA
>JAQTOI010000141.1 GCA_028713415.1 Candidatus Omnitrophota bacterium
CTTTTTTAATCTCATCCTGGGAAATGAGCGTTGGGCCCTCAACAACAACTTTACTGATAAGAATTTTTTCTCCGGCGGGAAGAGGTTTAGTTTCTTCTTTTTTCTCCTCCGTAATCGGTGTGGTTTTTGGCTGGGTAATTTTCTCTTCAAGCTGCTTATTTTTCTCTAAATCCTGACGCTGCTTTTCTACCGCTCCGGCACTTTCAGTTGTCGGAACCTGCGCGTATGTGCCTGTAATAAATAACGATAAGGCGATGAGTAGGAATAAAAATGAAAAGAGCGCTTTACCTCGCATAGAAAACATCAACCACCTCCATGTTTAGATATATCTTTTGACTGGGGAAAGGAAAACGTATATACATATATAATATGAAGTATTGCTATTATAAAGCAAGGGCATTTATTGTCAATGGACTTTTTTGCTTTTTTATGGGATTTTTTTGCTAATTTTTTACTGCTTCAAAAGCCAAAAGATAGCAATTCAAGCGTAAAAAGCCTTTTATTTTCTGCTTGAAATATTGCTTTTTTTCAAAATCCATAACACCTTATAACTAAAAATAAAGAGGCAAATACGCTCAAAAGGGAAGGGAATTCTGCTCTTCTAAAAACTTCAGGCCCAGATCGTAACCGCAAAGCCCTTCGTTCCAATTCAACCATATCACCTCTGCTTGAATTTCACGCGCCGCTAAGCCGGCAGAAGAAAAGGCTAAACGGCAGCCGATGGCCAACGGTTTGTTAAAATCGCTATTATGGTTATTTTCTTTCAGGCTACAGGAAGCGTTAAAAATCCAAAAAAGGCAGTTTTTACATTCCGAACACGCCCAGCCAGCCGGCCAAAGCACCTTCATCCCACCACGGCTTATGTCAGAACTGGTAACCGGTATATCATAAGAAGAACTTAAGCTGCCTTTATGGAAGAGGTTGGCAACCAGGGGTATTTTTTTTACGACGCGGTCAAACTTCCTCTTTTCAATAAATTTATTCATAAATTTATGGCACGCGTTTTCTTGCGCCGGGCACATAGTATTTTTCTGAAGTTAACGGGAGAGGAGCCGTTCACCCTTTTGAAAATCCTGCAAAAATAACTGCAATCTTCAAAACCGGCAGCGTATGCCACCTGTGAAATAGTCAAATTGGGGTTATTGAGCAGACGGATGCTTTTTTCTATGCGCAGTTTATTAAGAAAATGGATAAACGACAAACCCGTGTGCTTTTTGAAAAGGTGGCTCAAGTGATAGTAACTTACGTTGTGAGCCTGCGCCGCGCTTTTTAAGGAAAATTTGCTCTGGTGGTAATTAGCGTTAATATAACGGATAACACTTTTAATCAACTCTTCGTTATGACTTTCTTTTTTAAATGAAAATTTTGACAAGGGAAATTCGAACTTAAAAACATAGTTGGCCCCTTCATAGAGAAAACGGCAGAGGTCGGCAATGCGGTTGTCATTCTTGAAATTTTTGCGCTCCCGCAAAAACATCAAACTCGTCAAAGTCCGGTTAACGTATATTTTTATGAATATAATCTTAAGGTGCAACGGACAGGGATAGATAAGGTATTGTTCCTGGTGTTCGTTTAGCTTTAGCTGGCTGGGATTTACGGCGCAGTGGTTATCCTGTGGGCAATGTTTACCGGCGCAGGGAAGCAGGCTGGCGCTGGAAAAGTCTTCAGGCTGGAAAAAATCAATTTTAAAGCCGCTATAATTCTCAAAGAGTTTAACGCAATTCCTGATTATTTCGCTATTTTGGAAATGCTTCATCGCAACTTAAAAATATTATAGTGAGCATCCCGAAAAAGTCAAATTAACATTTTTATTCTGGAGCCTGTATGCGCCTGACTGCCGAATGCAGGCGTGCCCGTGGGGCCTTTTTTCCGACCCTCACAGGGCACACTCCCCTAACGGGATACACCCCCCTCTCGGGATACTCTGCTGAGCTAGACCTGCTAAGCGTCCCTCATCCGCCATCATCTCGCCCGCCAACTGGGCGAGAAATCCTGGTAAAGGGATTGAAGTTTAAGGGAATAATTGTATAATCAATACGATGAAAGTAAAAAGGCCGTGGGGATATTATACAGTATTAAACGAGCAAAAAGGGTTTAAAGTCAAACTCGTCTCGGTTTCTCCGCACAAGCGCTTAAGCTTACAAAAACATAAATATCGCAGCGAACACTGGGTAGTTGTGAGGGGCACAGCTAAAGTCACCAAAGAACACCATGTCTATTACCTTAAAAATAACGAAAGTACTTTTATCCCTAAAAATTGCATCCACCGCCTGGAAAACTCCGCCAATAAACCTTTAAAGATTATTGAAGTGCAATGCGGAACACGGGTGCAGGAAAGCGATATCATCCGCTTAAGCGATGACTATCAGAGGATCTAGGGGACGGTTAGAGGTGATAGGTTTTAGGTTAGGGGTAAACGGAAACGAAGAAATGGATATTAAAGAAGAAAAAAGATACAGGGTTATCGAGATTTGGATGTTTGGAAAAAAGCGATAACGTTGGTTAAGAAAATATATATTGCCACAAAAGATTTTCCTAAAGAAGAATTGTATGGCTTAATAAATCAAATGCGGCGCGCCGCAGTATCTATCCCATCCAACATAGCGGAAGGTAAAACAAGACAAAGCATAAATGAATATATCCAGTTCCTCTATATTGCATTAGGTTCTGTTGCGGAACTCGAAACGCAAACCGCTATTGCTAAAGAATTGGGATATATTGATACCAGCACTGAAAACGGGCTGCTGACAGAGATAGATTCCATTGCAAGAATGTCACGAAATCTTATTAAAAGCCTAAGAAGCATCTCCACCTCTAACCTCTAACCCATAACCTCTCACCTATAACCTAAATAGCCATCTAAAGTAATGCTGCCGATACCGTATCGCAAAACAAAAATCCTTTTTTAGTCAGGCGTATCCCCGCTGGTTTTCCTTTTGTTTTTACGTGCTCAATAAGTTTATCCTTTAGCGGCTGAACTAAAGCGTCTTTTTCTAAAGCTTCAAAATCTAATCCGGTTTTATCCTCAAACCATCTAAAATTAATTCCCTCAGCGGTACGAATTTTTATAGCTGCGGTTTCTTTGGCTCGCTTTAGAAGAGAAAGCTTCTCACGAAATACAACCGGCGGCTTGCCCGCGTTAACCCTCCCGATATATGTTTGTATATTAGAAATGTTCCTTTCCCGGACGCCTTTTACGTATGAGACAGCTGAAGGCCCAAACCCAACATAAGGGTAATTTCTCCAGTAATTCAAATTGTGCTTACAGTTATACCCTAGCCTAGAGAAATTTGATATTTCATAGCGGCTAAAGCCTGCCTTCGCTAAATATACAACAGACATTTCA
>JAQTOI010000142.1 GCA_028713415.1 Candidatus Omnitrophota bacterium
AATCAATAAAACAAAATCTACTTCTCCGCGCATAAAGGCAGTCCAGAGGCTTCGGGAATCAGAATAAGACTTCACAGCGATTTTATCTAAATAAGGCCTGCCTTCGAAATAGTCAGGGTTATACTCCAAAATAATCTGATTATCCTTTGTCCATTCTTTAAATTTAAAGGGGCCGGTGCCGATAGGATGAAAATTAAAATCCGTTTTATTTAAATCCTTGCCTTCTAAGATATGCTTAGGCATGATGTAGCGAATCATCCGATAGATAAAAGACACGGAAGCTTTTTTAAGAAAAACTTTAAAAGTAAAAGCATCCGGCGTTTCAAATTTATCAACTAACTGAAATGTTGAAGCAAAAGGAGAGTTAACTTGCGGGTCAAGGATTCTATCGTAGGTAAATTGAACGTCAAAAGCCGTGCAGCCTTTGCCATCGTGAAATCGCACGCCTTTTCGCAAATGAAAGGTATAGACTAACCCGTTCTCAGATACTTCCCAGGTGGTAGCCAAATCCGGTTCAATTTCACCTTTAGAATTTATCCTCACCAAAGCATTAAAAATTAATTGCACCAGTGGCGCGGAAACGCTGTGAGTGGTAAGAATAGGGTTAATCCTTGTCGGTTTATGGTAGGTTCCCCAAATGAGCGCTCCACCATAAGGCTTGCGCAGTTTTGAGACGGCTTTGGCTTCAGGAGAAACTTCAACTATCATCAGCATGAGCGCGAATATTAGTATTCGCATCCCCCTCCTCTTCTTCATATAAGCAATTTTCGTGCCGTTAAACATACTTGGTTGTAGATATTTGGAAAATACCTGTAAAATATGACAGGTTGAATACGATAAAAAATGAAAGTTTTTGGTTTACCGGAAAAATGTTTTTGGATATGCGCTTGATATATAACTTATTGTTATTGCAATGGTTATACAGAAATGCAAACGCACCAAAAGGTTAAGGTGCATTTTTCCATGGTAACCTCAAAACCGGCACTTAATCTTAAGTTTCAGTTTTGGCCTTCGGGCAAATAATGCCTGCGAAGCGTGCATTATTTGGGTTTATGCAGCCTAAGAGCGAGAATTATCTGCCCATGAAACTATGCAATTTGTTTTTTTGTGCACATTGAGAGTAGCATATTCACCAGGTAAATGTAATTCCACCCTCAAAATACCTTGGCGGCAGGGGAAAATAGTAATCCTGCCAGTATTTGCTATTGGTGAGATTATGAATATTTAAAAAGGCAGTGAAATTTTTAAATTCCTGAGCTGCTTTTAAATCACAGAGCATCTTTCGATCATTAGACTGTGCGTAAGCCGGTTCATTCCAGTAGTCATAATAACCTCTGGCAGAAAGACTAAAACCGTTTTTATTTTTATATTCGAGCCCCAAATCAAAACTCTGCCGGGGTTTTCCTCCGCCCCGCACCGTCTCTTCGGTAAGTATATTTTGAATATCGTTGAATGCGCCTGAGGCTGCGAAATTAAGCCCTTCAAGAATATTTATTTTAAACTGAAGCTCTGCGCCTTGCCTTCTAAATTCCTCAAAATTCTTCATATACCATAGGCCCGCCTCATTCTCTGCCAAAGCAATGGCATTAGAGACCTCCGCTCTATATATTGCACATTTAACCCAAAGCTTAGGAAGCGGCCGGCTTTCTAAACTTGCCTCGCCTACCCAGGCGCGCTCAGGCGTAATGTCCGGATTAGGAGCAATTCCCAGAAGAACATCGTCGTTATACTCCCAGAGAAGCGGCGGAGCGTTAAAAGCGCGCGCGAACTCAGCCTTAAAGAACGTATCAGGGATTTGCTTCAAATGATATACCAAGCCTAAAGAAGGGCTGACTTCTTTACCGAATTCGCTGTTGCGGTCGAAGCGCAAACCGAAATTAAAATCCCAGGGTTCTAATTTCAAAGTATAATTGGCGTAAGGAGCCTGTAAGGTTAAACTTTTTGCTTGAGCCAAATAAAGATTTGATTTTATTATATCCCAATCAAAATCAGCACCCAGAATAAGTAAATCTTTTCCTCGAGGATGCATAGCCACATTCGGGCTTAACTGATAAAGAAAATCCCGCGTTTCTACTCTCCAGAAAGGCTCTTGGTCTGCGATAGAAAGGAAAGACTCTGTGATAATTTCCTGGCGCGAATGTTTTAAATCAACTCTTATCTCTACATCGTCAAGATTTGCCTCCCACCCAATCTTGCCATAACGAGCCCGATAAGGCTGTGTTTGCCAAGTTCCATCAGGAAACTCTCCGCTATTTACCTTAGCCCCGCTATAGCCAAACGAAGCGCTGAGCTTACCCAGAGCTTTCAAATCATAAGATAACTTACCAAAGGCTTTTTTCTCTAATACGTCATCCTTGGGGTTTCTGCCGCCTGATTCCATGTAGCTTGAAAACAAATAATAACCCAAGCCGCCGGCTTTGCCATATATTTCACCATTCTGCTTCTTGGTGTGAAACTCGGCAAAAGCGGTAGTGACGCTTCCTTTGGGAATGAGAGTTTCTCCTGTATCCTTGGTAATGACGTTAATCACTCCCCCTAAACTTGAACCCCAGATGCTGGAAGAGGCGCCTTTAATTATTTCAATTCGTGCAATATTTTCTATGGGAAACTGAGCGGGATTAACCTGGCCTGAGGATTGGGAATTTAGAGGTATGCCGTCAATCATTACTCTTACTTGGCGGGAATCGCAACCTTGAATGCTAATTGCAGTGGCTCGGCCAAATCCCTGGCGTGGTTCAATGTCCACGCCCGCTACATAGCGCAAGGCTTCGCTTAAATCTCTGGCAGGTAATTGCGCGATTTCATCTTCACCGACTACAACCGCGTTCTCCGTTACCTGGTTTAAACCGATTGGCGACCTTTTACTCGTTACAATTATCTCTTCTAATTCAATTTTTCCAACGCGCTGCCCTTGCGCGTGAGCCTGAATTAGCCCGCTCATTAATGCCGTAAAGAATAAACACCGCGTGGCTTTTGCTATGAGATATTTTTTATTCATGGTGGGTTATACTTCTTCACGCCCAGCTTTTCATCTTGTTAAAAAGCGCATTGCGATGGATACCTAATATCTTCGCTGCTTTGGTTTTATTACCGCCCACTCTTTCTAAAACAGCTTCTATATATTTTTTCTCGAAATCTTTGCCTGCTTCTTTAAGCCCTCCTTCGGCCTTAAAATTTTTAGCTAAGCTACTATTGACAAATATATCAAAAGGTAAATCTTTGTGTGTAATAATACCGTCGTCCTTTAACGCCGCTAAACGCTCTATAAC
>JAQTOI010000143.1 GCA_028713415.1 Candidatus Omnitrophota bacterium
AATGAATATTTTGGCCTTCTTACTATCCTGGGTAACTTTTTTCTTTTTATTGCCGAGTATAATCAAAATAACGCCAATTATAATTAATATTAAAATCATGCTTTACCTTCTTTCTTAGCAGAATTGTAATTATCCTCAAAAAAAATAAAAATTACGGGGTCTATCGTTTTTATTTTTTCGCATAGTTTGCAAAAATTCTCCGCATCGCCGATACCCCAGTAAACCATACCAAGGTAAGTCAACAATTGAAGATCTTCAGGGTTTGCTTCTAAGCCTTGTTGCAGCACGCTTAAGGCATTATTGCCATTTCCGTCATCTATATATATTTTTGCAAGCAAAGCATAATAATTTGCCGTTGCAAATTCGCCGCCGGGCATTGCGAGTCCTTTTTCCAAATTAAAGGCTGCTTCACTATCTCTGTTCATAGCGCGTAATGCGTAACCCAAAATTAAATAACTCATCGCATTTTCTTTTATTTTTAAGGCCTTTTTGACCGTAGCGATGGCCTTTTTATTCTCGTTTTTTCCGGACAGCTGTAATGCTTTCAGGTTAAGCCCTGATATTTTTTTCTCTTTCGCGTTCGGCAAATCGGATAAAAAGTTATTTTTTGGGTAGAAGATTCTGGTTTTCATTGTGAGGTTTCCACCCTTAGATATATTAGCTTTGTTATTAAAGCTTAAGTTTATTTCCTCCAATTGCCCTGTCCGCAAGGCTAAGATTAATCCATCAATTTCTTCTTTTTTCGTACCATCCAATTTCAGGCGTAAGGACCTATATTCGTCCAATAACTCTTGATCTTTATTTAAAAGAGCTAACGCGGTGACGATGCACACTTGAGAATCAAGATCCTTAGGATTCTTCGCAAAATCCTTCCTTGATTGTTCTAACATAAGCTGCACATTTTCTCTGGTTTTATTAACTAATTTAAAGTCGTTGTCAGGATTCCGCCCGTAAACGCTTATGTTAAGGATGATTAAAATACTAAGTCCAAATATTATTATTTTTTTCATTGAAAACTTTTATTATTAATTATCAATTTTTAATTCTTAATTGTTAATTCTTAATTCGTATTTCTATTGTCTTAATCCCGGCTCTTCAACAAAACATTGCATACATTTTTTGAATTATTAAACAAGGGTTGGCTACGCTTAAGGCAATATCCCGTAGAACCATCTTGATACCCTTGCGTTGTTTGACCCAGCAGATTAAGCCAGCTATTTTACAGGCAAGTGGCATGTTGGCTTAATGCCCCGTTTTTCGTAATAACGCTGGTGATACTCTTCTGCTTTATAGAATTCTTTCGCAGGGACTATCTCTGTAACTACCGGACTTTTAAACTTTCCGGACTTCTCTAACGCTTCTTTTGAGGCGTGCGCCAACTTTTCCTGCTCAGCGTTATGATAGAAAATTACTGACCGGTATTGACTACCGATATCCGGGCCTTGCCTGTTTACCGTGGTTGGGTCATGAATATCCCAAAAAATATCTAAAAGTCCTTGGTAAGAAATAACCTCTGGGTCGTATTCTATCTGCACTACCTCAGCATGACCAGTCTTATCGCTGCAGACGTCTTCGTAAGTAGGGTTCTCAAAATTACCACCCATAAAACCAACGGTTGTATTTAGCACACCCTTGGCTTCACGAAATACAGATTCTACACCCCAAAAACAACCAGCGCCAAAGATAGCTGTCTCAACACGCTTAGCGGTATTTTTCGATATAGCTTTCGCAAGTTTTAGCGCAACTACGTTGATGCAATAACGCTTTCCGGTAGGGGCAGGCCCATCATCGAAAATATGGCCTAAATGAGCATCGCAGCGGGCGCAACTCACTTCAACTCTCTGCATACCCAGGCTATCATCCGGCACCAGCCTGATATTAAATTCGGAAACCGGCTCCCAGAAACTCGGCCAACCCGTGCCCGATTCAAATTTACTTTCAAAACGGAACAAATCCGTGCCGCAACAAACGCATTGATAAATACCCATTTCGCCTTTAGGAGGAAGCGGGCACTGCCTGGTAAAAGGAGTTTCTGTTTCTTTCAGCCGCGTAACCCGATATTGTTCAGGAGTAAGAATTTTTTTCCACTCCTCATTGGCCTTATGGATTTTTTCTACCTCTTCAATTTTTCCTGTTAAAGAACTAAATATTTTTATTTTTGTACTTTTTACAGGCTCTCTCATACTCACCCCCATTATTATGGGAAGTACCAATAACATAATTAGCGCTCTTTTATAAAACATAAAAATTACCCTAACCCCCTTTCCGCATTTTTATCTACTCGCTACACGCTATACGAAAGAAGCAATTTTGCCGTATCATATCCCCTTCCCCGCGATTACACCAGCTTAACCCATCTACCGGTTTTGGTTTTTAGGGCGGTTTTGTAAATCAGGTCGCATATAGCTACATCTTGGATTGCCAAGCCCGTTGAATCAAAAACCGTTAATTCATCCGGTGATGTTCTACCCTTCTTTTTTCCGGCAACAATTTCTCCTATATCAGCATAGATATCGCCTCTTGTTATTAATCCTTTTTTAAAGGGGACGTTTATCTCTCCGCTATGTGAGGCTTGTTCCCAGGAATCTACCACAAGCTTAGCCTTCTTTAGAATAGCGGGCTCTAGTTCCTGCTTTCCTCTAGCATCAGCGCCTATGGCATTTATGTGGGCACCAATTTTGAGATATTTTAACTTTACAATGGGACTTCTAGAAGGAGTGGTGGTAACAACTATGTCAGAATCTCTAACGCAATCTTCTACGCTTTCTGTGCCGATTAATTTTAGATTGGCTGATTTCATGTCATTGATAAAACTCCTTACGCACCGGGCTTCATTACCCCAAATTCTGGCCTCCTTTAGAGAGAAAATTTCTCGCAGGGCCTTTAATTGAGTTCTTGCTTGCACACCGCATCCTACCAGAGCTAAGACTTTGGAATCGCCTCTTGCCAGATATTTAGCTGCTACAGCTCCGGCAGCACCTGTGCGTAAACTCGTAGCATAGGTACCGTCCATAATACACAAAGGAAAACCATTCTTAGGGTCGCTTAAAATGTTTATCGCCATAACAGCGGGCAAGCCCAATATTTGATTGTTGGGATGAACATTTACCCATTTTAAAACACATCTGTTCAATTTTTCTATATAAGCCGGCATAGCCCGGAAATCGCCCGAAAATCTATCCAGGTGAAGATAAATCTTTGGCGGCATCAAAACTTTACCCCTTCCATATTCCCTGAAGGCGTCTTCTATGGCCTT
>JAQTOI010000144.1 GCA_028713415.1 Candidatus Omnitrophota bacterium
CTTAAATAAAATCTTATATATGGTAACGGAAGAAAAAAGAGGAAACGCTACTTACGGTTATACCCAAAATTACCTGAAAGTCTGCATAAACGATAAGGTTCCTCTGGGAGAAATTGTCCCGGTCAGAATTAATAAATTTGACAATAATAAGATAATTGCTTCGCTGGAAAAAACCTAAAATAGTCATAATATTTTTAAAATCTCTTGAAGAAAAATAAAAAAATGTTAGTATAAAAGACTATGGAACTACCTGTAAGCGTTGTAGTAATCACAAAAAACGAAGAAAAGCGCCTTAAAGACTGTTTAGAAAGCGTCAGAGGCTGGGCAAGCGAAATAATCCTGGTCGACGATGAAAGTACCGACAAAACACGCGAGATTGCCCGTCTCTATACGGATAAGGTTTTTGTGCGGAGAATGGATAATGAAGGTCGCCATAGGAATTGGGCAAACAGTCAGGCAAAGTGTGACTGGGTTTTGAGCTTAGACGCCGATGAGCGCGTAACAGGCGAACTAAAAGAAGAAATTGCCGCTGCTTTAAAAAACAATTATCACGATTATCCCGGATTCACTATTCCTCGAAAAAACTTTTTAGGTAATTATTGGCTAAGATGGGGAGGGCTTTACCCTGCACCGCAGCTTAAGCTTTTTCTAAAAGACCGCTTGTTGTGGGAAGAGGTAGAAGTACACCCGAGAGCTTTCATGGAGGGTGATTGCGGCCGCTTAAACAACCCCCTCCTGCATTATACTTATGCAGATTTTGCAGATTTCTTGCGCAAGCTCAACAACCAAACTAACCTTGAGGCAAAAAAATGGCTTGATGTCTATAAAATAAACCCCAAGAAAGCGAATTATAAGATGAATTTTATTCATGCGCTATGGCGAGCCCAGGATAGATTTTTCCGCGCCTATCTTTCCAAAAAAGGCTGGCGCGACGGTTTTATCGGATTTATGATTTCTTTTTTTTCAGCCTTGTACCAAATGATTGCATACGCTAAATACTGGGAAATGAAGAAGAAGCTAATGGAGCAGGGTAAGAGCTAATATGAATGTTGTTTTTCTTGATCGCGACGGGGTGATAAATGCTTATCCCGGTGATGCCGGCTATGTTAAATCCTGGAAAGAATTCAAATTTATTCCCGGGAGCATAGAAGGCATTCGCAAGCTTAACGGCAAAGGATTTAAAATTTTTGTTGTTTCAAACCAAAGCGGCGTAAGCAAAGGCATCTATACTCGAAAAAGCCTTGACGAGATGACCCAGAAGATGCTGCGTGAACTCAAGAAGAAAAGGGCACATATTGACGGTGTTTATTATTGCACTCATGCTTCAGCTGATAATTGCGAGTGCAAAAAACCAAAACTTGGCCTTCTTAATAAAGCAGTCTCGGAAAATGGCATAAAATGCAAACTTTCATTTTTTATCGGTGATTCTTTTATAGATATGTCCGCGGCAAGGCAATTTGGGGCAAAAGGGGTACTTGTACTTTCCGGAAAGGAAAAAATCGCCAACCGCAGCAAATGGGGATTTGAGCCTGACTATATCTTTGATAATCTGCTCATCGCCTCCCATTATTTATGCGCGCAGGCTCAAGAAGGCTCTCTTTAATGCTTGTAAAAACATTACTGATCCATGCTTCATTCGGCGAAGGACATAAAAAGGCAGCTACCTCATTAGAAGATTTTCTTCAAGCACCCTGTAAAGACCTTCTTGATTTTTGCCACCCCGTCATAAAGGAAATTTACTCATCCGGCTACACCATTATTACTGATTACTTACCACAAATATGGAAACTGCTCTTTTTTTCGACGAGAAACAAAAATTTGGATTATGCGCTGGAATTGCTGCACCAAATACTGTTTGCTAGTTTTTTTAAATACTTACGCCAAACCAGGCCTAACGTAATTGTCGCAACGCATTTTTTTGCTTATCCATTCGTATACCGCTTGAAAAAAGAGCTCAATCTTAAAGTAATCGCTATAGTGACGGATTTGCGGGCGCATCCGCTCTGGGCCCACCCGGTAGTTGATTCCTATATAGTCGCAACCCAAGAGACTAAAAACGACCTTATTGCTTACGGTATACCTCAAGATAAAATAATAAGCGGCTATGTTTCTTTACGCGAAGGGTTCCTTGAAAAGTCCGATACAGCTAATTTACGCAAAAAGTTTTCACTAGACGCGCGCCCATGCCTTCTTTTTGTTTCTTCCCGGCGCGGATAATTTCCGTACCTCAATGCTGCCGTAAAACAATTATGCAGAAAATTTAACGTTCTGGTTATTTATGGGAATAATTCCACCCTCAAAAAACGCTTTGAAAATTTACACGAGCCCTCTCTTAGGCTTTTCCCATTTTATGAGAATATCTGGGATTTTTTCGACCTTTGCTCCATTATTATTTCAAAACCGGGAGGATTAACAATTTTTGAAGGTCTTTACAAGAAAAAGATGTTTATTTTTACCCATTACATCCCGGGCCAGGAAAAACAAAATATGGAATTGCTGGTTCATTACGGAGTAGGAAAATTTGTGCGTAGTAAAAATGCACTTATGTCTGCGATTGCAGCCCTCGAGAACGGAAAGTCTGCGCGAAGTAATACATATCCGATTAACGTTTTGGACATACGTTTGGTAATACACCAGGCAATCGAAAAGGCAAACGGCAATCCTTCCTTAAGCTGAGCCGAATAGCAAAGCCCTGCTGAAAAACTCTTCTCGCTCTCCAAAAACGCTAGATTCCGCTGGTTCAAAAAATATGCAAATATTTCCTACTTTTTACTTTCGTGGTGTAATATAATATTCATCATCCTCAAAGCTTGTAATAATTAATGCATCGCATCACAGCAACGCGCCAAAAAATAAGCCCTATGGATTATAAAGTAGCAAAAATTACATTGGCTATGTTTCCCGACAGAGAGTTTGATTATTCTCTACCCCCGAGCGTTTCTGCCCTCATAGGGGTAAGGGTACTTGTGGATTTCAGGGGTAGAAAGACCGTAGGCATCATCACCTCTTTTGCTAAAGAATCGAATTTCGCAACCCTGAAACCTATCCTCGAGATACTTGACTCCAAACAACTTCTTGGGCTTGAGCATAGGGATTTTGCCCGCGCGTTAACTAAAATTTACCCTTATCCGGAAGGAGAATTTTTATTTATGATGTTGCCGGCATATTTGCGAAAAAATAAAAAAACCTCCATTAGCGCGATAAGCCAGATAGAAACCGGGGTGCACCCTGTCGCTAAAAAAACTTTTGTTAA
>JAQTOI010000145.1 GCA_028713415.1 Candidatus Omnitrophota bacterium
TTATGTTCACACATGCGCAGACGTGCTCGCCCAAAAGCATGTTTGCCATATTTTGGGCATCTTTTTCCGGAATTGTGACAAGGACTGCTATAGCCATAATTATTGATAATTAATAATCGATAATTCTACCTTTTTCTATGTGCTATATGCCACTAGCTATTTGTAATTAAGCGCGCCCGGCAGGAGTTGTATCCGATCTTTTGCGTAAGCAAAAGCGATACATTAATATTTATCAGATTCAACGCCCTCATCGGTGTGTGCTATAGCTATTGCAAAATGATGTTCATTGTGAGCAGCAGAAATCACGCGCCCGGCAGGAGTTGAACCTGCAGCCTTCTGGTCCGTAGCCAGACGATCTATCCAATTGATCTACAGGCGCTGCAACTAACCTTTAGAGTATACCATCGTTTTAAGTTTTATCAACTTAAAAGGTCATACTTCGGCAGGTATACCAAGCTTTAATTTAGTTTGTTGAGTGCCTGATTCACGAATTACACGCATTAGCTGTTCAGTGCTGACTTTGGCCCACATGAAACCGCATTTGCTGCACACAAAAAAGCGGTTTTCGATGCGTATATTTACGCCAAGCAATGCGAAAGTGCGCAGGCCATTAGGCCTGAAATAGGCACGCGGCGCAACGTAATCAGGTTGGTTGAAAATTTTACCATCGCCGATTTTTTCGTTTTTACATTGGGGGCATAGTTCATCCATAGCCTCCTCCTTTTTATCAAAAACACTGTTAACTATTCAGAAAAAGCCAGATATCCCAAAACAGCGTAACCTGCTATCGGCACAAGCATTAAGATTCCTATCCAACCGGCTTTACCGCGGGCCAGCGCTATTCTATAACAGACATACCCTGAAAATCCAATCAAAGCCAATATTCCCAGTAAAGGGATGAGCACGATAAAAATTGATAATAACCACAAATAACTTAAACCAGCGATTTTGAGCATAAGGAAAACATTGGCAATCGGGATCCAGGCGCGCCAGGCATATCGGGTTCCGGTTTTCTTGCCGATAATGTGAAAACAGAGCGAGCTGAACACGTAAAATGCAACATTAATTAAAAAATATAGCACACTAAAAACAGGAGACATGCCCGTTAAGAGAGGGTTTAATGTTTTATAGCGTGACGAGAAAATTTTTTTTGAAGTTGTGTAATTAGCTTTGGAAGGCGTCCATGAAGTATTTTGTTTTTTTTCTACTGGCACCTCCATTTTAGCTTGGCCAGAGACGGCCGTATCCTCGTTTTTGGAGCCCTGCTCCTGGTAGCCCTGTTGCGTAGTGGATATTTTTTCACTAATAGTTGCATTTTCTTCCCAGGACAGCGTTGCGTTCGCAATCGTTGCCGCGTTTTCGCTGGGGAGAGTTTCGCGCACAGGCGAAGTTTGCGCGGCAGAAGAAAACTTTTCCGCCGTATTCTCTCCAGAAGTAACTCCAGCACTTGATGAAACTTCAGGCTCTGTGCCCGCTTGAGCAGGCTCCGTAACTTTTTGTCCGTTGACGCTCTCAATATCGCTTAAATAGTAGGTTATGCCAATTCCCTCGATATCTACTTTTACGCTATCGGCGTTTCTTTCAATTATATTTGCTTCGACGGTTCTGCCGGATTTTAAAAGAATTGTGTCAGCATAAATATTTGAAGAAATCATAAAAACCGCAAAACACAAAAACAATATTTTCGCGCGCATCAAAACCTCCTTCCTTATGCAATTATTACTTAGAGTTATACATGGCATCAACTATTGTGCCATTTTCATTTTTGAAGCAATCATAGGAGGATATAGTTCCCCCGGTTTCAATAACGAAAATATTATTTCCGGTTACGCCG
This sequence comes from Candidatus Omnitrophota bacterium, assembly GCA_028713415.1. Taxonomy (GTDB): domain Bacteria; phylum Omnitrophota; class Gorgyraeia; order Duberdicusellales; family 4484-171; genus JAQTOI01. The sequence goes on from JAQTOI010000145.1 coordinate 1,835, forward strand.
CACTCCTGTGGAGTTGCGCTGATGCGATAATTTCTGGGTTCTATTTCTTCCGTAAATGTGTAACCGGATATGGTTTTGTGGTTATAGGTTCCAGAAAGATAAGGAGTTTTAGCGTTTAGAAGAGCCTCTTCATCAGTAGGGTAGTTTCCGTTGTTCTCCACGCTATAGCTTTCAAGAGCCGCGGAAATTAATTTCAATTGCGACTGCGCAGCATTTTCCTGCGCCGAGATTTTTCTTGCGATTGAAAGTGGTATGGTTATTGCCGCAATTATGGCAACTAAAATAACAAAAATCCAGAAAACAAATACACTGACAAACGCTGCCAGGAGGCACCCCAGGCGTTTATGCGCCGCTATTTTACCTTCGTTTATTTTTTTTGCGCTTGCGTAGGCGTCTAGTATTCCTATTATCCAGGGGATAATTAGCCAGGATGTAAAGAAGAAAAAAATACCTTTGCCGAGTTGCCCATTATAAAATTGGCCTGTACCGGAAACTATAAAACTTAAAATGGCCGCTAACGCCGGAGAGCGCTCCTCGCTTTTTCCGTGGTGCAATTTTGAAGAAACGCAGTCTTTGCAATAATTCTCGCTCTCTATTTCGATGTGGCATTCTTCGCAAATACTCCTTCCGCAATGGTTGCAAACCCTTATTGCGTCTCTGTCAGTATGGTTTGCGCATCTCATTGATTACCGCCGTCATATAAAAAAAGGTTATAACGCGAATCCAGCTTCCCAATAAATTTCACGCTTAAGGTCCGGAAAAAAACCGCAAACGGCAGATAAAGACAGGAAACGCAGTATCCCAGAAACACCAAGACAGGAATTCCGATGAGCAACGCGATTACTCTATACGCTAAATGCAGGTATTGCGGCAGAAGCCGGTACAAAAAATAACCGATTATGGCAATAACGATGATGGCAAAAAAAAGCGCAAAAAATACCAAGAGGTATGCTAGTGCGTAAATCATAGAAGCGCATAAAGAAAGGGCGATTTTCATGCATAAGTATTTAAACGTAGCCAGCTTATTTGCGTTTATTAGGGAGCAGGCGGCTCTTATGGAGGGCATGATGGTTTTTGATTCTTTAAACATGATGATAAGCACGAAATCTTCAACGATAAATTGGAGTAAGGCGCTTATAAAAATAATAAGAAAGAAAGTGAGCACAAAGGGAAGGCAGGTGAAGAAAATTTTTAATATTCCCACAGAGCTGGGATTACTGAATGCACCAAGCGTAAAAAGCGCGCGAAAGCCCAAGAACAAAATAAACGCCAGCAGCACCAGGAAAAAAAAGCCTATGGCGAGCGAA
>JAQTOI010000146.1 GCA_028713415.1 Candidatus Omnitrophota bacterium
CATCCTTAAAAACCAAACCCTTAAGGGTGAGACGAGCATGAATTTAAAGAGGAATAATACTATTTCGTAGAGGACATACCGGTATGCCTTCCTCGTTCCAATTTCTTTAAGCGCTTTCATTTTTGATGGATTTTATATTCTTCCTGAATTTTATTAATTTAATAAAATAATATTTCACATCTTTAAAGATATTCACCGTTGATTTTTTGTTAAAGTTTTTCAAAAATAATACCGGTATATACCCTATCTTGAATCTTTTATAATACGCTCGAAGCAAAATTTCGGTATCCCAAAACCAATGAGAATCGCAAACTTCATTCAACAAGGGCATTATTTTATCTTTTTTAAAGAATTTATAGCCTGACTCCGTGTCCATAATTGGAGTTCGGCAAAGAATGCTTACAAGCCATATATACGCCTTGCTTAGCATATATCTCTGCCAATAATAAAAGTGAAATTTATAAATTCTCCAGCCAAAAACTACATCGTAACTTTCTCTAATTTTCAAAACACATTCAGCGATATAATTTGGAGAAACTTCCAAATCAACGTCAATATAGCCTACCACTTCTCCGCTGGCCTGCTTAAAACCATCTGATACAGATTTGCCGCGGCCCTCATTTTTGGAATGAAAAATCTTTATGATTTTTATATCCCTGTAAGTATTGATAATCTCATCGATAATCATTCTTGTGCTATCAATGCTGCAATCGTCTATAAATATTATCTCATAATTAAATCTCATTATGTTAAGGAGATCTATAATATTTTTGAAATTATCCTTTAAAATAATTCCTTCGTTGTAACAGGAAAGGATAAGGCTTAGCTCACATTTCTCTAACATTTATATGCCCTCGCTGTTTCTAAATAAAATCTTCTCGATATCCAAAGCAAGTATAAAATGCAATTTACTCATCATTCTAAAAACAAACCCCAAAGATGCAGTTTATCTGTAGGCTTAGACAGTAAAACTTCTAAGCTTTTGCAATTAAGAGGTTTTTGCAAATTAAATCTATAAAAGTAGACCGTGCCTGTCGCATCTTTATATTTTTCAGAATAGCCCCATTTGCCGATCAATGCTATTTTTTTATGCCACCGTAAAATCGGGCAGAGACCGGGAGACGGATTATTAGCATCAAGCCAACCGTACGTTTCAATCCCGTAGCGCAGAGGCATGCTCCATTCTTCGCCTTCGGGTGTTTTAATCTTAATCTCTCCTACGATTTCCCCTTTGCGGTTACCGAAAGTATCTGAGCAGTTACTCATAACCGATATGCTTTTTACGAGAGGCGCTTCCGGCAATTTAAATTCAAAGCGAGAATTATCCTTCTGCAAGGTTAAACAATTATTTATTACATATTCTTTACCTGCAGTATTAATACGTAGGGGTAACGCGATATCTTTAAATTCCATGGACATAAAACGCGCTGGAATTAAATTATCCCCTTTAGAGGGATGAGCCAAATTTAATTCATAAATAGTTGTTGGATAGTTATAATACAAAAGTCTAACCTTGTAATTATAATCAAAATACTTCAATGCTTTATTTCCTAATTCTATCATTTCCGGACGCCAATCATTATGGATAGAATAAATATGTTCATAAGCGTGCCTTCGCCATTCAGAATCGTAACAAAGATTAATAAAAGGTAAAAGGGAACGGTCAAGGTAACGCCTAAGCAACTCATTTGACCTGCCATCATGGAGAATCAATAAAGTTTCGTTTTTATGGTGTAGCTCGCGTATCGCTATTTGAAACTTTGATTTTTCTTTTATAAGAGCTACTTCTTTGTACACACCGGAAATCAAGACCGCTGTTATAAAAAATACAGAAGCATATTTTACAATTTTTTTGGAATTAATAATATTTATGCAAAAGGGTATTAAAAAAAATGGTAAGATAAAGATGCTGTAACGCGTTTGATAACCCTGACCAATATATGGCGGCCAAAGAGCCTCAAGCAAGATAAATATAATCGGCAGATAAATAAGAAGTAAAAACACAAAATCAGCCCTTACCCTATCCATCGAACACAGGGTTTTTAAACCTGAAAAATAAAAATACGCTCCGGCGCAGAATATAAATGCAACCCAGATAGACCAAGGATAAACTCCATATCCCAATAAAAGGTTATAAAAGGTAGAGGCTATTTTAGCTATTGTATTAAAGGAAAACCCGGTTATCGCGCTATAGCCAGGGACGGGGCTGCCTCCTAGCTTACAAAGTACGGGCCATAATTGTGCATAGAGGTCTTGTCCAAAAAAAATAAAATAAAACAATAAACAAACGGGCAAGGACATCAAGGCAACATATAGTAAACGTTTTTTCGCTATTATCGCCAAAATTAAGAATTGGGCAAAAACCAAAAATAATCCGTAAAGATGCGAAGTAATAACGCAAATGTTGCTTAATATACATAGCCACAGATATAAGTTTCTTTTTTTATTAAGCCAGGAAAAAAATAACCAGCAAGAAACAATGACGAAGAACAAATAAAATGCGTAAAAACGCACCTCTGCGGAAAAATGAATCGCCATGGGCGATAAAGCCAGGCATGCGGCTAAAAAAACTCCTAATTTTTTGTTTAAAAATTCTTTTCCTAAAAGATATGTTACGGGGATAGTGGCAACCGAAAAAATAAATGAAAGAAAACGCAGCCAAATATCATTATTTGATATTTTAGACCAGAAATGCAGAAAATAGAAATAGAGTATTGCATGCATGTTTTTGAACAAAACCGTGGAGTCTGTTAATGAATAAAACTCATCTCCCGAGATGGCTCCTGCGTTAAATAGAAACCAGATTCTTATAATAATTCCTAATAAAAAAACTACAGAAAAAATTAAAAAATTTATCTTCATTTGTCTTGCTGTTGCTGGGTTGATAACTTATCCTTTTTTTGTTTATCTTCTTCGGTCCCTCTAAATTTTGTCAGGAGCCAGGCCATACCGAATACAAACCAGAACGGAATGATGATATCAGGGAGATTCAGGTATGACTCCAGGAAAAATGAAATCAGGAAACCAAAGATGCTGGCCAGGAAACCTATCCTGTATTCCCTTATTTCCGGGTCTTTTGTTGAGCTTATCGCGTTTTTTAGGCCGTTCATCAC
>JAQTOI010000147.1 GCA_028713415.1 Candidatus Omnitrophota bacterium
GCAGGCTACCTAGGGCGACCAATGCGCCTTTGTGTATCATGGCAATTCTGTCGGAAATTTTAAAGACACTCTGCATATCGTGAGTCACCACTACGGAGGTAATAAGCAGTTTGGCGCTTAAGTCCTTGATTAATTTGTCGGTAACCCCTCCAACGACCGGATCCAACCCTGAAGTCGGTTCGTCATAAAAAATAATATCCGGGTCAAGCGCGATGCCACGGGCCAAACTCACCCGTTTGCGCATGCCCCCTGAAATTTGCGAAGGGTAATGGTTCTCATAACCACGCAGGCCCACCAGAGAAAGTTTCATCTTAACCACTATATCTATGATATCTTCCGCCAATTTTGTATGCTCACGTAAAGGCAAAGCTATATTTTCTTTAACGGTTAAGGAATCAAGCAGGGCGGAATATTGGAATACCATGCCGAACGATATTCTCACCGCATCCAGCTCATCAGAGCTGCAACTGGCTATGTCTTTGCCTTTAATTATGACGTTGCCTTCTTCCGGGCGCAGGAAACCTGTCATTAGCCGCAGAAGAGTGGATTTTCCGCTACCTGAACAGCCCATAATAATAAAGGTCTCTCCTCGATAAATATCCAGGCTTACATTATCTATGGTCTTTTTCCCCTGGAAGTATTTGGAAACGTTACGCAATGATATGATTGGTTCTTTTTCGTCTTTATCGGTCATATTTTTCATCTTTTCATTCGCGGTAATTCGCGTTCTCTACAATTAGCGTCAATTAGCGTTCTTCCCTATTCGCGAGAATTCGCGTTATCACATTTTCGAAAAATAGAAGACGGCCGTAACTGCGCAATCAGCCAACAAAATCAGGATAAAGCTTATTACTACGCTACGAGTAGTTGCCCTTCCCACCCCTTCTGCTCCACCGCGTGTATTTAAGCCTTCATAGCAGCCGATTAATGCAATTATAACCGCAAAAATAAAAGATTTGGTAAGGCCTGTAAAAATATCTTTTAATTCCAGGTATTTAAATGACGTCTGCATGTATAAATCAGGATTTATGTGCAGGCTGCTTGTGCCTACAAAAAAACCGCCCAATATCCCGGAAAGGTTGCCTAGAATAGTTAAACATGGAAGCATAAATACGAGCGCGATAAAACGTGGTGCCGCCAGGAAACGAACCGGATTTATTGCCATAATCTCAAGCGCCTCAATTTGCTCGCTCACCTTCATCGTGCCAAGCTCTGCGGCAAAAGCTGAACCTACGCGCCCTGCGACAACAAGGCTGGTCAGTACCGGGCTTAGCTCTCTGCAGAGAGAAATAGCAACTAAAGAGGCGACGTAGAGCACCGCGCCCATTTTTTCCAGCTGATACGCCGTCTGCATTGCCAGGACTATTCCCGTAAATACCGTGATAAAAAAGACAATAACCACCGAACGCAAACCCGTAAAAACCATTTGGTAGAATATGCTGGAAATGCTGACGAATTTTTTCTTGAAAGGCCCTACGAATGTCCAATAGAGGATTTTCAATAGCAGATTTGTTACTTCTTTGATGCCGGAAAAAAGCTCGATAATATATTTTCCGATAGAAGAAATCATATAGAATAAATCATATCTTTGTCCAGGAAATTAAAAGTTTTCCAAAGCTTTTTCGCGGGTATCGGCGATTTCAAAAAGTTTAGCCAGCTTTGTAATTTCAAACACGCTTTTAACTTTTTGCGACATATTTGCCAGGCGTAAACTTCCGCCTATTTTACGCAGACGCTGCAACATTTCAATAAGTGTGGCTAACCCCGATGAATCGATATAGGGGACATTGGAAAAATCAATGAGGACTTTTTTCTGGTTGTCGCGGATGATTCTTTCGAATTCTCTGCGTAAATCAGGAGAGGTATTAATATTGATTTCACCTTCTAAAATACAAATTAATATATCATTGGACCGCTCTTCTTTTATCATTTTCACCTCCATTGAAAAAATGATTACAGAGATTTGATGAAGATTCCGGAGATTTTAAAACTTGGCATTCTTTCTGTTTACTGTCAAAAGCAAAATTATCTAATCTCCGTAATCACTGCCTTGCCGGCAGGCCTTCATAATCACTGTAATTATCTATGTTTCTTATAGTTATTTCAAAAATTTTACCATCTTTATGGTGCGGCCACAATCAAAAAATTCAACCTTATCCATAAGGCTTTTAATTAAAAAAACGCCTCTGCCGGAAAGCTTAACAAGGTTAGCATCCTTGGTGGGGTCTGGGATTGTTGTATAATCGAAACCTTTGCCTTGATCTTTTACCGTTATTGTTACCCTATCGGCAACTATTTCTATGGAAATATCCACGCTCAATGCCGCATTGAATTTATTTCCGTGCTTGATTGCGTTTACCAGCGCTTCCTCCAAAGATATCCTTATATCGAAAATATCCTCTTCTCTAAAAGTAGAATTTCGCGTGCGCTCTAAAAAAAAAGCCATAAATTCAGGTATCTTTTCCAAACGCGAAGGAAGTGCCTGAGTAATAATCATTTCGTTTACGCTATAATTATTTTATGTTGTTTAAATACATTGACGGCGGGGCGTCAAGCGACCTTGAGTATCGTCTTGCTGATTATATTTTCTAAAAAGTTCTCCTTCAAAACATCGTACCACGGTACAAAAACATTAATGATTTCAGGATTTCCCTTGTTTCTGACTAACTTTTCGATATAGTGGCTGCAATGTTCTGCGCTTGCCTCAACTCCATATATATAACAGCAAATTATTTTCTTTCCGTTGATATTACTGAAAGTCTGTATATATTTTGTTATTGCCGAGGAAGGAAATCCTCCGATAACAGGAATGCCCAAACAGAGCAAGTCATACCCTCCTAAATCCAAAGGTATTGTTGCCAGCTGCGTGCGCGAAGGCATGAGGCGGCATAAAATGCGCGTAAACAAACCTTCTCCGCCTATATATTTAAGCTCAAAGATGTCGGTATCCCCCTTTTTTTTCAAGGCTTCAAAAAAAGCCCTGGCGACGTAAGCGGTGTTGCCCCTGTGCGAATAGTAGATGACTAAACTCCTCATAGGACAAAGTATTATAGCATGTTTGCAAGATTAGTGTTCTTATTTTTT
>JAQTOI010000148.1 GCA_028713415.1 Candidatus Omnitrophota bacterium
AGGAGGCAGTAGCGGTTATCTGGCCGGGACTCCTCTGGACCTCCCAGGAAGCCTGGGCGGAATCATAGAGCTTGTTCTGATAGGTGAAGCTGGTGGACAGGCCTCTGCCCTGGCTAAGAAGCCGGTTTTGATATAGGATCCGGATCCTGCCGTTAGAAAAAGATAATGATAATGAGTCTTTCCTGATTGCATGGTTGGCAGCCTTATTGGCATAAAGATACGCGGAATAGCCTTCGGAAAGCTTTACCTCTTTATCAAGCACAAATCTTCTGTCTTTTTCGCTTAAAAAATCCTTAATCTTTTTTTTAGCTTTCTCTATAAAAGAATCGTCTACGGTAAATGTAACCTCTTTAAAAAAGATATCCTTTCGCATGAATTCCTGTTTGAACCTGATAAATTCCAATACTTCATTAAGAGGCTTTTTTAAATCGCTGAATTGCGGCCAAGGCTTACTCCTCGATACAAAAATAATAAAATCCATCCTATCCAGTTCGCTGAGAAAAAATAAAGCCTCATGCTCTGTGAATAAATTGAGGCTCTCTAAAGTTGAGCCTGCTGTAATATTTTGCCTCAAGAAATAATAATCAAGGGAATTATTAGGGAACATATCTCTTGTATGTCTGTCTTCGCCGATCATCCCTACAAGATAATCACAGGCGTTATCTCCTGTTATGGCAGCCGGGATCCTGTCTATATTAAGATTCTTTCTGAAAGGGGCGCCGCTGAAACGGTTGTAATGTCCGGTTATCGGGGTATAGAGCAGATATACCGGCCTTGTGGACCCGAAGAGAAAACAAGTCTTCCCTGTCCTGTAAGGATTGTAGGAGATATCAAAAAACTGGGCCAGACCTAATAATATTACGGAACAGTATAATAAATATCTTATCCTTTTAGCGGCTATGCTCTGAAGGCCCGCCGCGGATATTAGGGCGACGGCAGCTAAAGCTGGCAGCATATAACGGCCTTCTACCAAAGTGGAGAGGGATAATACAAAATACGGAACAACATACCACAAAATTAAAAATAACTTATTTCTGCCCTTTCGAAGATAAAACGATAAGGCTATTAAGAAAATCATAAAAAATAAAAAGGCAAGCTGTTCATTGATCAAAAAATAAAAATATGAAATGAAATTATTTAAATGAGAGAACGTCGGCCCCTGGTGGTTAGCCTCAAAACCATGGGTAGAAGTACTCCAGGCAAACATTTTTACCCTTTTTACCACAAGCGCAAAAGCCGGCCAATACCAGATCAAGGATATCAATATGCCTATTGTTAAAGAGAGACCAAAAATTGAAAGCTTTTGTTTTAAGCTGGCAGAAGAATTTCTCCTGGATGAAAATGTCCGGCATAGGATCAATGCCAAAGGCCCAACTATAAAGAAAATGAACGACCATTTGGTAAGCATCCCTAAACCTAATGAGAGGCCGAATAACAGAGAATTTCTTTTATTATTAAAATTATCCGAGTAAACTAGAAAACACATGCTCATGGAGACCATCGCAGCAAGGGCAAAATCCGTCCCGAAGAAACGGGAATATCTGAAGACCATCGGGTAAAGAGAAATAAATACGGCAGCCAATATGCCGGTATTTTGGTCAAAGAGCTTTCTCCCTATAAAATAGACTGAAAAAAGCAGGATTATCAGATAAAACATATTGATCATAACTGAGGCTACATAGGAGGTGCCGATAAGAAAATCCAATAGCGCCGAGGAAACATGGAAAAGGGGCGGCCAGATAGTGTATTGGGCCGATAAGCAAGATAAAATGTTCAGCGGGCTGGAAGAGATTGCCCGGAAAAATCTTAAACTGATGGTTAAATGGGTAAACTCATCGGGACCGGCCGGGAAGTTATTCTGCCTTAACCAGATAAGATTGTTCAAAAAATAAAAAATCAGGATAAGCCCTATGACAAGACAGGCTTTTTTGTTTTTCATCTCTTTAATACGCTATAATTATACAACCGACTTATTTCAGTATAATACCATTTTATAACAAATAAAAGGCTCATTATAGGGGGATATTGGCTTCAACCGTTGAGAAAATCATAGGGCATAGTGAGGTTAACAAAACGGCAGCAGGCTGTTATATAAATCAATATATCTCTTGCCTATTTTATTGATATCGTAATCCGCGACAGCGGCTGATGCATTAATTATAAACTCCTCTCTCAGCCTGCCGTCATCCATCAGGTTCAATACTCTCTTCGAAAAATCCATAATGTTATTATCTTTAACTAAATGACAATTAAAATTATCTACAAGTCTATCGTGAAATACATCCAGATCATTTGCCACTATCGGTAAGCCGGCTGCCATTGCTTCAGTAATATTATTACCCAGTGTCTCATATTGACTGGTGACCAGCAAAACCGAAGCCTTCTTGTAATATGCTACGGTTGCCTTGTAATCTAAATTCAATATGAAGCTTATCCCCGGCAAACTTCCATATTTGTCTAAATAATAACCCTCCAGAGGGCCCCCTCCTATAAATACAATCCTGGCTTCCCTTTTATGCTTCCTTACCTGCCTGAAGACATCGACGGCCAAATCTATGCCTTTCCAGGATACGAATCTCGCAATTACTAATATTATATTATTTTGCATGCCGCGGTTCTCTGTTTTATCCTTCCGGAATAATTCTAAATTTATGCCGATAGGAATATTGATTATCGGGGATAAGGTGTATTTTTTTATAATTTGATTGACATTTACATTAAAACTTATAATAACTAATTTGCCTCTTGAGAATAGCGATATAAAGAGGCGCATCATCCTCTGCAGCAGGATAACAGTCCTCTTTTTTAAAAAGAGGCGGTAACTTAAGCATTTCTTTTTCTTAAAATACAGCATTTCAAATAAGGGGTCGGCTCCGAAGGTCGCTACTATAGGTTTTTTTGTGCCGATCATTGCGCTTAAAAAGCTGACATTGAAATCATGGGCATGGAATATATCGGCAGATACAGATAGACCTCTTATTTTCTCTATATATTTTAAAAAGAATACAAAACGCGCATAAAAA
>JAQTOI010000149.1 GCA_028713415.1 Candidatus Omnitrophota bacterium
ATTTATTTTTATCTTGACGCACTATGGTCATTTTTTTGCGCTCGGAGTCAAAAGGTATTTCATCAATAAATGTAAAATCCTTTTCTTTTTCCTCTTTCCAGATTCCCGCTTTTGCCGAAGCGGTGAGTAGTGCCGCCTCCGTAGGGTCACCGATTATTCTATAATTTGAATCATTTTTTACTAATTGCGCGCCGTTGCATAATACAGCACAGAGCAGTGTCTTCTGTAAATCCGGATAGCTGGAAGGCTCAATCTTTTTTTCATCGAGCGAAAATTCGCCTTTAGGTTCATACCCTACTCCGCTTATTTTAAATATATACCCTGAAGAAAACACCGCCTGGACAGTCATTTCATTTTTTGTTAATGTGCCGGTCTTATCCGAACAAATTACCGTAGCGCAGCCCAATGTTTCGACTGATGGAAGTTTCCTGATTAACGCGTGGCGCTTAACCATTCTCTGAACGCCTAAAGCAAGCGCAATAGTAACGACCGCAGGAAGCCCCTCGGGAATTGCTGCTACCGCTAAACTTACTGAGGTTAAAAACATATCTAATATTTTCCCGCCGCGTAAAAGGCCTAATATAAATACTAAACCAACCAGCCCAAAACAAAGATAAACAATCCATTTACCAAATTCTTCCAGTTTCTTCTGCAAAGGAGTTTCTTCCCGCCCAATTTCGGCAACCATACCCGCAATTTTACCAAGCTCAGTATGCATTCCCGTGGCAACAATAAGTGCTCTAGCTTTGCCTAAGGCAACCGAGGTTCCCATGTAAAGCATATTAGCCCTGTCGGCTAAAGGAACTTCCTTTTCGTTTAGGCTCGATACAGTTTTAGCAACAGGGGTAGACTCACCGGTTAAACTCGCCTCCTGCGCGTTAAAATTTGAGGTCATCCAAACAATACGGCTATCTGCGGGAATATTATCTCCTGCCTCCACTTCTATCAGGTCTCCGGAAACCAATTCTCTTGAGGCAATCATGCTCCTGTCTCCATCGCGGATAACTTTTGAGGTGGGTGAGGATAATTTTTTTAGTGCGGCGAGTGATTTTTCAGCGCGGTATTCCTGAATAAACCCTAAGATAGCATTGAGTATTACTATTGCCACTATCGCCAGAGCATCAATCCACTCTTTTAAAAAACCTGATACGAATGCTGCCCCTAGCAAAACCCAGATAATAAAATCCTGAAATTGCTCAAAGAAAATACTTAAAGGTCCGGGGCCTTTTTTTCCTAAAAGTTCGTTTGGCCCTGATTGGGCCAGGCGCTTTTGGGCCTCATCATAAGATATGCCCCTATCAGTATTACTTTGCAGCATCTTTACCGTTTCCTCTACGGTTATGTTATAAAATTCAGGTTTTGCCATGCAAAATTCCCCTTTTTAATTAATTATTTTTAAACACTTTACAATCGCTTACGATTGAATATATTTTACCTCGGAATGATACTTCCAAATGGTATAAATCGCCGGAAGTACGATCAAAGTAAGTATGGTTGAAGAAGTTAACCCTCCAATCAATGGCGCGGCTATTCTCTTCATTACATCTGCGCCGGTTCCCACACTTAACATTACCGGCATTAAGCCAAAAATATTTGCTCCGACGGTCATAAGCTTTGGCCGCAGTCTTTGTACTGCTCCTTCCATGACCGCATCGTAAAGATCAGAAAGGTTATTCATCCTGCCTTCCTGTTTCCTGCGTTTATAAGCCTCATCTAAATAGACAATCATAATAGAGCCGGTTTCAGCCGCCACTCCGGCCAGAGCGATTAAGCCGACCCAGACTGCGATACTCATGTTGTATTTTAAAAGAAATAAATACCAGATACCGCCGATTAAAGCAAAAGGTACCGAAAGCATAACGATTGCAGTTTCGGTAACAGAACCAAAGGTAAAAAAATATAATATAAAAATAATAAAAATAGTCAAGGGAACAAAAATTTTTAGACGGTCTTTGACGCGCTGCATATACTCGTATTGGCCTGACCAAGAAAGTGAATACCCCGTGGGAAGTTTTATCTTTTCTGCAATTATTTTCTTGGCGCTGGTAACGTAGCTGCCTACGTCGCGGCCTGCGATATCTACATAAACGTAGCCGGAAAGTAACCCATTCTCATCCCGAATCATTGCCGGCCCCTGATTAAGTTTTATATCCGCCAACTGCTCAAGAGGCACCTGCGCACCGCTCATTGTTGGAATTAAAACGCGCTTTAATTTATCAAGGTCATCGCGCAGCTCCCTCGGGTAACGCAAATTTACCGAATAGCGCTCTCTACCCTCGATGGTGGTTGTGATGTTTTCTCCGCCGATAGCCGCCATAATCACCATTTCGACTTCATCAATGGAAAGGCCATAGCGCGCCAGTTGCTCGCGTTTTAAATCAAAATCTACAAAATATCCGCCCGCAGTCCTTTCGGCGTACACGCTGCGCGTGCCGGGGATGTCTTTTAGTGCGGTTTCAATGTGTTCTCCGATTTTTTCAATCTCGCCTAAGTTAGAACCGAAAATTTTAATCCCTACCGGAGTGCGTACGCCTGTGGTCAACATATCTATGCGCGCCTTTATAGGCATGGTCCAGGCATTGGTCGTGCCTGGAATTTTCATTTTGCTATCCATCTCATCAATTAATTTCTCCCAGCTCATTCCACTCCGCCAATGTTTTTTATCTTTTAAGACGACCGTCGTTTCCATCATCGAAAAAGGCGCAGGATCAGTCGAGGTAGAGGCTCTTCCTGCTTTACCGAATACGCTTTCGACTTCAGGAAACGATTTTAAAATTTTATCCTGCGTTTGTAATAATTTGGCAGCTTCGGTAACCGAAAGGCCGGGTAAGGTTGTAGGCATATAAAGAATACTGCCTTCGTTCAAGGGAGGCATAAATTCCTGGCCCATCATCATAAATGGAATTATCGTTACCGCTAGGCCCGCTATAGCTACGGTTACTACGGCGTTCCTGTGCCTGATGGCCCAATAGGCGATGGGGTGATAAAAATT
>JAQTOI010000150.1 GCA_028713415.1 Candidatus Omnitrophota bacterium
CTTTTATATTATTTTTCATATATGATTGGATTTTTTTTGCTGCTTTACTGGTTTATTTGCCGGTTTATGCCTCACGTAAGAAAATTACCCTTAAGGCCTTAAGGGAAAAATTCGGGCTAATCTTAATACCTAAACAAAGCGCAAATTGCATATGGATACAGGTAGTCAGCGTAGGCGAGGTAATTCTCATCGAGGCACTCATAAAACGATTGCGTGAAATTTTCGATTGCCCTATTGTTATTTCCACCACTACCTTAACCGGAAATAAAGTCGCAAAGGAAAAATACTCCAGCCTTGCGCATATAATATTTTTTCCTTTTGATTTTTCTCTTGTTGTTACGCACCTGATACGAATATTGCGGCCAAAATTATTTATCGCAGTTGAAACTGAAATCTGGCCTAACCTTTTCTACAATCTTAAAAAAAACAATATCCCGGTTCTCATTGTTAACGGCCGAATCTCGGACAAGGCATATCGGCGTTACCGCCTGATTAAACCTATTATCGCCAAGGTATTAAAATGTGTTTCATGCGTGGGGGCTCAGAGCGGCTTTTATAAGGAGCGATTCTTGGCGCTCGGCTGCAGAAAAGAAAAACTGGTTATCAGCGGAAATCTGAAGTTTGAAGGCGTGTCCCCTGACAGCGATAAACTTTCTTTAGTCAAAGCAAAATATGCGCCGATACTAAAGAGAGAAAATCACTTGCTTCTCATTGCGGCAAGTACGCACGCCCCGGAAGAAGAAGTTATTTTAGATATTTTCTCCAAACTATCAGATTTTACCCAGAATGTTTCCCTGCTTATTGCGCCTCGTCATATCGACAGGACGAAAGCGATTGAAAATATTATCCATGAGAAAGGTTTTCCAAGCGCAAGAATCAGCACGCTTTCTTCCTCTGGCGCCCAAACTTCTTCCAATACGGTTTATATTCTTGATGTTATTGGAGAGCTTCTTTATTTTTATTCTATAGCCGATATCTGTTTTGTGGGCGGAAGCCTTGCGCGCTACGGCGGACATAATATTTTAGAGCCGATATATTTTTCTAAACCTACAATTTTTGGGCCATTTATGGATAATTTCCGCGACATTGAGGAAGCTGTCTTAAAAAGAGGCGCCGGGATTAAAGCCAACGATGCAAATGAATTAAAAGAAATATTGCTGCGCTTAATTAACGACAACACTCTGCGGGACAACCTGGCATTGCGGTCATTGCGGATTTTTAGCGAAGAGCGCCAGGGTTTAGAGAAAAATATTGAAATGATTATGCGTTCATTGCAAAAAAGAACATCGAAATCCGGTGAATCCGGCAATACCTGTACCGTATAATTATGAAGAATTCCCTTAGGCGGTGGTATGTAAATTTTCTGGAAAACGAAAAGCGTAATTTTTTTGAACAATTGTTTTTTTATCTGCTTCTATTGCTTTCTTTCATCTACGGAGCGGTTGTCCATTTGCGCAATTTCTTATATAATAGCGGAATAAAAAAATCTCATTCAGCAAGCGGAAAAGTTATCAGCGTAGGGAATATCTCATGGGGAGGTTGCGGTAAAACTACGTTCGCAAGGTATCTTTATCATAAATTACAAAAATACGGCAGGGTTGCTATCTTGCGCCGGGGTTACGGCCTTGATGAAGGTGCGCTTCTTAAAGAAAGCGACATCAGCGTTTATTCCGGTCCCAACAGAATTTCTCTGGCGCAAAGCTTAAAAGGGAACTTTGATTTTTTTATTCTTGATGACGGTTTTCAGCACCGCGCGCTTTTACGCGACGTCGATATTGTAATAATGACCGGGAGGGAATTTAACCTGCCGCAGAGATTGATTCCCGCTTCAATTTTTCGTGAACCTTTAAGTAGCCTTAAACGCGCTGACATATTAATCGTAAACTACAAAGAAGAAATTTTAGATTCAACAGATTTACGGGAAAAACTGCAAAGGCTTTTTACAAATCTTAAAATTTATTTTTCCAGCTACAAAATAACGCGCTTTTGTGATTTAAACAATAACCCTGTAACCCTTGAGAAATTAAAAGAAGAGAAAGCAGCAGTTTTTACGGCCATCGGATATCCCGGCGGCTTCTTGAATCTGCTGAAAAAATACGGCATAACAGCTACGAGGCAGTTTATATACCCTGATCACTACGAATTGACCGAAGACGAATTCAGGCAAATAGCCGGTATTTTAGAAAACGACGGGATACGCACTATTCTTATTACTCATAAAGATAAATTCCATCTCCCCCCGGATGCGTTAGGCCGCTTTAACGTTATAATTACCGAAATAGAGATAGAAATAGAAAACGAAACGGATTTATTGAAAACCATTAACGATAAGCTATGTATAAAGTTGCAAAATTAATACGCCATATCCTCCTGCGGCTTCCATTGGTATGCGCTGTTCTTCTGGGGTGGCTGGTGGGCCTGATTTTGTATTGTAACCCGAAAAAACGCAGGACAGCTTTCAAAAATATAAAATTGGCTTTTCCCTCGATGCCCGCAGGACGATTGCACGGTATACTTAGAAAAAGCTTCACAGATTTCGGCCTAAGTATTATGGAGAGTTTTATCGCTTCGCGCATTTACAGCCGCGTCAAGCTTATACTTCCAAAAGCAGGCATTGAGCAGGGAGGAGGCATACTGGTAGGAATTCATGAGGGAAGCTGGGAGTTGTATAACTGGCTGCTAGCCCACCACTTTAATTACGCTATTTTTGCGCGCGAGCAGAGTCATAAAGGCTTAGATGTATTTTTAAACGAAGTGCGCAAGGAAGAGAATCTCAAGGTGTCATTCTCTTTTAAGGAAATTGTTAAGTACCTGCGTAATGGCTACATGGTGGGTTTAGGCGTTGACCACGGAGCAGAGGAT
>JAQTOI010000151.1 GCA_028713415.1 Candidatus Omnitrophota bacterium
GGCAAAGGAAGCTAATACGATAAGTGCAATTAAGATAGTTTTACGAATTTGCATATCAGCTCTGAGCCAAGAATTTACCTCTTGGCTTCCAGTTGAAAACCTAAACCCTGCAATTTTTGCACTAACCCCTTCTGCGTATAATGCGTGATGTGCTCATCGGCATAACCACCGGGAACTATCCTTTTATACAGCCATTCAAGCATCACCCAGGACCAGCGGGAATAATCAGGGGTGCCCAAAACCAAAATACCGCCTTGCTTTAGCACGCGCTTTAATTCTAAAAAGATTCTCTCATTATCTTTTAAATGCTCAATTACCTCTGAACAGATTACCGCATCAAAGGAATCATCCTTAAAACAGAGCCTCGTGCAATCTCCATTTACTAAAGAGTTACCTAAAGAAAGATTAAAGCGTAATTTTTTAAAATTTATATCCAAGCCTACTGCCTGGGGAAAAGCACCTAAAATTTTACTTGTCCCGCAGCCTGCATCGAGGATTCGGTTAAAATAGCCCATAAAGCCGACAATAATCTTGTATCTTTGCCTTTGCCAAAAGCGTTGTAACGGTATCCTGCTATAAAAGGCCCGTTCATCATAGTCAGCCGAGGCAATGGTATTCCTCATCTTCCACATTTTTAAAAAAGTGCGCAGGAATTCGCAGCCGAACTTGATTATTTTGGCATGAGACCTCCCCTTTGCCCTTGGCTGGTAATGAAAGGGAATTTCTTTGACACGAAACCCGTGCATATACGCCTTTACTAAAATCTCCATCAGTACGCTAAAATTCTCTTCTGAAAAGTCAATTTCCTTAAAAATCTCGGCATGGTATAACCTGAAGCCGCTTGAAATATCCTTTACCGGTAAAGATAAGCCGAAAGAGAGCGATTTATTTAGAATAATACTCAGTATCCTGCGCGAAAGCGGCATGTTTGCCAAGCCGCCCCTGATATATCGGGAAGCGATGAGAATATGGCTGGTAGATACCCCGGAGATAAGCCTCTTTATAACGTAAGGATTGTGGGAAAAATCCGCATCTATCGTAATGATATATGTGCCGCTCGCCAACTCTACTGCGTCCTTTAAGGCGCCGCCGTAGCCGGGCCGCTTCTGAATAAAAACCTGAGCACCCTTTTCTTTGGCAACCTGAAAGGTATTATCAGTGGAGCCGGCATCAGCCACGATTATCTCGTGAGAATACCCTGAATTACCCAATATGTCTCTTATCTTTTCAATCAGGCCGCCTATATTCTTTTCTTCATTAAATGTAGGAAGGATGACCGAAAAATCCATAGGTTATATTATACCTTTTAATCCTTTTTTAACAACATGTTTTAAAAAAATGAACAGGCACCAGAATAAAGATGTTAAACTGATTATCAGCCCTAGTTTTAAAGAAAACGGAGAAAAGACAAACTCAATTGTATGCCTGCCTTTAGGCATATACACAGCCCTGAATATATAATCAGCTTTAAATATACCTGTCTTCTTCCCATCTACATATGCCTTCCACCCCGGATAATAATTATCGCATAATACTAAATATCCATCTTCTCCAGCCTCTGCATTAACTACAACTTTATTCGGCAGGTAACTGGAAACTACGGCCCGCTGCTCAATGAAATCATTGCCATTACCGCTGTCTTTCAATCGAATGCCCTCTCCCTCTAATATAGCAGTCTTTGTAAAGTCAAAGGAATTACCCGAAAGAATCTTAAAGATATCGTCCCTTTTCTCTCTAAACAATGCCTTGCGGACAATAAATGCCCTGGGCAAAGTAAATGGCGCTTCATATATGTCAACTGCATTGTTGTTAAACACGTGTTTATAAAGAGAAAGATCGAATGTTTTACATGTTTTATCGGTTACAATAAATCTTGTATTAAGGAGCTTTAGCAAAGGAGAAGATTGCCTGATATCATCTAAAAGAGCGGCTTCCTGCAATGAAGCCCCATGCAAAAGGTTCATAAGTTCATTGTACCGCTTGGGTATAACTCCGCTGTAGCCGCCGATGCTGGGAATTTCATACCTGACTGCTGCATTTCTATTGATAGTGCCTAAGCTCAATATGCGGCCTTGGCCAATATTATGTTTTAAATAATTAGCTACCTTCTTATCTAAATAATACCCTTCCAAAGGGAAAAAAGAGAAATAATGCGCAGCGAAGAAAAAAAGGTCGATAATAATAAGCAAAAAAATCATAAATTGTGCCATTCGTGTTTTTAAGCATCGCTTAACACACAGGAAGAAAATAACGGTGCTCAACAAAAACAATACAATTGAGCTATCTAATTCCGCAATGATAGGTTTTCTTGCAAGTGCCGAGGTAAAAAGATGACCAAAATTAAACCCTGCCTGTGTTGATAATTTATCGTAAGAAACAAGAAATGAGTAGATTTTATCCCAGAGCGAGGGTAAGTACTCTAAGACTATCTTTACGCCGAATAAAAAGAGCATGGATAAAAAAGCAAAAAATACGGTAATTACCAGCTGCCGCTTATTTTTTTCCTGGCAATTAGGCTCACTCAGCTCTTTTAACCCTAAGGCTGTCAGGCATGATAGGGAAAAGACAGCTAAAGCAAGAAACCTTCCCTGGGCACGAAAGAGATTAAAACCTGCCATATATTTAGAAAGATATTTATAAGGGGGTAAATATGCGCCAAGGGATAATATGACTGATATAAAAAATAAAAAAGTAAAAAATTTATTGTATCTATCCGAGCGCATCATGGCAAATAATGAAATAAGTAAGGGCAATATACCGACATAGAAAGAGACTTCCCAGGGGTACCATTTACCCCAGTAGAAAGATT
>JAQTOI010000152.1 GCA_028713415.1 Candidatus Omnitrophota bacterium
TATAAGGGTAAAGGAAGGGCTTCTGGCTATTCCGCGGATACCCAGTCCCTTCAACACTCCTTTGACGAAAGTGGTCTTTCCTCCGCCCAGATTACCTTCTAAAATTACCGTATCTGTGGCAGCGATTATTTTAGCAAAATTTTTCCCCAGTTCTATAGTTTCCTGCGAAGATTGAGTAGTAATTTTCATATCTACTATTTTAAAGTGAAGCCTCCCCGCCTAGAGACCGGGGCTTCTTCCCCGAAGCAAATCACATTCCGCAACTTCCTATCTCAGGCCTTTAGGCCGGGGGTTTTGCGGAGGGGAATAAAACGTCAAAAGTGCATGTAGCCTTTCACCTTTACCGCTTCCATTTTCGTATCAGACTGCATACGGTATCCGAATGAGGCCGGCTTTATCCTGCCGACAAAGTGGAATTTTTTCTTTAATCTTTCTATACTCTTCTCTTTTGCGCTGATGGTAAAAATTAATTCATAATCTTCACCTCGGTACAAATCTGATTCCCCGCTAGATACGGGAATATTTTCTCTAATCAGGAGCGCTCCTTTTTTGCTTGCGGTAAGCATCCGGGACAAATCAAGAAGAAAACCGTCAGAGATATCAATCATGGAATTGATTTTAAAATTATTTGTAAGATACGCTGCTTCTTTTAACCGGGGAATGAATTCTTTATTAAATTTGCGTTCGCCTAACTTCCCGGTAAGAAAAATATAATCACCTATCTTTGCTCCGCTTCTTGAAACAAACTTTTTACAAACACCGACTCCCCATACATCGAGAAATAAAACAGGAGCATATCCTGTGTCTCCACCAATTAAAGAAAAATCATATTTCTTGCCCATGGCAAGCACACCGTTTAATATCTCCTTGAGCTGTTGATCTTTAATATATGAAGGTAGGCCAAGGGAGATCCCGATAAACTTTGGCATACCGGCGCAGGCGGCAAAATCAGAAAGGACGCGCGCAACCGCGCGCATACCTATTGTTTTAAAGCTGGTTGTTTTAAGCTTTCCGCCTCGCCTGCCAGAGGCAGGCAGGGCGAGACCTCGCCGCTTTATGGCGGGAAAATGCACATTCTCCACAAATAAATCGCTCTTTAAAAGCAGGTTTTGCCTTCCGTCGTGAACCAAGGCGCAATCATCGCCTATGCCAACTAACACATTTTTCTTTTTGGGCACTCTTTTTTTTAAAAATTTAAGCCAGTCAAGCTCGCTTAGCTGCATCAAAAACCCCTTATTTTTCAATACCCTTTTAAACACATCTACAAAGTGTACTATGGGTTAGTGATATTATAGAATAAAGACGGAATGAAACAAGTATTTTTAAGTACACACTAAGTTTATGATATAATTGTTTTTGTTTACATGAAGTAAGCATTCCGATAGGGATTTCGTATATTAAGGCGAAGCGGAATGAAACTAACAGCCAATTCCAGCGAGGCCTCACCTGCCGCCTTGCCAATGGCGGACACGCCGGGACGGGCCACCAAATCCTGTGCTAAACGCATATTAACAATACAGAGGGGTGATTTGTGGCAACGATAGAAGAAAATAAATTAGTCTGGGGCGATAAGTACGATTGGAGCAATGCGGGTGAAGAATGGTCAAACGATTGGGGAACCTCATATATGCAGTGGCATGGAACGATACTGCCACGTATTAGTGCATTTCTCCCCGCGCACACTATTTTGGAAATTGCCCCTGGTTTTGGAAGATGGACTGAGTTTCTAAAAGATTATTGTACCAATCTTATCGTATTGGACATTTCAGAAAAATGTATTAAAGCATGCCGGAAACGCTTTAATGGTTGCTCGCACATTACTTATTTCGTTAATGACGGTAAGTCTCTGGAGATGATTCCAGACAATACGATAGATTTCACTTTCAGTTTTGATTCATTAGTTCATGCTGAAGATACAACAATTTCTGCCTATATATCTGGACTTGCGAAGAAGCTAAAACAGAATGGTGTTGCCTTTATCCACCACTCAAATCTGGGGGAATATTCAAATTGCTTAAAAACGCAGCGCATGATATCGAGAATACCCAAATTACTGAGTATTTTGATAAGATTGGGAATTATTTGTGACGTCAGGGACCAATGGAGAGCTCCCAGCATGACTGCAAAAAAAATGCAATTATATACTAATAAAAATAGCCTGCAGTGCATTAGTCAAGAATTGATTACCTGGCGCACAAGACGTGCCTTGATTGATTGCATATCAACAATTGTAAAGAAAGAATCTATTTGGGCCAGAGAAAACAAAGTTTTTAAGAATATGTACTTTATGGAAGAGGCAAGAAATGTATTCAATCTTTCGCAGCTGTACGGCTTGCGTTCAAGGAGATAATGTTTGAAAGCGTCTAGCTAAGCGCTGCACCGCTTTATTCCGCTACGCTCCATAGTAGCAGGCGAGCTTGAGAGTTATATTTTAGAAAAACTTGGGTTGGAATCTGTACTGAGGATTTTTATTTAATTACTTTTAATATATTTATACGATAAGGCGGGTAAATTATCCCTTTATCGCTTACTATCGCTGTAATCAAATTATTCGGCGTTACATCAAAAGCCGGATTATATACCTTTACTTTTTCAGGCGCAATTTGTAACCTTCCTAAAATTTTACGCACCTCATCAGGATTTCTTTCCTCAATCGGTATCTGGCTCCCTGACGCAAGGCTCAAATCAAAAGTGCTAAAAGGCGCTACCGCATAAAAAGGGATTTTATGATAATAGGCATTG
>JAQTOI010000153.1 GCA_028713415.1 Candidatus Omnitrophota bacterium
TTACCCATTCCTTTGATCGTTGAAGAGGAACGCAGTGTCGGGCCCATGCTTGGTTCCGACTCTATAAGGCGCGGCATAAATTCAACATTGCTTGGCGCGGCTTTCGTGGCAATATTTATGCTGATTTATTATTTTTTGGGCGGAGTGGTTGCGGTTATCTGCATTCTGCTCGATGTACTTTTTGTATTGGCAGGGTTGCATCTTTTGCACGGAACCCTGACGTTGCCGGGCATTGCCGGTATCATCTTAACGCTCGGCATGGCAGTGGATGCCAACGTCCTTATTTATGAACGCGTGCGTGAAGAATTAGCCTTAAATAAACCTTTAAGTGTTGCGATAAAGAATGGTTTTGAACGCTCAAAGAGCGCCATTTATGATTCAAACCTGACCACAATAATTGCCGCGGTGTTTCTTTTTATTTACGGTACCGGCCCCATACGAGGCTTTGCAACCACGCTTATGTTAGGTAACATCGTAAGCATTTTTACCGCAGTTTGGGTCGGTAAAACAGCATTTGCAGTATTCCTCAATGCGGGGCTTAAGCGAATGCCCATGTTGCGGCTGTTTAAATCTACAAATATTGATTTCGTAAAAATCCGCAATATATGTCTGGTTTTATCTTTAATTATAATTACCGCAGGGGCATTTAATTTTTATTCCCGGCGTAGCATTATTTTCGGAACGGATTTCACCGGAGGGCAAATTCTCGAATATAAAATAACTCCTGCCGCTAATATAGAAAAAGTACGGCAAGTTTTGAAAGAGGTTAGCACGGAACAATTGGCAATCCAGGATTTCAGCGATATAGCAGGCGGAATTATTATCAAAAGCAAAAATGATGTAGCAGATAAAACCGAAGAAACCTTAAAGAAGAACTTTGCGCAGGTGGAACGCCTCAGGGTTACAACCATTGGCCCATCAGTCGGTAAAACATTAAAGCAAAAAGCTCTTCTGGCGATAATTTTATCGCTATTGGGAATCCTGATATACGTCGGTTTTAAATTTAAGCATTTTGATTTTGGTTTTGCCGGCGTTGTCGCTATTTTCCATGATATTCTCGTGAGTCTCGCATTTATTTCTTTTTTCGGTTACGAAATTGACCTCTTAACCATAACCGCGCTTTTAACGATAGCCGGTTACTCCATCAATGACACAATAGTTATTTATGACCGCATCAGGGAGATAGCCCCAAAAATGCACAAAACCTCGCTTAAGGATATTATCAATAAAGCCACCAATGAAACTTTTTCCCGCACCATCATCACTTCCTTTACTGTAATACTGACTGTAGTAGCAATTCATCTTCTGGGAGGAGAGGCCCTCAAAGGTTTTTCTTTTACTCTTTTAGTGGGATTTATTTCCGGTGTCTATTCAACCATATATATAGCGGCTCCTTTGGTGCTTTTCTTTAGAAAATCACGTGTTTGATACTCTCAAAATCTACACGCACAAGGCGATATCGCTTGAAGAAGTAGAGACAAAGCTTATAGAGCTTGGCTACCGCCGCGTAACCGAAGCCTTAGAAGAAGGCGATTTCTCCCTGCACGGCGATACCTTAGAAATCTTCCCCGTAAATTTCAATTTTCCTCTGCGCCTGGAGTGGGAATTCGAAAACGTCCAGAAAATCTACAGTTTCGATAAAACAATCAATAAGAAAGTTATTGATTACGACTTTCTTATCGTAATCCCTCATTTTAAAAAAGCAAAACGGTACACTAATGAAGATATCCCTCTTGATGCTGTGCTACGAATCAGTAAGGGCGATTATGTCGTGCATAGCCGATACGGCATAGGTAAGTTTAACGGAGTTAAAAAGCTCACTATAAAAGAAAAAGAAGATTATTACTTTGAAATAGAATACGACCGCAAAGACAAACTTTATGTCTCAAAAGAAGAAGCCCACTTAATACAAAAATACAGCAGTTTTTCTTCAAAACCGCCAAATCTTAACCGCCTTGGTTCTAAAGAATGGCTGCATACGAAAGAGCGCGTAGAGCGAGGCATAAAAAGTTATGCCTTAGAAATGCTGCGCATGGACGCGCAGAGAAAACTTATTGGAGGGTTTAAATACTCCCCGGACAATGACTGGCAAAAATCTTTTGAAGAAAGTTTTCCTTACGAAGAGACTGAAGACCAGATAAAGGCCGCAGATATAGTTAAGAGCGAAATGGAAGCCGGCATCTGCATGGATAGGCTCATTTGCGGCGATGTAGGCTACGGTAAAACTGAAGTAGCCATGCGCGCGGCTTTTAAAGCAGTAATGAACGAAAAACAGGTGGCGTTTTTAGTCCCCACCACCATCTTAGCTTATCAGCATTTCAGCAATCTCGTAAAAAGAGTAAAGGATTTTCCCATAAACGTGGAAATGCTTTCCCGATTCAAAACCACAAGCCAACAGGCGGAGATAGTAAAGCGCCTTAAGGAAGGTAGAGTAGATATTATAGTTGGTACTCACAGGTTATTATCCGATGATGTCACTTTTAAAGATTTAGGCTTATTAGTTATAGATGAGGAGCATAAATTTGGCGTGACGCATAAAGAAAAAATTAAGAATATGAAGGTAGGCATAGATGTTTTGACCCTTACCGCAACGCCTATTCCCCGTACGCTATATATGGGCCTTATCGGCATAAAAGGTATATCTCTGATAAAAACTCCCCCAAAAGAGCGGCTCGCGGTAA
>JAQTOI010000154.1 GCA_028713415.1 Candidatus Omnitrophota bacterium
TCAAGGCGCAGCTGATGATAGGCTTTTTTAAATATATTCTGCCGCAGGAAAATAAACCCTTTATGCATCAGAAAATCACCGTCTTCGTTATTAGGATAATAGAGAATCCCCAGGTCATAACCTGTCCCCAGGGTAAAAGGCGCGTAGCGTTTCTGGAGCGCAAAATTTAAATGGTTTAAGATGTTGGAGGCATCTGTAAACTCATTATAGTTTAAGACATCTAAATCGTAGTTAAAGCTGAATTTGATGCCTTCTGTCCATTTCATATTCTCAAGCCAGGGTTTGCTGAAATAAAAAGAAAGGGCGAATTCCTCAAACACATCCCCTTTTCTTTCGTGGTCCAGGTTAACATTGCTGTCATAGCCGGAAAATATACCTACGCGCGGAGAAAATTTGTAAGGGAGGAGGAATTTGTGAATATCGCGGATGTCAAAAGTTTTTGATTCGCGGGCATCTTTGCTTTTTTCCTCATCTGCGCTCACTTGAGCAAAAGCGCTTATGTTACATAGAAGCATACACGCACATAAAACACAAACCAGCACAGAAATAAATCGGTATTTCATATACTCCCTCCTCAATGACCCCCGTTTTGCCTCCATTGATTTTTTCGCAATTTCTGCTTTCTACGAAGTTGCGAGAGAAACACATCGGGTGCAAAACTGGGGGAATTGATCCCGACAGCTACGCGAAATTTAATATAAATTTCGAAGTGTTGAGTTGCCGGAACACATAGCATCTTCCCTTATCTAGGGCCATCATAGTCGTATTCACCGTCTTCGCCACCACCAGATTCACCGCTTGAGCCGCCGTCTTGCTGCGGCTTTCCTTCTTCGTTTCTGCGATTTTCTTCAAAGATGCTGCCTCTATAATCCTGCTGCTGCTCATTTTTAAGCTCCTGCGAAGAATCACTTCCTTCTTCTCCCCTAAGATCATCTATATAATCCATAAATTGTTCCCAAGCCTTTAATTCTTCACTGGATAACTCAAATGTTGCGCTTAAGGTGCCGTCCTGATTAACGGTAACGCCCAGGCCGGCCAATAGGTCAATGGCTTTTAAAAGCGCGCCGTTTGCATCCAACCCCTGGGTATTTACTACATCCTTAAAGCATTGCACTATGCTTGAAGTTCCGTTAAACTCAACCGACTCACCCGTGCCGCGCACGCCGGCTACAGCCGTAGGGGTGCGTATTTCAAACTTTTCAACGGCTTTTATGTCATCGACTATGGCAAATACCTTTCCGATAGAGAGGTTGATATTAACCGGTTTTGTTTCTGTAAGTACTATTTGCGAGTTTTCTTTCAGCGTCAGAATATTTTTCATCTGCTCATCGAAGACAAGCGTGCATTTAGAGCCTTTACCGGTTTTAATTTCCGACAGAGGTTCTAAAAACGTATTAGTCTTAGCGGCTTCCCAAGAGGCCCCAGGGCTTTTTTTAACCGAAACCTCTCCTTTTACGTCAATTATCTTAACTGTCTGGCCAAACGCGTAAGAAGGTAAGAACAATAAAAAGATAAAAACCAATAAAATAAAACGTCTCATAAACCCCTCCTTTTAAGCATCAGCGTTAGTCGCACACTGTAATGCATCCATCGCTGTGGCAGCGACCGCGGCTTTCCTCTTCGCGTCTTTCTCCCTCTGTGACAATATCTTGATAATCCTGGCGCCGGTCTTGCTTTAGGTCCTCTAGCGCCCCTGCGTTGCCTCTATTTTCATTAGCCGTGCGTTCCACCTCTCTTCTTGCGCCTTCGGTGTTTCTTTCAAACCTGGACCATTCATTTCTATCCTGAGCGCTTAAAGTAAATGCCTCGCCCAGCAAGCCGCCGGCTACTACATCAAAACCAAACCCTTCGGCAAGTGCAGCTTCGCCGATACCATTGCCTTGCGCATCGAGCCCTTGCACATACACCGTGTCTCTGAAACATTTTATGGTGCTTCTTGCGTTATTAAACTCAACCGACTCACCCGTGCCGCGCACGCCGGCTACAGCCGTAGGGGTGCGTATTTCAAACTTCTCGACAGCTTTTATATCATCGACTAGAGCGAATACTTTTCCTTGAGGAAGAGAGACTGAAACGGGTTTTATATCCTCAAGCTTGACTTGAGAATTCCCTTTAAGCGTCAAAACATTCTTCATTGCTTCATCGAAGACAAGTACGCATTCGGATTTAGCTTCAGTTTTAACTTCTGCCAGCTTTTCTAGAGTAGTAGAAACTTTTGCTTTTTCCCATTGAGCATCAGGCATTCTCTTCACGCTAACCCTGCCTTTTAGGTCAATAATTTTTGCGCTTTGCGCAAAGGCCGACGATAAGAATAACAACGAAAGAATAAAGAAAATTATAAATCTTTTCATCTTACCCCCTTTCTTTCTCGGATTTGGTCTTCTTTGCTCTTAAATAAGATTTTCCAGGGATGCATTTTTATATCTTCGCTGAAATCTTCAAAATTTTTCGTGGTTGCTTCTATGCTTTCCATAATCCGTTCAACATTGTCTTTATTGGCTGAAACGGTATCGTTTATATCCACGGCAATTTTTTTCACCTCTTCAGTGAGGCCACCTACTTTTTCCGACAACATTTGCGCCTGCTCCATAACCACGTCGAGGTCCATGTAGGGCTTGCCCTCAAATACGCTTTCAGGAGCCACAAACT
>JAQTOI010000155.1 GCA_028713415.1 Candidatus Omnitrophota bacterium
TTCAAAAGCTACCTTCCTGGATTCTAAAAGTTACATACTCCGTTATGGCGGCATCGCGGATAAGTATTTAAAACCGGGACTCTACAAGAACTATTTTAAAGGCAGGATAAAGATAGAGTAGTTGACCTGATACATTCCGCGGATAGCCTGCGCCTGGGGCGGGGAATAGATAAACATTGTAATATTCAAGGGGCAAAGATGAATTGGGGGATCGGCGGAACAATATGTATCAAATGTAAATTGGAATACCGCAAAAAGTCGGGATTATTTAAATGAGAATAAACGATAAGTTTACTTTAATATAATGAGAATATTGTTTGTATGCCCGGAATTTGCCCCGAATATTACAGGAGGGCCCGGTATATACCTCTATTATATAATAAAATATTTACTTCAACTGGATGAGCGCATATCCATAGAAGTCCTGACTCTTTCTGGAAAGACCGAAATCGGAAAAGACTTTCAAAGGTTGCCCGTCAGAATCATAAAATTAAAGAGATTGCTTCCTTACAAATTAAGGATACCAGAGTTCTACATTAAGGCAAACCTATTTATATATAAAAACCAAGATAAATATGACCTCATACATGACAACTATAATGCGGTGGTAGTTGGGAAGGCGCCCATAGTCCACATGATCCACTCTACCATGCTTCAGGAACTCTGGTGTTCTGAAGCGTCGGGAGGCAATCCCGTCGTATCCATTTTTATGTTTTTCATTAGAAAAATTTATTTTTTCTCCCTGCATTGTTTAGAAATCGTTGCATTTCGAAAGGCATGCGCTTTTATTGCCCCTTCAAAAGAGGTGAAAGAACACCTCAAGTCATATTTTAATATCACAAAAGATATCTTCGTTATCAGGTATGGTCTAGATGCCGACCTGTTCAAGCCCGGAGCCGGCCTGTCTAAAAAATATAATATTTTATTTGCTGGCCGTATTGTTACCAGGAAGGGGCTTAAATATTTATTCAGGGCATTGGAATTATTGCGGGATACGCCTTTAAAGGTTTTATTTTGCGGGTTCGGCATAGACAGCATATCCGGCTTCATCAATGAGCTGAGGAAAAATACAAAACATGAAATTTATCTAAAAAATTCCATAAGTTACCTTTTCATGCCTGATTTATACGCGCAATCGGATATTGTAGTTTTACCTTCTCTATATGAGTCATTCAGTCTTACTGCTGCTGAGGCGATGGCCTGCGGCACGCCGGTTATCATTTCGAATGTCGGCGGACCGGCTGAGGTATTCGAAAATGGCAAAGGGGTAATCTTTGCAAAGGCCAGGGACCCCGAAGATTTGGCCCGGCGCATATCTTATCTTTTGAACAATCCGGAAGAAAGAACCAGGATCGGATTAGCGGGGAGAGAAAAGGTGACAAGGGAATTAAGCTGGTTTTGGTCAGCTGCGCAAACCTATGGCGTCTACGGCGTGTTATTGGAAAGATATGCAGATCTCAAAAGATCTGCCAGAACCGTTCCTGATAAAAGATGCCCAAAGGAATAATTTTAAGCATAATAATACCGGTTTTTAATGAAGAGAAGGTTTTGGGCGTCACCCTGAATGAACTTAATAAGTTTTTAAGCGAACACAATAGCTGCATAGAATTGATAGTGGTAAATGACGCAAGCCAGGATATGAGTTTGGATCTTATAAGGGGCGGGCTATCCGGGTATCAATGCGTAAAAATCATAAATAACGATTTAAGGCAAGGTAAGGCGTTAAGTATATGCGAGGGGTTAAAAATAGCGCAGGGAGAATATATTATTTTCATGGACTCGGATCTATCAGTGCCGATTAAAGAAATAAGCAAGGTCTTTGAGCGGATAAAAAAGGGGTCCGACATAATCATAGGAGTAAGAGACGAGAAAGATAAGGATACGGTAATTGAAAGGCCTCTTTATAGGAAGGCGATAAGTAAGATCTATAATGCGCTCTGCAACGTACTGTTTTTTAAAAATAAGGTCATGGATGTCGGTTGCGGGTTTAAGGCCTTTAGAAGAGAGATAGCTCAAGAGCTGCTCTCGGATTTATATATTAGATCATGGATATTCGATATTGAAGTGCTTTCCAGGGCGTTCAAGAATAACTATAAAGTCGAGCAGGTATCGGTAAGCTGGATTTATAAAGGATGCAGTCATTTGAATATTTACAAAGACCTGTTCTTATCTTTTCTTGAATTATTCAAACTTAAATTTTTCCTTTTGAGCAATAAAAAATACCGGTTATGAAAATAGTAATGGTCGTATGGAGTTTTTATCCCAGGGTGGGCGGCAGTTTAACCTGCGTAAGAGAGCTTTCTGAGCAGCTCTTGGCAAGGGGCACAGAGGTAGAGATCATTGCGCCTATTCTCAAGAGAGACCTGGATAAAAAAGAAGGTTTAGATTTGGATAAAAGAATAAAAATACACTGGGTGGTTTCTTCAGCAGCAGCAAGTTATACAGACTTTTATTCGCGTTTTGTATTCTTTTTAAAATATATAGAGAAAATAAGAAGTCTATCTGTATCTGCCGATATATTCCATGCCCATGATTTCAATGTCAGCTTTTTAAGCGCAATGATCGGCACAAAAAAACCTATAGTAGCGACCTTCGGAGCCGACCCCTTATTTGAAATGCTGT
>JAQTOI010000156.1 GCA_028713415.1 Candidatus Omnitrophota bacterium
GGACAGAAAGGCTGTCCGTTGTCTCTTTTACTTTATTTTTAACGGTCGATATAGTCAGGATAGACAGGTAATCGGTGATAGACCTGTCTTCTGTTTCGACGATTTCTTTCTTGCCGTCGCCATCGAGGTCGGTAAGGTATGTTTTAATATTTTCGTCTTTTGCGTTCTTCTTATCCGGAGTTATGCATCCCGCCACTAATAGCCCGATCCCAAGCGTTATAATTACAAGTTTTATTTTCATATTACCAATACATCTCTAATCTGCATTCGGTATATAGGCCGTTTTTCATCACTACTTTGCCTAAGCTTTCTTTGTATTTTAGGTAGCTTTTAAGCGTGCTGCCCATTGAAAAAGAGGCCTGGGTAAAATTATTGAATTTATATAATGCGCCTGCACCTAAGCGTGTATTTCTATAGATAAGCGCGAGGTTCTTCTCTCCGTCTTTTGTGACCAGGTATTCTTCATCGATAAGGCCGAATTCGCCGAATAAGCCGAATTTTTTGTTAAGCATATAGGTGATAGTCGGCGCGGGAGGAACGAGGTTAAAGAATAGTTTATCATTTGGCTTATAAATAATGCCGGCTACGGGGCTTACCCTGCCGTCAACGCCGCTGGGGAATACATGTACTCCCAGGATGAGGGTTAACTTATCGTTGGGCTGATAGATAGCCAGGGCGTTTATGGGGATGCGAAAAACAGTGCCATTGACATTCCAGTTATCAGAATAAAATGAAGGCGTTATCCCTAAGCGGAAGTATGTTTTATCAAGATTAAAAAACGGCAGGGTGACATTTCCGCCAATGGCAACTGTTGTAAGATGCGCCGGCAGAGTTACGTTAGTGCTATTGTCTATGTTTATGTATTCGGTACCCACGCCAAGTTCCACAGGTATTTTATCAAAGGCTTTGAACTCATAGCTGTATTCGAAATCAGACTGTAATAATCCCAGATTACCGTCTTGTGACTTTACCCCATGCTTAGGCATTACCCTGATGAAAGTATCAAATTCCGAAGGTAGTTTTTCTTCTTTTTCTGCTGTTACTGCGACTACATCTTCCTTTAGCCTCTGGCGGTAAATTAAATTTGCTTCTTCATTTCCGGATTCTGCCTGGGCAAGGGCTCTATTTATGGCGTCAGTTTTATCGATTGTTTCGTTAGCTAAGGAGAGTTGAGAAAATGCCAAAAAAATAGCAAAAATAAATACAGTTATTTTCATATTGTCTCCCTCTTTTTACTTGTTTAGGACTTCAATAGTAGTGCTTGCGCTGGCAGTATTGCCTTTGTTGTCATGCACCGTTAAAGTAACTGTATAATAACGCGGTTGGAAAGTCCCGCTATAATAAATATTGATTGGATTCATCTTTGTCGATGTATCGCCGTCGCCGAAATCCCAGGAATAGGCGATTATTTTATTTCCCGGCGCATAAGATTTATTAGCGTAAAAACGCACTCTTAACGGAGATAAGCCTTTTGTAGGTTTTGCTATGATGACAGCTGTAGGTAATTTGGTTGGTTTTGTTTCTTTTTTTTGCTCAACAACTGGTTCTTGAAGCGGCGGTTCCGGCATTGGCTCTGGCTCCGGTTTAACTATCGTTTCTTCCCTGGGCATTTCTTTGGGAATTTCCAGCGGGATAGGCTCTGGCTCTGGTTCCGGTTTTATCTCGGGGGGGTTTTCTTCGACGAGAGTTGCCTCGGCCTCAGCTAATGATTTTGCGATTTGTGTTTCTTTTAGAGGCGCTTCCGGAGGAGTTTCCGGAGGGGCTTCTACGCTAGTCTCGCGTTTAGTATCTTCAATAACAGGCTGTTCGCGCGTCAGGTCTTTTTCTACATAGGCATTGAGTTTTACTTTTAAGGCATTGATCCGGTTTTCTTCTTTAAGGTCTTGTTCGGCTTCCTGCTTTTTGATTTTTTCCTTGTATTTCGGGTTATGCTCGTACCTGTAATCGGAAATAGCTATAAAGGGAAGGCGAAATGGCCCGCTTGCTATTTTTAAAAAAGTGATTATGGGTTCCCAGGTGCACATCACAAAATGATTCTGGATAAAGCCCATTTTTTTATAGTAATCTTCAACGGTATTCCTGCGCCTTTTGAAACGTTCCTTAGCCAGTTTTATTTTCGGCACGCTGTTGTCTTTGCCGAGAGTGTATTCCGGGATAGTATAATCGTCTCTTGATACGACATAGCCTTTGTCGTAGGGCGGTTTACCGTGGTGGAATTTATAGGTCGCGCATCCGGATAAGAAAAATATCGCCCCGAGTAGGATTATGAAATTCTTCATATTGCTTTCTTGTATTTTTTTATCTGCTTAAGCATTATCAATACGGCAAAATAAGTAAATAAGCCCAAACAGAAAGCTATGATAAGGTAGCCGATTGCGACCGGCAGGGCTATTTTTAAAATTGATAATTTAAACAGCCCACTAAAATGAAAATCTGTTAGCAGCCCCATCCAGCTGGAATAAACATCCCGCCAATTTAAATCCATTATAGTCGAACCTATCTGAATTGACAAGGGAAAAATTAAAAAACTTAACCAGGTATTGGTAAGTATGCTTCCCAGGATGGCGC
>JAQTOI010000157.1 GCA_028713415.1 Candidatus Omnitrophota bacterium
AAAAAGGCCTATGACCTCTTTTACGCCTTTTGTATAGAGAGACTCACCGGTATCCTCTATTGAAACTGGTATCTTTTTCCTGAATAATACTTTTCCTGTATCTATGCCTTCGTCGATAAGGTGGATCGCTGCTCCGAAAGGAGTATTATCTACAATAGACCAATAATAGGCATGTTTGCCTCTTCCATAAGGCAAAAAGGCCGGGTGCAGATTTACAAAACCTACCCTTGCTGCTTTAATAACATCTTTTTTTATAATATCCGGCCACCAAGCTAAAATAACAATGTCAATACGATGTTTCTTCATTTTGCTTATAAAATCACCGGTATTTATATCTATTTTCCTATAAATATTGATTCCCTTTTTTTTACAAACTCCCGCTATTTTAGATTCAAACGGGCTTAAATCACGGTGGCAGGTAGCCACGAATTTAATAGGATAATAAGAACCTGTTAAATGGGTGATAATTTCTAAACCCTGATGAAACGCCGCGCATAATGCTATTTTGGGCTTTGGTTTTAGTCTTTTATTATCCATTGATAGGGTGCATTCCTTTATGCTATTTTAGTAGTGCAAAATAACAAATTATAACCGCGTTTCATCCTATATCTTTCAGGAAAATTATCTTGGTTGTAAATATTATCTGAAGAACTCTTAAAAATAAGCGCATAGCCGAATTCTGACATTATTTCTATAATTTCATTAAGATTGATAAACCAATATGCTAAAGTCATGCCCGGCAGGTTTACCTGGGCAGTGGCAAAAGTAGAGGTTTCAACCGCCGAAAGTCTGACAAACAAAAAATACTTAGCCCGAGACTGACATAATCTTTTTAAAAGGCCGCGATAGTCATCTATATATTGTAAGGCACTATCTAAATGCACTATGTCTATACCCCCTATGTCAGCAGGTAAAGAATCTAAGAAATGTATGCGGCCATCATCCTTAAACAACCGCCTGCCCTCCTGGCACATCCTTTCTGATTCTATAACATAATAATCAAAAGAAATTTTTCCGACTAGATGATTGAGAAGATTTATAAAATCAATCCCCAACGCTCCCCCAAAATCCAAGATCCTAATTTTTTCTTTGGTCTTGCCTAAAACTGAAGCCAAAAAAGCCAGCAAACTTTGCTCTCCGGCTATTTCCATCGGAGGGCATCCCGCGCTTTTTGCTTTTTCAACCTCTTTTTTTGCAAATTCAATCCAGGTGGGACCGTCTTGGCCTTCACCTCTTATCGGCACATCCCGGTAATTGCTATAAATCCCCTCCCAGGTATATAACTTAGCGCCAAAAAACCGCCTACATTTACGGTAAAGACAAAGGAATACGGGCGGGGTTATCTGCTTAAGAATATCTTTTAGCTTCATTTTCCCGGCGATTTTTGCCTGCGAGCTATCAACCATGTTAACAATCATAAAGTCATCTCAATTGTTTTATCTATCCCCTCAACGAAAGAATAACGCGGCTTCCAACCCGTCAGCCGCATAAATTTATCAGCATTGGCGCAAAAATTTCTTAACTCAATAACCGACTGTTCAAAAGGAGCGTTGCTATATTCTACTTTGACTCGCTGTCTTTTAGTCTTCAGGGCTACGCGTTCTGCCACTAAATTGAATGCTTCAAAAATAGAGTAGGCCTTTCCTGTACCAATCACAAAATATTCGCCATTTACATCCTCGATCTTTGCAGCTGCGGTAAGAAAAGCGGTAATAGCATCGTCGATATAAAGATAATCCCGGAGATATCCCCCTCCACCATAAATAGTCAGTGGCTCGCCAATTATAGCTTTTTTAACCATCGAATTGAGTATTCCCCGGTGTACATTACTCGCCCTCGGGCCCGGCCCATAAATATTTACAAAACGTAAAATTGCCCCTTTTAAAAAACCTAACTTCACAAAACATCTAAGATAGTTTTCACACATTAATTTATGTAAATCATAATAAGTGACCGGATTTGCCGGACAGCTCTCATCTACCGGTAATTGGCCGGGTAATCCGGTTACGGTCACTGTACTAGAAAATATAACCGTGGGCTTTAAATCATTCTTGCGCACCGTTTCAATTAAATTGATCATCGGCATCACGTTGTTCTTCCAGTCCGCCTGAGGATCTTCATTGGCCACATAGGCGCTCGTCTGTGCGGCAAAATGAAAGACAACCTCTATTCTTTCTAAATTATTTTCCCAAGTTATTTTTTTCCGTACGTCCCCCTCCCTATCTTCTATTTTTGCCTTGCAATTAGTAACGGGTATAAAATTAGCCTCTCGACAGTCTAGGCGAATAATATGGCAGTCAATATCCTTCAGAAAGCTGGTTAACCTGGTAGCCAGATAACCCGCCCCTCCCGTGATTAAAATACGCTTACCCTTAAAAAATGGTAAAATACTAAGCGATTCTCTTTTCATTAGCACCTGTCCAATCATATCCGATTTCTGGATCATCATGCGGTATTCTTAAGTCATCGCCAGGATCGTACTCCCTGTCTGCTATATAGACAATGTGCATCGGACCATTAATTATTTTATATCCATGCGCGACTTGCGGTGGTACCCTTACAACTTT
>JAQTOI010000158.1 GCA_028713415.1 Candidatus Omnitrophota bacterium
ATCGCATAATTTTATAATATCTTTATCCTTAATAGAGCCTCCAGGCTGGATAATTGCGCGTATTCCCTTGCGGTACGCGAACCTGATAGAGTCGTCTTTCGGGAAAAATCCGTCAGAGGCAAGGACCGCTCCCCTTACGGCCTTTGCGCCAGCTAAAGCTATTTTTGCGGCGCCCACTCTTGAGGGCTGGCCCCCGCCGATACCAAGAACCGCTTGATTGCGCGCTATAACTATTGAATTTGAGCGCACGAACTTGGCGACTTTCCATGCGAATATCAGATCTTTTAGCTCTCTTGCCGAAGGCTTCTTTTTTGTTACTGTTTTAAGCGAAAGTTTATCGTAAGTTAATGTATCCCTGTCCTGCACCAAACACCCGAACGCTGTAGTGCGTATTTCTTTAAGGGCGGCGGTGAACTTTTCAATATCAGCTTCAAGCACAACAAAATTCTTTTTTGCGGAAAATATTTTCAATGCTTCTTTGGAGTAGGCCGGAGCGATAATGCATTCTTTAAACTCACTTTTTATAACCTCCTGCGCGCTATCTTTATCAACCTTTCTATTCAAACAGATAATTCCGCCGAAACTGGAGAGCGTATCAGTGAGGTAGGCCTTACGATATGCCAGAGACAGCTTTCTGTCTACGCCTACCCCGCAGAGTGAAGCGTGCTTGACTATTGCGGCTGCAGGCTCATGGAAATCTTTAACCATCAAAACGGCAGTATCCAAATCCAGCAGATTATTAAAAGATATTTCTTTCCCTTGAATCTTGCGAAATTCTAAGAGTTGCGTGTTAAGTATCTTATATAAACCTCCCTTTTGATGCGGGTTTTCTCCGTAGCGCAGAGAAGCTATTTTTTCTAAATTCAGATTCAGTAATTCTCGTCCTCTAAAGTAGCTATAAATAGCGTTATCGTATTCTTTGGTGACATAAAATACATTCTGGGCAAGATGCTTCAGGGTTTCATCGGACAAAAACCCTTTATTTTCTTCAAGCTCATCAGCCAGCGCTTTATATTGGTCGGGCGAGCTGACGCAGGCAACATTTTTGAAATTTTTTGCTGCGGCGCGCAACATGCTTGGGCCTCCGACATCTATGTATTCGAGCATTTCTTCGAAACCTATTTTTTCTTTCAGTTTTTCCTGGAAAGGATAAAAATTCACCACCGCCATATCAAACGGCTCAATGGAAAGGGATTTAATCTCTTCCATATGCAAAGGATGTTTTTTGTTCGCCAAAAGCCCCCCGAATACCTTCGGATGCAAGGTCTTAACTCTGCCGCCTAAAATTTCAGGAAAAGACGTAAGCGTGGAGACGTCTTTTACATTAAGGCCGTCCCGGCGCAGGAGAGCCGCAGTTTTACCGGTTGAAATTATTTCCACGTTAAACTGCGCCAATTTTTTGGCAAATTCCGACAAACCCCGCTTGTCCCACACGCTGATTAATATTCTTCTTATCTTTAGCATATATTTATTTTTTCTATTCGCGCCAATTCGCGTTTTTTCAAATTAGCGGGAATTCGCGTCTCTAGACGCTGAATTTTATTTCAATAATACTGTCCGGCTCCATTATATAATCTCTTTCTACTGTCTTTACCAGCCCTTTTGCGCGCGCCTCTGCCATATTAAAGAATTTATCTAAATCGGCGCAAGCCGTAACTTCTCCTTTGATGAAGCCCCTGGCTAAGTCAGTATGGATTTTTCCTGCCGCTTCAAGAATAGTGCCTCCCTTTTTTAATTCCCAGGCGTGCACTTCCTTGTCTCCCGCGGTATAGAACAAAAGTATTCCTGCTTTATCTAAGACCTCTTTGATTAATGCGTTTGTGTCAGGGGCGCTTTCCTTTCCAACTGAGGGCTTCCAGGTAACCGGAGCAAGCACTTTTAAGAATGCTTGTTCTTGGGCGCTGAAGGCGCATTCGCAAAGAAGCGTTTCTTTCTCCAGAAACTCCTGGCACTTTAAAAGCAGCGCGCGCTCTCCTTCGTCAGAAACACGGCCCAGTCGCGTTTCAATCTTCTCCAAATCAATGAATATAAAATCCAGTTTCTTCTTTAAATCAAACACAATCGCATCGGCTGCCTGTAGCTCTTCGCCGATAAACTCAACGACGTAAGGAGAAACTTTTTTGGGAGAAAATTTTTTGACCAGTTTTTCAAAACTTTCAGATGTATATTTGCTTTTTCCGGGTTGTATATCTAAACCAAAAGTTGCTATCTTCATAATTTTTTTATGATTAGAAGATTAAGAAAAAGATTTGATCATTGAATAATTTCCGTAATCTTTCTCTTAACCTCTGAAATCTTTTTTAAGCTTCCTGATGCACTTTTTCCTTTTCGCTTTCACGCTTTGAGTCCGCTATAACTTGCTGCGCGATGCGGGCCGGAACAATTTCATAATGAGAAAATACCATGGAGTAACTGCCACGACCGCCTGTTACCGAGCGCAAATCCGCGGAAAACTTATACATTTCCGCAAGGGGTACCTGGGCCTTTATAACTTCGTTTTTACCTTTCACTTCCATGCCCATAACCCTTCCACGTTTCGCGTTAATAT
>JAQTOI010000159.1 GCA_028713415.1 Candidatus Omnitrophota bacterium
TTGCCGAAAACAATCTGCTCCGTGCCTACGGCATTATTTTTAGCTAGCTGCCTGCGAAGGTAAAAACAGCTGCTTTCCGGATAACGGTTTATGTTACTCAACTCCTTTAGAATGTCCTTACGGATATAGAGTGGTGGGAAAGGAATCTCATTGGAGGCGAGTTTATAGACCGCTTTTAAACCCAGCGAGCGCTTTACCTCTTCAATAGGCTTACCAGGCTTATAGGGAGTAATTTTTCCCAATCCTTTTCTTACCGTCAACTTTGTGCGCATTTGTAAACCTTTAGACAAAACTTTTTCCTTAATTCTCTATCGGATATGAACCAAGGATTTTCAGAAAAATACATTTTTTTTCAAGACTGGAGAGCGCCGAACGCACCGCTGGTAAGAGCCTGTGGCCTGCAAAATCCACAAAGAAATAATATTCCCAGGCTTTTTTCTTTGAAGGGCGCGATTCAATTTTCGTTAAATTTATTTTATATTTTTTAAATAAAGCGAGTACGTCATGCAGCACTCCAACCTTATCCTTTACTGAAAAAAGCACCGATGTCTTATCCTTGCCTGAAGGCAAGCTATCGCTTTTAGAAATAACTAAGAATCGGGTATAATTTTCCGCGGAATCTTCTATGGAAGAAGCAATCACGTTTAAACCGTACAGGGTAGCCAAAGCTTTATTCCCGATGCATGAACCATAAAGATCTTTTTTCGCTGTTATGGCTGCTTTAGCGGTAGATGAAGTAGAAATAAGCTCGGCATGAGGATAGTTTTTAAGAATCCATTTCCTGCACTGGGGAAATACCTGCGGGTTTGAATATATCCTCTTTATCCTCTTTGGACTATGCCCAAGAAGTGCGTGGGAAATATTCAGAGTCGCTTCTGCGCATATTTTCAAAGGCGAAGTAAAAAACATATCCAATGTATAATTTATAACCCCTTCAGTGGTATTCTCTATGGGCACCACTCCATAATCTGCTCTTGTGTGCTCTACCTCTTCAAATACTTCTCCAATGCTATCCGCAGAGATATATTTCGCGCTTTTTCCGAATTGTTTTATCGCAGCCATGTGAGTAAATGTCCCTTCGGGACCAAGATATACGATACGCAGAGCTGTCTTTAATGAGCGGCAAACGGAAAATATTTCCCGGAAAATAATTTCCACATCTTCTTGGCTAAGAGGTTCTTTGTGAAGTCTTTTAAGCCGGCTTAAAATTTCTACTTCGCGGCCCGGCGCATAAATTGCCAGATTGTTTTTCGCTTTGAGCGCATTGATTTTTAAAACCTCCTGCGCACGCACGTTTAAAAGCTCAACTATTTTTGTATCGATGTTATCGATTTTTTTTCTAACTTTTTCTAATGCCATATGTCTCCTTCAATGAGGCAGCAGTTTTTCAGAACGAAGTGATAGAAAAACTGCGTAGCCGAATTGATCCCGACAGCTGCGAGAAAATTTAGAATAAATTTTCGAAGTGTTTAGCTGTCGGGATATCCTACCATTCCTTAATTCTTTAACAAAATTACGAGAAAACTTATCGGTTGAAATAATGGTGCAAATTATCCCGTTTTTGCACCAGACAACTTCTCTCTCAATTTTGGCAAAGGCAAAATTGAGAAAATAATCAATGGAGGCAAAAACGGGACAAATTCGATTACGCAACTTTTCTACCGTTTTTGCGCTTGAAAAGTTGCTATCTCATTTAAACTTCTTCTCCGCCAAGCGCAGGGCATCGTAATGGCCGATATCCAACCAATCACCTTTTAGAACATAACCAAACACGTTCACCTGGCGTATCAGCCAGGCAATATATTGCCCTGAAGCGTCAGCGTTAGCGTTTATAGCAAGAAAAGTGTCTAAAAAATCCAAAGACTCCTTAGGAAAATAATAAATACAGGAAGCAACTAAATTGGTAGGGGGCTCCTTTGGCTTTTCTAGAAATTCTTCAATGCGTCCGTCTTTATTCATGACAACTACGCCAAATCGGGAAGCCAGTTTTTTACTTTTTAGCTTATGCACCCCTATTACAGGATGTGCCTCAACCTTTTCAGAGAACTTTAAAAAATCGGATAATGGGTCCTCGAAGAGGTTATCCCCTCCTAAAATAAGCCAGTCGTCTTTTACCGCTCCTATGCCAAACTTGATATCTTTAATTGCCCCCAGGCGCTCCTCCGGGCTGTTCGAGCCATCATTGACTATTTTAATTTTATTGCCATAGTTCTTTTTCCACCGCAAAAACTTTTTGTAAAACTTCCCATTACAGACAACCTTGATTTCTTTGACGCACCGAGAATCAAAATTTTTTACTTTATCTAATAGAAAGTTTATTACCGGCTTTCCATTAATGGGAATAAGCGGCTTAGGCGCATTTAGCGTCAAAGGGTAAAGCCGGGTGCCGTAGCCTGCTGCAAGTATTAATATCCTCATATCAGAGCATCGCTAACCGTTCAAAATCGTCTTTTAAGATTTTATGCAGTTCTTCCTGCAAATATTTTTCCACTTCTTTGGCAGTAGAAAATTTTATAGA
>JAQTOI010000160.1 GCA_028713415.1 Candidatus Omnitrophota bacterium
GCAATTACCGCCGAGCCGATTGCCACTCCCTTGGTAATAGCTTTAGTAGTATTGCCTACTGCGTCAAGATCAGCCATGATCTGGCGCGCATCTTTATCCATATGGGTCATCTCGCCTATACCGTTGGCATTATCCACGATCGGCCCAAAGGAATCCATGGCCACATTATTTCCGGTCAGAGTAAGCATACCGATACCGGTCATCGCCACGCCATAGAGGACAAAAACTACAGGCTGGCCCCAATAAAGTAAAATTGCCGCAAGGATCGTCAAAGCAATGACTATAAACTGCCATGCGGAAGACTCAAAACCAATAGACAAACCGCGTAAAATCAAAGTCGCTGAACCGGTCTTGGAGCTACCGGCGATCTCTTTTACCGGCGCATGAGCCGTATGCGTAAAATATTTTGTTATTTCATCGATAACAATCGCCAGCAGGATACCGACACCTACTGAAAAAAATGCCCGCCATTCATGCATATAAAAATGGGCTAAAAACATAAATGCTACCAAGGAAATCGCAGCTGAAGCGTAGAAACCGCGGTTGATACTGGCAAGGGCATCGCCTCTTTCATTCCCTTTTTTACCTTTCACCAAGTATGTTCCGATAATCGAAGATAAAACACCAATGCCGCGCACAAGTAAAGGAAAAATAATCCATTTTATCTGGCCGGTTATGGTCACTAACGCCAGGCCCAAAATCAATCCGGAAACGATAGTTACTTCATAAGACTCAAAAATATCTGCAGCCATACCTGCGCAGTCGCCGACATTATCGCCGACTAAATCCGCAACTACCGCGGCATTCCTTGGATCATCTTCAGGAATATTTTTTTCTACCTTTCCTACTAAGTCTGCTCCGACATCCGCTGCTTTTGTGTAGATACCGCCGCCTACACGCATGAATAAAGCCAGAAGTGTCCCTCCAAAACCAAAACCTAACAATACATCCGGGGAAGCTAACCCAAAAATAATAAAGATAATCGAACCTCCTAAAAGCCCTAATCCATCGGTAAGCATACCGGTAATAGTGCCTGTCCTGTAAGCGATCTTTAAGGCCTCGGCAAAACTCCTCCTTGAAGCAGATGCCACGCGGACATTGCCTTCGACAGCCATGCGCATCCCGAACTGGCCGACCATCAACGAAAAACAAGCGCCCATGATAAAAGCAATAGCGCGGCCCAGCCCGACGATCAACCTGACCATATCCGGGCTATAGCTGCTAAAACGCAACAAGGCCTCTTCACTGGGAGGAATAACATAGACCGAGAAAAACAAAATTCCGGTCAATATAAAAATCAAAGGCAGTATGGTTTTTAGCTGCCGGCCAAGGTAAGCATCCGCTCCTGTGCGTATAGCACCCCAGACCTCCTGCATTGCGGGAGTACCCTTATCCTGCCTCATAATCTGTGCCCGTAACATAAGCGCGTATCCTAAACCCATAAAAGCGATGAAAAGAACACCCCATATTGAAACGATCTCAAACACAGTTGCCTGAATTGAACCAAACATTTTCTTATTTCTCCTTTCTGATACTATTGTTTATAATTTCCTTAATTGTACCGGAAATAATCTTTATTGCCTTTTTTACTTCTTTTGAAGGCAAGCTGCCAAAATCAAGTATTTTAGGTTTTATACCGACAATCAATACCTCGCAGCCAATAGCCTCAATAAGATAATCTACCATTATCTTCAGAGGCAGCCGATGCGTGCAAAACGTAATACCGTTTGCCTGCTCCGGATTAATCAGGGCGATTTCACCCGCTTTTTTTCCTGTATCGGCAGAATCTATGATGACCAGGTGGGTCGGTTTGAATTTCTTTATTTCCCCGGTAAGATTTTCCGGCGCAGTAGCACCAAGAAAAACCTTAAATCTTCGCCCTCCGGAAATCTTGCGGCAATTTTTACGAAATTCTGACGCTACGAGGATGCCGGCTACGTCATCTCCCCTTAATTCAGAACCGATGCCAAGCAATGCTATCCTTTTGGCATCACGGAGCCAATTTTCCAGAGTTATCTTCAGACTCGCCACCAAAAACCACCTTTAATTTCTTAATATCTAATTGCGCCAGCTCGACATCCTTTGTCACTTCAAGGGCTTTTTTCAGGCAGGAATCAACACACTGGCCGCAATATATGCATTTACCTAAATCTATTACTGCTTCGAATTTTTTTTCTCCGATCTTATTAATAGTTATAGCGCCAGTCGGACAATCCTTCATGCAAAGTTTACAGCCGATGCATTTCTCAGGATGAAAAATGAGCTTGCCTCTATAATCCTTAGCCATATCAAGCTTCTGGGCAGGATACAAATTGGTAGCCGGTTTTTTAAACACCGAGCGCAACACTTCCCTAAGCATTTTACCGGGCCTCATCGGGACAGGATTCCTTTCAGAATAAGATTAAGCAGTAACTGAAAAAGCGAAAGCGGCACCAGGTACTTCCAGCAAAAATCAATCATCTGGTCAATGCGTAACCGCGCCACGATAGTACGCAATAATGAAAG